>CAYRDC010000023.1:0-8933 GCA_964422925.1 uncultured Chitinophagales bacterium | reverse complement strand
CCCCACCGGTTCTACCCCGAACATTTCGGCAAAGCGCAACACGTAATTGTCGAAGTTGACCAGCAATATGTATTTGGTAAAGTCTTCCAGTTCGCGACCTGTATAGCGCGGCAGCCAGTTGCGCACAATTTCCTCTTTGGTTTTCATGAGCCCTAAAATTAGGGATTTCAGTAGATTCGGGCCGTATGCAGCTGAAAGGAACCTATCCCATGCGGCTACGGGCCGGAGGCAGCGAGGTGTGGGACCCCGTGCGCAGGAAATACGTGGCTCTCACCCCGGAAGAGTTTGTCCGGCAGCAGCTGATCGCTTATCTCCACCTTGAACTGGGATATGCTTTTACGAGGATGCAGGTGGAGAAAGGCGTGGTATCCGGCCGTAAAAAAGGGCGCATTGACCTGGCGGTTTTCGACAGGAACGGAAAGCCGCTGATCCTGGCCGAATGCAAGCGCCCCGAAATCCCGCTTGCCCAGCAAACCATCGACCAGGCCGCGCGGTACAACCTTGCCTACCGGGTGCCCTGGCTGGTAATCACCAACGGGCACGATTCGCGCTGTTACCACATCCGCTTTAAAGAGGAATCCTGGGAAGAATGCCCTGAACTGCCCGCAGCCCGGTAGGTTCCGCTAATGCCCGACAATGACCTTTCTCCGGAACTGGAAGCCCTCTCCCCGCCCGCTCAGGATGTACATGCCGGAAGGAAGGCTGCTACAGTTAATCCGGAAGGAACAGCTGGCGTTTCCGGCATACACCCTCCGCCCGTCCAGGCCGGTGAGTTCCCAATATACCGGTCCCGGGGAAGGCGTTTTCACATCCACTTCCAGGTATTGGTCAGCCGGAACCGGGCGGACGGCAATGCGGGCATCCGGCAGGCCGGCAAGGCCGGCTGCCACAATCTGTATGTCCATTACCGAACTGTCCGTAAAGCAATCGTTCGAGGCCTGCAGGACCACATGGTAATAGCCGTTGGCCTGGTACGTGTGGACCGGGTTGGCCTGGGAGCTGGTGTCTCCATCACCGAAAAACCACAGGTATTGCGTGGCATTCACGGTAGCGTTGAAAAAGGTCACCGTTCCCCCGCTGACCTGGGCCGTGAAGGATGGTTGCACGGCCGCGGAGCCGTTGAATGTGCCGCTGGCAGACTGTCCGCTGCTCAGGTTATAAAAAGTGCCCGAAGGGGTTTGCTTCAGCTCCAGGGCGCGTACCAGGTAATACCAGGTGCCGGAATCCGGGATGCAGACATCCGTGAAAAAGGTATCCGCTACCACCGTGCCGGACACGCGCATGAAGGGGCCGCTGGCGGAGGGAGCGCGGTACACATAATAGCCGAGCACCGGGCCGGAAGACGCGTACCAGGAAAGCGCGATCCCGTCATTGCCCGTGGTGACGGTAACTGCTCCCGGAGGCAGGGTGATGTATTGCGTCAGCGTGGGGTCGCCCATCAGGTTTATCGAAACCAGGTGCGACAGGAAGGAATACGGGTTGTAATAATAATCGCCCACTTCGTTCACCGTGAGCAGGGCGCTTTCCCCCGTGGTGCCGCCCAGGCCCATGCGGTGGAAATACCAGTGCGGACGCCCGCTCCAGGCATTGGTCAGAATGGTACCCTGTGCGAGCGGAGCCCGTAAAAAACTGTTTTTCACATCATAATCGCCAAAGTAGCTGCCAAACAGAAGCGTAAACACGCATCGCAGGCTGTCGTTGGCCAATTGCGAGGTATTGCCGATGCCGTTGGCGCTGGTATAGGATCCGCCCCCGCAACCGTACGACCAGATATAGCTGCCCGTATCCATGCTGGTCCGGTAATCCGCGGCCTCCACGTGCTGGATCCCCACCAGCGGGGAAAACGATTTCCAGGCGCTGGAGGCGAAGGCTTCCCCGTTGAAACCGCCAAAATTGTCGTCCACCAGGGCCCGCTGCTGCGCCACAATCTCCCCCTTGCGGAAAGCAATGTCTTTACTGATGTAGGCGGCCGTAAGCTCCGCGTAGGTTTTGCCGAATGCCGGGAGGTCGAATAAATCCACCCGTCCCACGGCCAGCTCCAGGTCGGAAGGCACGTAGCTCTGGTCAAATTTCCCGTCCCCGGGCACATTGTGGTTTCTTGACTGAGCAGCCGAGGTATTGTTCACGTACAAGTCGGTCCAGGTGCCGTTCATGTCCCCGTAATAGGTATCGGCCGGCCAGGCGCCCTGATGATTTGAATGCCCGTCCGGGTTCAGGTTGCCGCTATATGGCACCGGGATATGCCCCAGCAGGAATACCGCCCGGGTTCGCGCTTTATCCGCCTGGTAATCCGCTTTGATCAGGTTCTTTACCAGCGGCACGCTGTCGTTGGCGGAGACCGCGTGATAGACCACTTCCCATCCGTCCGCCACCAGCGCGGATTTCAGGGTTTCGATTTCCACGGGGATCTGGGCCTGCAGCGCGCTGTCAGCCAACAGGATCAGCCTGCCCCGGTCTTCCGTTGCCGGGATTTCCATCCCGGCCTGGATATAACCGTAGCCGGTGTATCCCGAAGCGTGTTTTACCATTTTGTAATCATACGCCTGCCCCTCCATCACCGTGGTGTCGGTGTAGGAAACGGCATTGGCCGGGAGGCTTCCGAGGTGGGTCATCCAGGCGCTTTGATCGGGCAGTTTCCGGTACAGGTCGAACCCGGTGGCCCCGGTTCCGGCATCCCAGTGCAGGGTAATGGCCGGTGGAGTGGTTTGGACAGTGGCTTCAAGGCGGACAGCATACTGGATAGCCGGCTGGGAAAAGACGGGCCATGGAAAAACCCACGCCAGCAGGAGCAGGCACCGTTTCATACGCTATGGATTTATCGCTAAAATAGGATTTCCCTACAATTGGCCTGAAGGCCTGCTCTCTAACGCATCACGGGAATATGCCCATGGAGATATAAGCATCGGCCACTTTGCCCAGGGCCACCACGAAGGCCGCGGTGCGCATATCCTTGATTTGCCGGTGCTTTCTCCAGGTTTCCCGGATATGCTGGTAAGCATCCACCATGGTTTCTTCCAGCCCGCTGTACACCAGGTCAATCTCATCGGCTCCCCGGGTGATCACTTCTTTTTCTTTCCGCTTCATCCGTTGCCCGGTCATGCGTTCCATGGCATCCACAATCCCTTCATAGCTGTACTGGGTGAACCTTTTATCCATGCGGCCGAACCGGACATGCGAAAGGTTTTTGAGCCATTCAAAATAAGAAACAGTGACACCCCCTGCATTCAGGTACAGGTCCGGGACGATCAACACCCCTTTCCCGGACAGGATTTCATCGGCTTCCGGGGTGGTGGGCCCGTTAGCCGCTTCCCCGATGATTTTCGCTTGGATACGGTGGGCATTTTCACTGGTGATCTGGTTTTCCAGCGCGGCAGGGATCAGCACATCACAGGGCATCTCCAGGCCTTTCTCGCGCGACTCCAGGCTCGTGGCCCCCGGGAAATCCAGGATGGAACCGGTTTCCTTGCGGTGCTTCATCAGCTGGTGCAGGTCAATCCCGTCCTTCTTGTAAATGGACCCTTCATACTCGCACACACCGACCAGCACGGCTCCGTGTTCCGACATAAATTTGGCCGCGTAATAGCCTACGTTCCCCAGCCCCTGCACGATAAAGGTTTTTCCTTTAATGCCCGGAGTGAGCCCCAGCTTTTTCATATCCTCCCGGTTGCTCATGGCTTCGCGCAGACCGTAAAACACCCCGAGGCCCGTGGCTTCCGTCCGGCCGCGGATCCCGTTCAGCCCGACCGGCTTTCCAGTAACACACCCGTACGCATCGATCTGCCCCGGGTGAAAGGCCAGGTAGGTATCCAGTATCCACGACATCACCTTGGAATTAGTTCCGTAATCTGGTGCCGGTACGTCAATGCCCGGCCCGATGAAATTCTTCTTGATCAGTTCAGATGTATAGCGCCTGGTGATCCGCTCCAGCTGCTTGGGCGAATAAGCCTTGGGGTCGATCTTCACCCCGCCCTTGGCGCCTCCAAAAGGCACATCCACAATGGCGCATTTGTAAGTCATCAGACTGGCCAGGGCCATCACTTCGTCCTGGTTCACACCCAACGAATACCGGATACCGCCTTTGGTGGGAACCCGGTGATGGCTGTGCTGCACGCGGTAGGCTTCAATCACCTGGTATTCGCCCCCGATTTTCACCGGAAACCGCATCTGGTACACGTTGTTGCATTCCCTGATCTGGTCAATCAATCCTTTGGGCAGTTTCAGGAATTTCGCGGCTTTGTCGACATAATATTCGACATTTTCGTAAAAACTGCCTCCCCTTTTTGGGCTCTTGGCTGCCATGATTATTTGCTTTAGGTTTAAGCGTTAACGATTTTCAACTTCTTCTTCCAGCTTCCGGATTTTCCGGTCAAGACTGAAGAGGTACAGGAATAAACCGATAAAAATGATGAGCAGCACGCCTACCACTACATAGATCTTGCCGTTGCTGCGCAACAGGTCGGCCATTTCCACATCCTGCGACTGGGCGAAAGCCTCCACAGCCGCGCCCAGTACCAGTAAAATACTTACAAATTTGCGGATCATAGGTCAATTGATTTCAAGTTTATTTTTCAGTATCCGGAGCCGGTATAATAAACCGGCTATCCAGACACCCAGTAAAATGTATCCGATCACGGCCGGGTAAAACACCAGCCGCAGCTTGGCGTCCATGTCGTAGGCGTTGAACCCGGGGTTGCCCCCGCTACCAGGGTGCAGGCTGTCGGTCAGGCGCGGGGTGATGAAGATGAAAATCAGGTAAATCGCGAAACCGAAAATGTTGTACACCGCGGAAATCCGCGCGCGTTTTTCCTCGTCTTCGATGGATCCCCGCAACACGAAATAAGCAAAGTAAATCAGCAGGCCCAGCATGCTGCCCAGCACCTTGGGCTCCTGCACCAGCCAGTCGCTGATCTTGCCCCAGGTGTAATTGGCCCAAAGGGTGCCCGTGGCAAAACCCAGCAATCCGAATACAATGGCCACCCGGGCCATCTCCACCGATAAATAATCGTTTTCCATCCGCCCGTTCGATAAATATTTCACCCCGTTCACCAGCGAAATCACCAGGAGGATGATCATCGCGAACCATAAAGGCACATGATAAAACAGGTTGCGTATGGTTTCATTCAGCACAGCCAGACGGGGCACGGAAATAATCATTCCAGCCACAATGGCATAGACAATAAGCGCTCCGCTTAACCATTTCCACCAGGATGTCCGGAAGAAGTTCATGAGTTGCAATTAATCGCGCCAAAGATACGGAAATAATATCAGCGCCAGGCCCAGGTCGATGGCGTCAAATGCCAGCAGGGCCAGGCTGTTTTTCACCACTTCACTCACCACAAAAGTCTCCGCGTAAGCCAGCCGCGAGAGGGTAATCAGCATGACCAGCATGGGGATAAAAACCGGCAGCGAGAGGATCGCCATCAGGGCCGTGCTGTTGCCTGCCTTGGAGGCAATGGCCGACATCAGTGTAAAGGTCAGCGAAAACCCGATGGCGCCCAGCCCGACCGCCAGCAGGAAGATCCATGGATGATCCAGCGGGAACCCCAGCACATACATATAGCTGGCCAGGGTGACAGCTGTGATCAGCACCATCAGCAGGGTGTTGTACACCATTTTGGCCAGGATCATGGCCTGGGGGCTGGCTATAGTGTAATAGTACAATTGCCTGCCCGGGCCTTCCTGCATAAAGCTCTTGGTGATAGCATTGATGGCCGTAAAAAGCATGATGATCCAGAACAAGGTGGCCCATGTGCCTACATCCACGCGTTCGAAGGAAAGATAGGCGACAAAAACCACAAGGATCACGTACAGCAGGATGCCGTAGAGGGCAAACCGCTGTCTCCACTCCAGGAGAATCTCCTTCCGGATAAGGGTTAAGATCTGCAGGGGCAATTTCACTGCCGGGGATTTCAGCCGCAAAACTACAATATTTTCACAGGCAGCCCTATGACAATCCTTGCGGGGAAAATATCCGGTGCTTTGGGCAAATGGCTATATTCGCAGCTGATGGATATCCGGAAAATATTGATCGCCAACCGCGGGGAAATAGCCTTGCGGGTCATGCGCACAGCCCGGGAAATGGGCATCCGCACCGTGGCCGTATACTCGGAAGCCGACCGCGGTTCCCTGCATGTGCGCCACGCGGATGAAGCTTTTTGCATAGGCCCGGCTCCTTCCGCGGAGTCTTACCTGCGGATTGACAAGATTATCGAGACCGCCCGCCAGGCGGGGGCGGATGCCATACACCCGGGCTACGGCTTCCTGAGCGAAAACCCGGAATTCGCCCGGGCGGTAGAGGAAGCCGGGCTCATTTTCATCGGGCCGCCTGCCAAAGCCATGAAAATCATGGGCTCCAAGCTGGCCGCGCGGGAAGCCGTGGCCGGCCACGGCATTCCCCTGGTGCCCGGTTCACCGGGGCCGGTAACGGACTTCAGCGAAGCCCGCGAAATCGCCCGCCAAATCGGCTATCCCGTACTGGTAAAAGCCTCGGCCGGAGGGGGCGGCAAGGGGATGCGCGTTGTCCCGGATGAAACAGCTTTGCAGGAAGCTTTGCAGCTCGCTGCCGGTGAAGCCAAAACGGCCTTTGGCGATCCGTCCGTTTACCTGGAAAAATACCTGGAATCGCCCCGGCATATCGAATTCCAGATCCTGGCCGACCGGCACGGCAATGTTGTCCACCTGTTTGAACGGGAATGCAGCATCCAGCGCAGACATCAGAAGGTCATCGAAGAATCCCCGTCCGCCATCATGACGCCCGAACTCCGGGATCAAATGGGCCGGAGCGCTATTGCCGTAGCCCGGGCCTGCGGCTACACGGGGGCGGGCACCGTGGAATTCCTCGTGGACAAACACCTGAATTACTATTTCCTCGAAATGAACACCCGGCTCCAGGTGGAACACCCTGTCACCGAATTCATTACCGGCCTTGACTTGGTCCGGGAGCAGATCCGGGTAGCACGGGGCGAACCGCTCGGGTATGCCCAGGAGGATTTGTCGATCCACGGCCATGCCATTGAATTGCGGGTGTATGCCGAAAACCCGAAAGCCGGCTTCGTTCCGGACACGGGCACCCTTGAATTATACCAGCACCCGGCCGGGCCCGGCATCCGCGTAGATGACGGCTTTGAGCAGGGCATGCAGATCCCCATCTATTACGATCCCATGATCGCCAAGCTGGTGGTGCACGCCAGCGACCGTGCTGCCGCCATCGACAAAATGCTGCGCGCTATCGAGGAATACCAGGTGGGTGGCGTGGAAACCACCCTGCCCTTCGGGCGTTTCGTGATGCTACACGAAGCCTTCCGCAGCGGGCAGTTCGACACCCATTTCGTGGAGCAGCACTTCGACCCGGACAAGCTGTACGAACCGGACGAAAAAGAAGCCCGCCTGGCTGCCCTGCTCTCCGCGTACCTCCACATGCAGGAAAAAGGGCCGTCCATCCGGGGCGGTAATCTCTCCCCCGCTGCCGAAGCCTCCAGCCCCTGGCGCAGGAACCGGCAGGAGAAGCGAGGCGGGTAAAATAAATTCTATTCAGAATTTTATTTAACTCAAACTCAGAATAAACTTTTTACCGAGCTGTCGAAAGGTAATCCTCTTTATAATATGGAAATAATCAGAAATATTCATAATATTGTTTCAATAATATGGCTTTGATGACTTACAAAGGGGGAATCATCACAGTAGGTTCATTGCTTTGGGATAATCACGCGTTGCGCACAAGTTGGCGTAGGAAATACCTGAATCTTTCGGTCAAAAAGATTCAGGTTCAATTAAATATCAGATATGGCAGGCAATCCATTTCAAGAAATGGAGCTTATACGATTGTTTTTTGCAATCATCCAGCCACCCGACCCGGACGGGGATACATCATTCCATTATCCAAAGAGCTGAATGAAGCAGAAAAAATAATTCCCTTGGCAAAAGCCCTGGCTGCAGCAGAGAAAAAAGAGGAGATAAATAACCAGACATTGCACTGGTATTGGGGTACTGTTGCATTGTGGATTAAACCATCTCGTTCTGATAAAGAAATTGAACCACTCAGAAAAGTATGGGAAGAGAAGTATGGCCATATAGATAATTCCCGTTTCTCAATAGAAAACGAAAACCCGGTTATAAGCAAAAAGGGTTACCTGAATATTCACTACAACCCTGAAATGAGCCGTTTTGATTTTTTATTGGCTACCGCTACAGTTCCTAAGCCAAGAAAGATTCTATCTCCATCTGAAATCGCGAAAAAAATCAATTGTGAATCCAAGCACTCATATTTTTGTATGAACCGGAAAAATGGAATTCGCACTTTTCAGGATGATGAAATAATAGAGGTATTAAATCACAGCTGCTGTAAATAACATAAAGCATGACAAAAACACCCGGTACGAATAACAAGAAACTTGAAAACTGGTTATGGGATGCTGCCTGCAGCATCAGGGGACAACAGGATGCAGCAAGATTCAAGGATTACATTCTTCCTTTGGTTTTTGTAAAGCGACTTTGTGATGTTTTTGATGATGAAATAGACCGTATTGCGGAGAAGGTAAAATCCAGAACCAAAGCGCTTGTCCTGGTAGAGAAAGCCCACGAACTCGTCCGGTTCTATCTTCCGTTGAAAGCCAAGGATCCGGAGAATGACAGCACATGGTCAGTAATTCGCACAATGATACCAACTGGAAATGCCAGTTTGGGGCAGCAGGTGACGGACGTATTGCGCGAAATTGCCAAAGAAAATACACGCCTCCAAGGTATTATTGACCGGGTTGACTTTAATGCGACCACACACGGTCAGCGGGACATTGACGATGACCGTCTGAGCAACCTCATTGAGCGCATAAGCCAGAAAAGGCTCGGATTGAATGATGTAGAGCCGGATATCATCGGGCGCAGCTACGAATACCTGATACGTAAGTTTGCCGAAGGCAGTGGACAAAGTGCCGGAG
>CAYRDC010000022.1:30538-35566 GCA_964422925.1 uncultured Chitinophagales bacterium | reverse complement strand
GAAGAAAGCGGTTCAGGTTAGTGGAAAGGCTGAACAAATGGGCGCTGCCGGCCGCATTGAATTGGGCCATACTGTAATCGAGCCTGAAATGACTGATCCGAATGCCTACCCCGAAACTGAACCCGGCCATACCCTTCCGGGTGTATAGTCCAAGTTCCTGCCTCCGCAGGTGGTTATAACCCAGGCGCAGCCTTAAATTATCGCCCAGCAGGAATTCCCCACCTATAATAAAATGGCGGGCTATTTTATCGGCCAGGTATGTCTTTGGCTTCTGGTTCCGGGTGGAATCCAGGCCAAAGGGGTCAACGGGCTGGACAATGACCGGGTCATCGTAACGTATATCGAACTGCTGCAGATGATGAACCACTACCGAAAGCCGGAAAGGGAGGTGCTCCACTTGCTTGCTAAGGCCAATCTGAATATCGAAAGGCAGTGGCTCGCGATCTCCGGGGATGTAGGGCTTCAGCTGAAAGCCGAAGTTTTTCACCACGAAGGCAATATTGAGCATGCGGCCGGTGTCCACATACATGGCCCCGATATCCGCGGCCAGCCCGAAGCTGGTGTAGGATTCGAGTTGGGAATAGGTGAATTTGGTATTGATGCCGTAGCGGAACGGGCCGTAAACGCGGGCGGCCCCGCCATGCAGCATGTATTCCGATGCGTTAAAGGTGCCGAGTTCCTGCCCCGAAGCGTTCGTTTCGGTGAATTCCCCGTAACTCACGTACTGGATGCCTCCCGCGAAAGTCGTTTGCAGGCTATCGGCATGCCAGGCAAAGCCGGCATAGCCAAAGTTAATTCCCGCAAAATACAGGGCAGTATTGAAGGCCATGGCCTTGTCCATGGCGGAATTCAGGGCGGCCGGATTGCCAAGCACCAGGGTCATGTCCCCGTCCCGCAGGGCATTCAATTGCCCGCCCATAGCGTTAATCCGGGCCGAAGCCGGGAGGTTCAGGAATGCGTAGGTGCTGCTCCCACCCAACTGAGCTGAAACAGGCAGGCTCAAAGCAAGCACCAGAAAGAAAGGGAAAAACCGCATGCCAAATGATTGTAACAACAACGGCCAGGGGCCGGTTCTATTGCCGGATAAATTTTTCAGGCCTGAAGATGGGATGAATTTATTGAATCCGCAAATCTATTTTTCCGGAACCTTCAGGTTGCGGGCATCGGGAACCGGTTCTTTTTCCAGGGCCAGGTCCAGCACTTCTTCCATCTTATCCACATAGCTGAATGTCAGGTCTTTGATAAAATCCTGTTCGATTTCCTCTATGTCTTTGCGGTTTTTTCCCGGCAGTATAATGTGCCGTATACCCGCGCGCTTGGCAGCCAAAACTTTTTCTTTAATTCCGCCAACGGGCAACACCTTGCCACGCAGGGTGATTTCTCCTGTCATGGAAGTAAACGGTTTTACTTTCCGCTGGGTGAACAGGGAAGCCAGCGCGGTAAGCATGGCCACACCGGCCGAAGGTCCGTCTTTGGGAGTGGCACCCTCCGGCACATGAAGATGAATGTTCCAATGGCTGAATGCTTCATCCTCAACGCCCAAGCTATTGGTCATGGATTTCAGGTAAGTCAGGGCGGTGGTGGCTGATTCTTTCATTACATCCCCAAGGTTACCGGTCAGGGTCAGGTTGCCCTTGCCGCGGCTCAGGGCGCTTTCGATATACAGGATTTCCCCACCGTATACCGTATAAGCCATGCCGATTGCCACCCCGGGCGGCAAGTCACGCGTATAAGCTTCATTGTCATATTTCTGCCGGCCAAGGATTTTTTCAAGGTCCTCTTCCCGGATGGAAGCATCGCGCTGTTCATCCATGGCCACGGTTTTCGCTACATAACGCATAATGGCAGCAATCTTTCGGTCCAGTTCCCGCACTCCGGACTCGCGGGTGTATTCCTGGATGATTTTTCGGAGAACCTTCCGGCTGATCCGAACATCCTTCCCGGTCAGTCCATGCGCCTGGCGTTGTTTGGCCACCAGGTGACGGGCGGCTATCTCTATTTTTTCTTCCGTGGAATATCCTTCCAGGTGAATGATCTCCATCCGGTCGCGCAAAGCAGGCTGAATGGAATTCAGCGAATTAGCCGTTGCAATGAAAAGCACTTTGGACAGGTCAAACTCCAGTTCGAGGTAATTGTCATAAAACGTGCTGTTTTGCTCCGGGTCAAGCACTTCAAGCAGGGCTGATGAGGGGTCGCCCCGGAAATCAGCCCCAACTTTATCAATTTCATCCAGGATGAAAACCGGGTTGGCAGTTTTTACCTTTTTCAGGTTTTGCATAATGCGGCCCGGCATGGCTCCTATATAGGTTTTCCGGTGCCCCCGGATCTCGGCTTCATCGTGCAGCCCGCCCAGCGACATGCGGACATACTTCCGCTTCAGGGCACGGGCAATAGACCGCCCCAGGCTGGTTTTACCTACGCCCGGAGGGCCGACAAAGCACAGTATCGGGGATTTCAGGTCTCCTTTCAGCTTTAATACGGCAAGATATTCCAGTATGCGCTCCTTGACCTTTTTCAACCCGTAATGGTCTTTTTCCAGTACGTCCCGGGCTCGCTTCAGGTCAATGCTGTCCGTGGTGAATTCATTCCAGGGAAGGTCGAGCAAGGTATCGAGATAATTAAGGATAACCCCGTATTCGGCTGAAGCCGGGTTGATCCTTTGTAATTTTTCCAGCTCCCGGTTAAAAGTTTCTGCTACCTTCTTTGACCATTTCTTTTCCTTGGCCCGTTCCCGGAGCCTTTTAATTTCCTGGTCAAAACTATCACCACCCAGCTCTTCCTGAATGGTTTTCAGTTGCTGGTTCAGGAAGTAATCGCGCTGCTGCTTTTCAATGTCGTGGCGCACCTTGGTTTGTATCTTGTTCTTGAGTTCCAGCTGTTGCAGTTCCATGCTCAGGTAGCGCAGCACGAGGTTGGCCCTGCTCTTGGCATCCGTGGTTTCGAGAATCTTTTGCTTCTTGTCTAATTCAACATTCAGGTTAGAAGCAATAAAATGAACCAGGAATTCAGGGTTGCTGATATTTTTCAGGATAATGGTAGCTTCCGAAGGAATATGGGGCGCCAGTTTAATGACCTCGGTAGCCTGGTCTTTGAGTGATTCGATGATGGCCAGGTATTCCTGATCTTCCTTCTTTTTCTTCATAGGGAATTCCTGCACCCTGGCCCGGAAAAACGGATCTTCGCTGATCATCTGAACCTTTACGCGCCTGATGCCCCGGATTATTACGGTATTGCTGCCGTCCGGCATGCGCAATTTCCTGACTATCCGGGCGGCCGTTGCAACTTTATATAAATCTTTGGCTCCAGGCTCATCCACCATCGGATCATTCTGGGCCACGACTGCCAGGATTTTATCCTTGCTGTTCGCTTCCTTTATCGCCATCAGCGAACGGTCGCGGCCAACGGTAATGGGAATCACCACGCCCGGGAATAATACCGTATTGCGCAGCGGCAATACCGGCATCTCCGATTCAAAGGGATCATTGTCGGTTTCAGGTTCTTCTTCCAGCGAGATGATAGGCAAAAACTCTACTTCATCCTCACCAGGTGGAATCAATTGTATTTTTTTGAATTTATCCATAGGTTATTCACGTCAATTTGACAGGTACCGGTTATTAATTAACGGATTCCCTCCCTGCCAAGTTTTATGCCATCAGATAAAAAGGAGACATTTTTTCAGGTTATCAACCTGCTTTCATGTTGATAATTGCAATATCTTTCAAAAAACCCGGTAAGAATCTTTGCCCCTCAAAAGATTTCATCGCTATTAAAACTGTTCAATCAAAATTGATTCTGATGTTTGGTATATTTATTTCAAACACTTACCTTTACTTGCAATTATAATTTTTTCAATTAAATTAAATGCCATGAAATCTCTTTACACAGTATTGGCGGTTTTGCTTTTCAGCCTGAACGGTTGGGCGCAAAGCCCCCAAGCAATCAATTACCAGGCCGTTGCCAGAGATGGCAGCGGAGCCTTATTGTCCAATCAACTGATTAACGTGCGTTTCACTATTCATGAAGGATCGGCTACCGGCACTACAGTGTACCAGGAAACCCACAGTGCCAGCACCAACGATTATGGATTGTTCTCCCTGAAAATCGGGGAAGGCACGGTTTCCAGCGGTTCATTCGCATCCATTGCCTGGGGCAGTCATGCTTATTACCTGCAGGTGGAAATCGACAAAGGAAGCGGCTATACCGATATGGGTACCCAGCAGCTGGTAAGCGTGCCCTATGCCCTGTATGCCAACGAAGCAGGCAATGTCATCAACTATGCGGGTGGAACCGGTATTTCCATTTCAGGGAATACCATCACCAACACCGCCCCCGACCAGACTGTAACCCTTACCGGGGCAGGTGCCACCACTGTAACAGGCACTTACCCGAACTTCACCATCAGCTCCACCGACAACAATACCACCTATTCGGCCGGCACGGGTATCAGCATCAGCGGTACCACCATCACCAACACGGCCCCTGACCAGACCGTAACCCTTACCGGGGCAGGTGCCACCACGGTGACGGGAACTTATCCCAATTTCACCATCAGCTCCACCGACAACAACACCACCTACACCGCGGGCACGGGGCTGACACTCAGCGGAACCACCTTCAGCGCACAGAACACCAGTGCTCTCTGGAATGCAAATAAGTTGCAGGGACGTGCTGTGGCAGGTACCGCACCCACAACGGGCCAGGTACTGAAATGGAACGGAACAGCCTGGACCCCGGGAACGGATAATTCCAGCCCCTGGACCACCGCCACAAACGGCATTTATTATAATGGTGGTCATGTGGGCATAGGTACAACCAACCCCCAGGCAGCGCTGGACGTGGATGCCGGTTCGGCTTCCGTACTGGGACGTTTCAATAGCACAGCCGCCAGCAGCTACCTCGAATTTTACACCAACGCTATCCGAAAAGGCATCCTGTGGAACCTTAACGGAACCATGGTGCTCCGCAGCGATGCGGGTCCCGTGGCCATCCAAACTAACGGAAACAATTACAGGCTGTTCATTACCGGAA
>CAYRDC010000022.1:0-30438 GCA_964422925.1 uncultured Chitinophagales bacterium | reverse complement strand
AAATGGAAATGTCGGAATTGGTACCACCAACCCGGTGCAACGACTGGATGTAACCTCCGGCTCCATGTACTCATACGCTGCCTTTCATAACAGTATTTCCGGGTCTACATCAACAGACGGATTCCTGGTCGGCCTGGGCGGCCCTTCCGGAAGGGGCTACGTCTGGAATTATGAACCGGGAGGATTGAATTTCGGAGCTTCAGGATCAACTGACATGTTTATTGATACCAGCGGTTTTGTGGGTATAGGAACCATATCGCCCAAGACCAACCTGCACATTTACGAAGGCTCTTCAGGCCTTTTTGGCTCATATACTTCCTTGCTGCTGAACAATGTGGGAAACGGAAGTACCGGCTCTGACGGGCTTGAAATATGGTCTGCCTCCGGCTTTATGGCTGATGCCGCAATCTGGAACTACGAAAACACTCCCCTGCGTTTCGGCACAAACAGCGTGGAACGCATGCGGATTACCGGATCCGGAGAAATTGGCATCAACACCATAAGTCCCGCAACCATACTTCATGTTAACCATCCTACAGGAACAACTCACGGATTTTCCTTATCCAATGATTTAGACAGTGACCGGTGGCATTTTTATGTATGGTCAACCAACTCCCTGGGATTGTATTTCAATGGAAGCCAAGTGGGATCTTTTAACCCGACCACAGGTGCTTACACTGCCTTGTCTGACCGCAGGTTTAAGACCAACATTGAACCCATGGGCTCTGCGCTCGACAAAATAAAAGCCCTGCAGCCGGTGCAATACCGGTTCATCGACCAGCCGGATGATTTAACCCACATCGGGTTCATTGCCCAGGATGTGGAACCGGTGTTCCCATCCCTGGTTAACCATATCAAACCCAATCCGGAAGCCAACGAAAACGAGGATTTATACACACTCGATTACGCAGGTTTCAGCGTGGTGGCCATCAAGGCTATACAGGAGCAACAGGAAATCATTGAGGAGCTTAACGGAAAAATCACTAAATTGCAGCAACAGGTTGATGAGCTGCAATCAATGCTTAACAAATAAAAACCAGAATCATGAAACGTTTTATCACCGGGATGGCCCTGCTGCTGCCCCTGGCCCTTGCCGGGCAGAGCCTCGACCGCCAGGTAACCGCTTCGTCCGGTGACTATGCCACGGCCGGGAACCTGCAGCTGTCGTGGACCGTGGGCGAAGTGATGGTCACCACCGAATCGTCCTCCAATCTGGTCATCACCCAGGGATTCCAGCAGCCTGACGGTATGGCCGTGGGCATCCAGAGCCCGGTCAACGACCTGGCGGTTTCCCTGTTTCCCAACCCCACCGAAGGCATGCTGACCCTGAAACTGTCTTCAGCCACCAACCGAGAAGTGCAGTTGCAGTGGTTCGACATGCTCGGCCAAGGCCTCGGCAAGGTGCAGATCGCTACCGTAAACGGGAATTACACCCGCACTTTCGACCTCAGGCCATTCGCGGCAGGAACCTACTTCCTCCTGCTGCGTGACGCGCAGGGAAGGGTCATCGAATCGTTCAAGGTGGAAAAGCTGAACTGAACGGCACACCAAGGCCGATAGGCAAAAACCCTGTCTTCGCATGAGGACAGGGTTTTTTCATGCAATCGGTTGATATTTATCATCCGTGCATGGCAGAAGGATCATTAATTTTATTCCAAAATACACTACTATGAAATACTTAAAACCTCTCATCGCTAATCTGTTCTTCCTGCTCGCATTACAAGCCACGAATGCCCAGTCACCTGGCCTTATTGAGTACCAGGCAGTGGCACGTGATGCGGCAGGCACCCTTATGAACAACCAGGCACTTACTGTCAGGTTCACCATTCACAGCGACAGTGTCACGGGGCCCGTGGTTTACCAGGAAACACACTCCACCAGTACCAACGCCTACGGGTTGTTTTCCCTTCGCATCGGGGAGGGCCTGGTGATTAGCGGGTCATTCGGCAATATTGCCTGGGGCAATTCGGCCTATTACCTCCAGGTGGAAGTGGATGCCGGCAGTGGCTATGCCGACATGGGCACCCAGCAGCTGGTAAGCGTGCCCTATGCCCTGTATGCCAATGAAGCAGGCAATGTAGTTCAGTACATAGCCGGAACCGGCATTGCCATCAGCGGGAACACCATCTCTAACACAGGCGACACCGACAGCACAAATGATATCACCATTGGCACCACGGCCGGGGGCGACCTTGCCGGGAGTTACCCAAATCCCACGGTCCAGGGCCTTCAGGGGCGCTCTGTGTCTGCCGCGGCACCCGCTGACGGGCAGGTATTGAAGTGGAACAATTCGAATAACCAGTGGGAACCGGCCAATGACGTAGGCGGTGGCGCGGGGGACAACTGGGGAACCCAGGTGGTGGAACACGATGCCACACTGACGGGAAACGGCACCACGGCCAACCTGCTCGGCATAGCCCAGCAAGGCGCAGCCATGGGACAGGTGCTGAAATGGAACGGCACGGCCTGGGCGCCCGCTCCGGACGATACGGGTTCGGCAAATATTCCACCGCAGATCTGGCAACTGCAGGGGAACAATATTTACTACAACAGCGGCAATGTGGGCATCGGCACCAGCAGCCCGTCCAAAAACCTCTACGTGGCCGGAGATGCCGAGATTTTCGGCTCCGATAGTGCGGCTTCCACCTTCACGGTGTGGAACAAGATCGGCTCGGTTTACCCCGGTTCGTTCAGCGGCAGCTCCGCGGGACAGTTCCTGCTGCGCACCACAGGCAATGAAAACGTGGCCGGCATCGCCTCGATCGTTAACGGCAGCGGTTCCGGCATCCACACCGCGATATACTCGCTGGTGAGCAGCAGCACATCGGGAACCTACAACCGCGGGCTGTACGCCATGGTGCTGAACAACAGCAACATGAACATCGGGGCTGACCTCATGATCTCCGGTTCGTTGGGCAAGGGTTACGGCATCCGCGCCACGGTGACGGGCCCGCAGGCCCAGGACAAGTACATCCTGTACGGCTCCGCCAGCGGGGGCGGCACCAAGTACGGGCTTTACCTGACCGGAACCGACAAGCATTACCTGGAAGGCAAAGTAGGCATCGGCACCCAATACCCGGGTGCGGGGCTGGTAGTTTCCGGGCCGGGAATGTATGACGCGGCCATAGGCTTGCAAAACAGCGGTGGAGGAGTTGAATGGCGAATCTCCTCAGGCACCACCGGAAGCCTGAATTTTGTGAAAGTCACCGGTTCTACTTTTACGGCCATGAGTATGAAATCTTCCAACGGATATGTGGGCATAGGAACCACCAATCCCGGCCGCCTGCTGGAAGTCAACGGTGACCTCCTGTCTCAAGGAAGCTATTACCTGAGCGACAACCAGTCGCGCCTCTCCCTAAACGGAAACAATGTTTCGCTAAACGCTGCCTTGGGTAACATCTATTTCAACCCGGTGGCGTCCGGTGATGTGGTTTTCAATAACAACAATATCCCCTACGCCATGTTTGAAGGCGGCAATCGGAACCTGCTCATCGGCACCACCTCGCCCGATGCCAATGCCAAGCTGCACGTGGAAAACCCCTCCGGGCAATATACCGCATACTTTGCCAGCAACTACCCTTCAAGCACCACCGAAGTGGTCCATGCCGAATACACCGGCACGTCCAATTATGACGCAGTGGCTGTGCAGGGCATCAGCTCCCCGGCCGACAATTACGGCTATGGCGGTTATTTCGAGGGCGGCTACGTTGGCGTGCAAGGTGTGGTGAACCCTTCCGGTTCGCTCACCTACCGGGCCGTCCAGGCCGCGGCAACCGGGGGCAGCGGAATCAACTACGGGGTGTATGCCATAGCCAGCGGTGCGGCCCTGTCGAACTTTGCGGGATACTTTGTGGGTGATGTGACCGTGACCGGCACCTTCAGCAACCCTTCTGACCGCAGGTTCAAGGCCGGTATTGAACCGGCCGGGAACGTCCTGCCCAGGGTTATGCAGCTGAAACCGGCCCGCTACCGCTTTGTGCATAACCGGGTCGGGAGGGCGCTGAATTTTCCTGAAGGCGAGCAGTACGGGTTCATTGCCCAGGAACTCGAGCAGGTTTTCCCCGAACTGGTGAAGGACGAAATTGCCGCCCTGCCCGGCACAAGGAACGAGCGCATCGAGTACAAATCCGTGAATTACCTCGGCCTCATTCCCGTGCTTACCCGGGCCATTCAGGAGCAGCAGGCCTACATCGAAAGCCTGGAGAAAAGGATTGAGGCCCTGGAAAACCGTTGATTTTCGAACAGTCCTGATAAAAAGAAAGCCGGCTGATGATTCAGCCAGCTTTCCGCATTTATAGTGACGGTTTACGCACCGGTTGCTTTCATGGCTTCGGCCGGTTCAACCTTGAAGAACACGTTGCCTTCCACCACATCGGCCACCACGCGGTCATGGCTGTTTACTTTGCCGGCCAGAATCTCGCGCGACAGCTTATTCACCATGCGGTTCTGGATCAGGCGTTTCAGCGGCCTGGCGCCAAACTGCGGATCGTAGCCTTCCTGGGCCAGCCAGTCAATGATATATGGCGTGTATTCCAGCACAATATCATTTTCGGCCAGCCGCTGGTTCAGCTGTTCAAGCTGCAGCCGGATGATGGACCGGATTTCATCCTTCATCAGCGGTTTGAAGAGGAGGATTTCATCCACCCGGTTCAGGAATTCGGGCCGCAGCGACTGCCGCAGCAGGGTAAACACCTGCGCTCGCGTGGATTCCAGCACCTTGGGCAGGCTTTCTTCGGTAACCCCTTCAAAATTGGTCATAATGATATCAGATCCCAGGTTGCTGGTCATGATAATGAGTGAATTCTTGAAGTTGGCTACCCGGCCTTTGTTATCGGTCAGCCGGCCGTCATCCAGCACCTGCAGCAGGATATTGAACACATCCGGGTGTGCTTTTTCTATTTCATCGAGCAGGATCACGGAATAAGGTTTCCTGCGCACGGCTTCCGTCAGCTGCCCACCTTCATCGTATCCCACGTAGCCCGGAGGGGCGCCAATCAAACGGGATACTGCATGCCGCTCCTGATATTCCGACATATCGATCCGCACCATGGCGTGCTCATCATCGAATAAATATTCCGCCAGGGCCTTGGCCAGCTCGGTTTTGCCAACCCCGGTAGGCCCGAGGAATATGAAGGAACCTACCGGCCGGTTCGGATCCTGCAGTCCGGCCCGGCTCCTTCTGATGGCATCCGAGACAGCCTGTATCGCTTCGTCCTGCCCAACAACCCGCTCATGCAGGCGATCTTCCAGTTTCAGCAGCTTCTGCCGCTCGGACTCCAGCATTTTCGAAACCGGGATACCGGTCCATTTGCTGACGATTTCGGCAATATCTTCCGCGTCCACTTCTTCCTTCATCAGGCGGCCTTTGCTGTCGAGCTCGTGTAGCTGCTTTTCGGCTTCGGCCAGCTGCGATTCCGCTTCCTGGATCTTGCCGTAGCGCAATTCAGCCACCCGACCGAAATCCCCGGCCCGCTCGGCCTGCTCCGCTTCGAGCTTGTATTCCTCGATTTGCTGTTTGAGCTGCTGGATGCGGTCCACCTGTTCCTTTTCCTGCTGCCATTTGGCCCGCAGGGCATCACGCTCTTCCGTCAGATTGGCAATTTGCTCGCTCAGCTGTTTGAGCTTCTGCTGGTCTTTTTCCCTTTTGATGGCTTCCTTTTCGATTTCCAGCTGCCGGATCTTGCGTTCCAGCTCATCCAGCTCTTCCGGGAGCGAATCCATTTCCAGGCGCAACTTGGCAGCCGCTTCATCAATCAGGTCAATGGCCTTATCCGGCAGGAACCGGTCGGTGATGTAGCGCTGCGAGAGCTGCACGGCCGCAATGATGGCTTCGTCCTTGATCCGCACCTTGTGGTGGGTCTCGTAGCGCTCCTTCAGACCGCGGAGGATGGATATGGCGTCTTCCTCGCCCGGTTCATCGATCATCACGACCTGGAACCTGCGCTCCAGCGCCTTGTCTTTTTCAAAGTATTTCTGATACTCGCTCAGCGTGGTGGCGCCCACAGCCCGCAGGTCTCCCCGTGCGAGGGCCGGTTTCAGGATATTGGCCGCGTCCATGGCCCCTTCCGTAGCCCCGGCTCCCACCAACGTATGGATTTCGTCTATGAACAGGATGATCTGCCCGTCACTCTGACTCACTTCCTTGATAACGGCTTTAAGCCTTTCCTCAAATTCACCACGGTACTTGGCGCCCGCCATCAACGCACCCATATCCAGGGCGTAAATTACCCGCGATTTCAGGTTTTCCGGCACGTCTCCGTTCACAATCCGGTGGGCTATGCCTTCGGCAATAGCCGTTTTGCCCACTCCGGGCTCTCCCACCAGGATTGGATTGTTTTTGGTGCGCCTGCTCAGGATATGTAGCACCCGCCTGATCTCTTCATCCCGGCCAATGACCGGATCGAGCTTGCCTTCAGCGGCCAACTCATTCAGGTTCCGGGCGTATTTGTTCAACGCGTTGTAGCGGGCTTCCGCGTTTTGGTCAGTCACTTTGGAGCCCTGCCGCAACCCGGCAATCGCCAGGCGCAGGTCTTTCTCATTGATGCCCATCTCACGCATTAGCTTGCTGGTGTCGTCTCCTGCTTCCAGCAACCCCAGTATCAGGTGCTCCACCGACACATACTCATCCTTGAACTCCTTCATGAACTCCTGGGCTTTGAGCAGGGCCTTGTTGGCGTCCCGGCTCAGGTACTGCCCTTCCCCACCGGAAACTTTCGGCAGGGTGTTCAATTTCTCATCCAGCTTATTCTGAAGAGCCGGTAAGGGTACATTCAACTTTTTGAGCAAATGCGTCACCGCATGCTCATCTATAGAAAGCAGCCCTTTCAAAATATGGACTGTTTCTATTTGCTGATGCTGCATGCCAAAGGCAATTTCCTGTGCCTTTTGTACAGCTTCCTGTGCTTTTAATGTAAACTGATTAAAATTCATAAACTCCTGTATTGATACACGCCCTGCTCATCAAAGCCTGTTCCACGCGATCAAAAAGGAAAAAATGGCAGTAATCGGGGCCTGTTCGGAGTACTTTTGACAGTTTGAAACGGATAGAATGCGTCAACTTGTATGGTCGCGCACGATCAGCCACCGGCCGTTAATCTTTTGCCAGAGGAGTGTAAAATATCCTGAGTGCGGTTCTCCGGGAAGGCCGGTGAGTTCCCAGCGGCCGGTCACCAGCGCGTATTGCCTGCCCAGGCGCTTTAATTCCAGTTCAGAAAACCGTAGTTGTCCCATTTTTTTCCGGGTTGGGTAAGCAGACCGGTAGCGTTCAAGCGTGGCTTCCCAACCATATGTAATGCCGCGGGACGTGACAAAGCGCAGGGAATCGGAATGCCAGTAACCTTCCATAAATCCTTCCAGCTCTCCCCGGTTCCAGGCTCTTTCCTGCTGCCGGACCGTTCGCAATATTTCAGCTTTCCATGCAGGAAGCTGTCCCTGGGCAAAAAGGGATACCAGGCTGACCCATAGTACGGCAATTATTTTCATTCCACTTGTTTTCAACAAGAATATAAACAATAGCCGTAATTCACAAAGATGTTCATATCTTACTGATAACCTGCTCTTTACAAAGTACAATTACCGGTTCCGGTACACAAAGGTGCACATTCGGTGGTAATCCAATGAAACTATTTACCGTTAAATGAGTTTCAGTTGGAGGTCAGGCCGGAAGAAAATACCTCATTAAGCTAAAAACCCGCCAATCATGTTTGACGCAAGGACACAATCGGTATCCCATTTCATAGTTCTGAGCACAATTCTTTCCTTTTTGCTTAGCTATTTACCGGTTCCGGGCCAGGAGAATAAGCCGATTACCATAGATAACCTGGCAGAGGAGCTGATACGACATGATGTAGCCCATTGGGAAGTAGTGCTGGCTCAGGGTATCGTGGAATCCGGTTGGGATTTTTCTTCAGCGCTGTTCCGTAAAACCAATAATTTTATTGGGATGCGCGTACCCGGTGCGCGACCGAGCACACGGATTGGAGCCTGGCATCAATATTCGGTGTATGTTTCCTGGCAGGACTGCGTCAGGGATATTAAACTCTGGCAAAACCAAAACTGGCATGGCGGCACCCGTCAGCAGTATATTGATCTGCTACAGCGCGTATGGGCCCAGAGCCCGGATTACCGCTGGCATTTGAACCGGATTGTAGCCCGCCTGGATAAACGGTTTGCTCACCTGCAGCAGAAACTTGCCGCCATGCAATCCCTGGTATGGCTTCACCGGGCTATGTTTGTATAGGTTTTCTTATCTTTACGGCTTCGAATTGGCCGGTATATGAAAGAAAGTCATCCCGAACGCCAGGATAATTCCCAAACTGAACATATCGAACAGGTTCAGCTGAAACTTATCCTGTTCAATGATGACGTCAACACGTTTGACCATGTCATCGAATCACTCATTGAGGTCTGCGGTCATGATTACATCCAGGCCGAGCAATGTACCCTGCTGGTTCACTTAACCGGACAATGTGTCGTGCAAACCGGAGAAGAAGAATTGCTGACTCCCATGAAACGGGGGTTGGAAGACCGGGCCCTCACTGCAGAAATTCAACGGTAATTCCCTTCTTGTATCAGCTTTTTTTTGTAGCTTTCTCACTGTTTTACTGCCATGCTTTTTGGAAAAGAACAGATCAGTCCCGGGTGGCAGGGTACAGGCATTTTTTGCGCGGCCCTGGCGTGCATTCTTATTCTGAACACTGTCTACGCTTACACCGAGCCGCAATGGACGGTTTTGTTCACCGGGCTTTTGTTTTACGCGGCCGCCAATCCGCTTATGGGGTTGTTCCGGAAAAAATGGGGAAAATACTTATGGCAGTCTTTTGCCGTTTTTATTCTGTTGCTGGCGGGCCTCACCAGCATTACAGGCCTGCTCACCCATGAATCCCCGTTTGCCAATTACAGCCACGAAATGACCCTGATTGTGATTACGATTTTCTATATCGGAATAAACCTGCTTGGAATTTTCTATCGGTTGCTGGTCTCCTGGGTTTCCGGGCTGGATCAGCATAAAAATTAGACCTATGAAGAAGTTGTGTTTCGCGCTGTTTACCCTGTTTTCTGTTCCGGGGTTTACCCAATCGCCCATCACCATCTATTCGTCCAATATGCCGGCTGTAGGCGATACATTCCGCTACGAGGTGGTTCCTAATTTCCTGACCAGCATTGACCTCACGCAAACCGGGCCGGGGATTACCTGGGATTTTTCGTCCATGATGTCTGTAATGAACTACCTCGATGAATATGTGAGTGTCCAGAGCACCGGCCTTATTTACAATGTAATGTTCTGGACATCAGACCATGCCCTGAGATTGAACACACCTGACAGCCTCGGGCAGGGACAAATCCCCATGCAGGACATTTACAATTTTTACAAAGTCAACACTTCCGACTACGAAATTTCCGGCTTCGGGGCCACCATAATGGGTGCTCCCATCCCAGTGCCCTACACTTTCCCTGACGTACTGTATACCTTTCCGCTTACCTACGGAACAGCAGATTCTTCCGTTTCAGGGTTCAATTTCACGATTCCCAATATGGGCTCATACTCACGCTGGCAGAAAAGGGTGAACTACGCGGATGGATGGGGAATCCTGATCACTCCAAAAGGAAGTTTCGAAGTCCTGCGCGTGGTAAGCCATATTTACCGGCAGGATACGCTGGTATCCAACCAGGGCACCCTGGGATTTCCTGTTCATGAGATTGAATACAAATGGTTGAGCAATAAATATCCGGTTCCGGTTTTGCAGGTGAACGCCCAGGAAATTTTAGGGCAGGTTATCCCTTACCGGGCGGTTTATCTCGGAGTGGTCGATTCAGTAATCACCGGATTGGTTTCGCCAAAAACCGGAGAAGTAACCCTTTACCCAAACCCGGCAGGCGAGATTACCTATGTCCAGACTTACGTTGAGCAGCCAGGCACGGTAGCCATTGAACTCTTAGATGTTAGTGGGAAGCTTTTACAACAACAGGTCTCCCAAACGACAGGGGCCGGGAATCAAACCATTCCGGTTTCGCTGGCCGGATTGGCTTCGGGCAGCTATTGGATCCGCATTCAAACCGGAAATACGGTCAAAACCTTGCCCCTGATGCATTACTGAGAAGAATTTTATGGCTGTTTTTTGTCTTTCCCGGGACGGAAGAAATACCGTATTCGAGGGCCATGGGTTTCCGGAGGTTGTTTGCGTTCTCCCTCGATGTCATATTCATACCAGGGCAGACCGGAGTCTTCCGCTTCTTCTAAATCCTCTGCCACCGGTTTCTCCCAACCCACTTTATAGTACGCCCTTGCCGTAATAAGCCCGGCAATACCTCCGAATAAGTGGGATTCCCAGGAGACCCCCGGCCAGATCGGGAAAATGCCCCAGATCATGCTTCCGTAGGCAAAGGCGACAAACAAGGCTACGGCAATGGAACGCTTTTCCCAACGGAATACTCCCATAAAAAACAGGAAACTGGCCAGCCCGTAAACCAGCCCGCTGGCCCCGATATGCAAAACGGGCCGTGCGGCAACCCAAACCCAAAATCCCGTTAGCCAGTAAACCCAGCCCGTAACCGGCAAGGCAATATCCGGATAGGCAGCAAAAATCACAAACCCCAAAACCAGCAAGGGAAAAGTATTGGAAACCAAATGGCTGAGGCTGCCATGAATAAGCGGTCCGGTTATAATGCCCGGTAAACCCTGCAGGGTCCGTGGCAATATACCAAGCTCAACAAGACTTACCTGCCCCAATTCCCCCATCAACCAAATAATCCACAAAAGACTTACAAATATCCCGGGAATCAGGATAGCGCGCCTGATAATATGCCGGTTGGATTCAACTGATTTCATAAGAAATTTTCCTGTATTGCAATTATACCAATTGAACTTTTAATCTAATCTGCGCATTGTATTATATGTCCGGCCTGTACAGCGCAAAAGCCGGCTCCTGTTTTATTTAACACTAAACAAGGCTGCTTAATTTGGAAATTTAAATGAAAATTCCTATTTTGTAAGGCGCTAATCAATAATCCAATACCTAACCAAAAGAGAACAGCCCATGAAAACACCTGAAAAAGAGTTACTCCTGTATTATGACCCAAATTCGTCCGTGGGTAAGAAAACACGGGCGTACGCCCACAGCCTGACCAAACATGTCCGGGATGTGGAAATACAAAAGACCAGGTTTACCACCACGCAGTGGAAACAAATTTTGAATATGCTAAACCTGGATCCAAAAAAACTTCTCAACAAAGCACATCCCTACTATCAACAGCACATCCGGGGCAGAAGTTTTGACGAAGAAGGCTGGCTCAATATCCTGAGCAATAACCCGGATATAATCCGCGCTCCTATTGTCATCAAAGGCAACAAAGCTGTTTTGTGTGACACGCCTACGGATATCTATAAGTTGCTTGGCGGGAACAGCTAATCATCCCGTTCCCGGTATTTAAACTTGAATTTTTGCAAAGCCCGTCTTTCTTTTTTAGTTGGCCTGCCGGCTCCGGGAGGACGCATGTCGCTGCCTGAATAAAAGGCAGACGGCAATTTGCGTAATTCCGGGTTCAGGCCCGGAGGGGTTATATCCTTATAGCAAAGGGCCGCTTTCTCCGCATTTACCCGTTTTTCTATACATTGCACTACACGGAGAATCCGGGTTATGTTTTTTCGCTTAACGGTTATTTCATCCCCAGGGACAATCAACCTCGAGGCTTTCACCGGCATATCCGCTATTTTCACCTTGCCACCCTGGCAGGCTTTTGAAGCCTGGGTCCGGGTTTTGAATACCCTGACCGCCCATAACCACTTGTCCACTCTGACTTTAGCAGATTCCATTTAGCGATAAACCTTTTTACAACCCGTTACCCAACGGCCCCAGTATTTATCGTAGGCGTGAACCTGGTTGACCTGTTCCCCGGAATTATCCACCAGGGGATAACCTCTGTTAGCCCATTCAAAAATGCTGCCGTAGAGGTTATAGACATGATCAAAACCCGCCTCCAGCAGTTTTTCACCAATACGTTCGCTCCGATAGCCCACCGAGCAATAGACAACCACGGGCTGGTTTTTTGGGATATTCTTTATGCGGTCCAGGGTAAAATCAGAAAAACCGACCCAGATGGCTCCCGGAATGTGGGAAACATCATATTCCCGTTTCTCCCGGGTATCCAGGATCACGAAACTGTCCGCATCCTTCAGCTGGTCCACGCGGATCAGGGGCACCGTGTAATGGTACATATCATCGAGGAACTTGTGAAATTCCTCTTCCGTTGGTTTCTGCGCCATCAAAGAAATACCGGAAAAAAAGAATAAAACGGTTAACAGCCAATAAGACTTCTGCACAATCAGAGATTTTCATAGGCAAACAACAGGCACCGGGCTTTAATTCCAATTTCGTCAGTGCAATACCTGTACCTTCCGGGTTGCCCGTACCATCTCAGTCTGCAGGGTTACGAAATAAACGCCTTTGGCCAGTTCGTTAACCGGTAGGCGGAAATAGTGCGTCCCGGCAGGCAACTGCCCTTCGAAAATATCCTGTATTTCCCGGCCGAATACATCGTGGAGTGTAATCCGGACGGTTTCAGATTTATCCAGCATAAACTCAACCATTGCCTGGTCATAAGCCGGGTTAGGATAAATCCGAAGAGCCGGATCCGGCTGGTCCGGACCGGGCCCTGTGGCCGTGTAACACGGAACAAACGCGCCTCCCGGACTTCCTCCTTCGCATCCGCTGAACCAGTTCATCGGGTTGTCAAGGTTGCTCCAAGGATCCAGCAGCTCCAGGGTCGGGCCGTTTCCGTTCGGGCCGGAAGGCCAGGGAGAACCGCCCAGGTAAGTCACCGATACGCGTAGTTTTCCCCGGTCGTCATACAAGCGCAGCCATTCGCCCTGGCTGCTGAGGCCAAAACCAAACGATCCAATATAATTGCTGACACCGGGATAAGCCTGCTGAAACTGCAGCGAATCCCGGACAAGCACCAGGTAATCGTCCGGTTTCAGTACAGTGCCCTGCGGAATGACAAATTGGTGGGCATCCACGCTGTCCTTGAATACCCACCCACCGATATCCACCGGGATGTTTCCATAATTATGGAGTTCAACCCAGTCGCCACCGTTAATATTCGGCCCGGAATTGTAATTAATCTCATTGATCACCACCCGTTCCGTATCCGGTGAACCGAAGAAATAGGCCGTGAACACATCAAAAGTGTCTACGTTCAGGGTGATGGAAATGGAAGTGTCCGGGTTGGGGATGAGCTTATTGCTCTGCCAGAAGCTGAACTGGTAACCCGGGTTGGGCACAGCCGTTATGGTGATGGGTACCCCGTCAAAATAAATTCCTCCCCAGGGATAGGGCTCCGGTTCGATGGTATTGATATGGATCTTCCCCGCTCCGGGCGGATACACGTCAAGGGTAATGGGGACCTGTTTCACCAGGTTGAATTCCTCTTTGATGTATTTCCTGGCGTAAAACGGGCGTTCGTTGATAAAATTCATCAGGACGGTCCCGATATTCCAGTTTTCCCACTGGTTCATGTTTCCGTACCAGCGGGCAAAATGTCGGGGCATTTCCGGCTTGATGGAATCCTTGAAGGCCATGGCCAGTGCACCCAGGTGGTCCGGGCCCAGCGTGGTGTTGATCAGGTCGGCATAGCGGTTAATGAAATATTCGCGGAACTCCTGGTTATCCAACAGGGAATTGAACAGGAAGGAATGGAAATTATTAGTGGCCGTGCGGGCACGGTGCAGGTCGTTCTGCGTAAAAGTTCCGGAGAAACCCAGGCCCATATCCAGATCGGTGAGAATATACCGCCAGCGGGTTTTATGCGCCCGGTCGCGCCAGTATTTCACATTGTTCTGCGGCCAATCCCAGTTGACATAATAGGTTTGGGTAGCAAAATAGTCTACGAAATTTTCAATATCCAGCCATTGTTTCACGGAATCGTAATTAGCCTGGATTGCCATGTTCTGGTTATAGATAAAGTCAGCCATATCCAGGAAATCATCGTTAAAACCTTCAATGACATAGCCGTTCCATTGCAGCAGGTCTACGGCATCCGGATTCACGCCATAGTTTTCCTCCAGGTAAAACTGGCTGATCTTCTCCCGGATATTATGCACGCCCCAGTACTGGCCGTTGATATACACCACGGCCGGCTGGTAATCCTGAATGTCATTGTGGGTGTCTTTCTGCACATTTTTATGCATCAGGGCATCCCGGAAATGGGTGACGTTGGTTTCGTTCCCGGAATTCCGCAGAATAAACCTTTTATAGCTGTAAATCGGTTTATCGGGAAAGAGCTGGTAATCCAGCCTTGCTTTACCGTATTCGCTGCGCGCCAGGATTCGCAATGATTTCTGCGGGTGGCTCCGGCTCCAGCCTCCGTTAATCTTGCAGCCAAAATCCTGTTCGAATTGCTGAACACCTTCCGCGTTAAAATACTCCATGTGTATGGGTATTTCCCAGTCCTGCCAGTAATTGGCCCCGAAATGCGGAATCTTCGGGTCAGCATTCGGACCTTCCATATAAATACCGGTATCCCAGTCGAAGAAATAGCCCGGAGCCGTACTGATGGAGATGACAGGTAAGGCGGATGAATCATTGATGAAATAGGTATTGGTTTCCACCTCGCTGGGCAATAAAGTGCCTGAGTACACCCTTGCCCTGACTACCGTGGTGGAATCAAGGGCCAGCGGCCCGGTGTAAACCGGTGAATTCTGGTCCGGCTTGGTTCCGTCCAGGGTATAGTGGATAGCCGCCCCCGGGGTGGAAGTGGTTATTGCCAGTGTCAAAGGATTCGGGTAAAAACCTGCCGGCAGGGAAAATACCGGGTTGGAGGTGTACCCTGTATACCCCTGCTGCGCGTTATTGCTGGCATTGGGCGTAGGATGATTGAACAGGTACCAGTTAGGCGCCCCATCCGGCTGGCGCCCATAAGAATTATCGAGCTGCGTGTAAGGATACACCACCATATCCAGGATGTTCCCCATGGAATCAGCCAGTACCACTTCCTCACCGTTTTTCGAAAGCTTGAAATTGGTATGCAGCCAGCTGGTTGGCACGTTGAACCATGCCGGGGGCGGGATATAAAAGGTTGACTGATCCTTGATGCCCAGTGTCAGGTAAGGCCGGGCAGTCAGGTCACCGGAAGCGGTGTCCACATTATGGACTTCCACAGCCAGGATATTCACCCCGCTGATAATGGATTTTTTCAGGTCTTTTTCCGCGATATAAAAAGATTCCGGAGCCATTCCCTGGTACATCCGGGCTTCATGCTCATCATAAGCCAGTTCATCCCAAGCGGGCGGTTTATTGGTAACCCCGATATTCGAGCGGGTAAGTTCTTTTCCGTTCAGGTAGGCTACAAAACCATCATCATAATCCATGTGGAAGAATGCCGAACCGATCACGGATGTATCCACCACCACAAAAGGCATTCTGATATAAACCGTCACGGTGTTATTCGGCACCACGGTGTTGTCATCCCCGTCACCATACCCCCAGCCACCGGTTCCTACCGGCCAATTCTGGTCATTAAACCAGGTATACACCCAGTTGTGCCCGATGTTGGAGGTGGGTACGTAATATTTCCACATCTGCTCGGCCTGCACCACCGATCCCCAGTGATCGATGGTGGAGATTTTATTCTTCCCGCTGGCAAACACAGTCAGGAAGGAATGGGGCTGGATGACCACATCCGGGAACCGCCATTTCAAGGGCTGCGTACTGTCATCGCTTAACCCGTAATTCAGCAGATTGACGGGGGCGGATCCCGCGTTGTACAATTCAATCCAGTCGGGATGGTCACCATCCTCATCGCCCACCAGGTTGGAGTTCCGGGAGCATACCTCATTGATTACCACCTGAGCCGGCAAAAACCAACCGGCCGATAATAAGTATATCAGGATGACATAACGCTTCATATCAGATACTTACAGTTTAACCCATTTCAGGGGAATTTTAAGGCCGTTCTGCTGCAACATTATGATATAGGTTCCGGGAACAAGATGGACAATGTCCTTGCTCAAATCCACCGTAACCCTGTTAGATGCCGAAATCCCGGAATGGTTAAAAACAGCCTGACCCTTCAGGTCATACATTGCACAGGTGTATGGCCCTGGGGCCACGGAAGCTTCCAGGAAAAGATGCCCCGAGCCAGGATTTGGAAATATCCTGGCAGCCAGGGCAGGTACATTCTGCCCCGGCAAACCGACCGTTACGAACAGGTTGAGGGCAAAAGTATCGGCCGAACATGCATTGCCCGCGATGAGTACCACATGCTTTGTCCCCGGACTGGAATATAAGTGCCTCGGGTTGGGCAGTGTTGAATTTCCGTTTACGGGATCGTCAAAATCCCACCAATAGGAAGTGGCATTTTTTGAAAGGTTCACGAACAGGACACTGTCTCCGAGTGTGGCCTGCCCCTGGTCAACCCAGAAAGACGCCTGTGCTTCCTGCAATACCTGGACGTTCACCGTTCCCAACCCCCAGCAACCCGGTTCATTGCTCACATACACGCTGTACACCTGGTTGGAATCGGGCCAGACCGTAACAAACGGAACCGTATCCCCGGTAGACCAATGCCATTGACTGCCCCCTGTCACCCCCAGCAGGAGCGGTTGGCCGGTACATACCGCGGTATCCGGGGTGACACTGAAGCTGAAGGGTTGGCAATATTTACAGGACCCGTCATCCACGGTGGCCAGGGCGTTGTAGTTTTTGGCCGTACTGTCCGTGCAACCGTAGATCTTTGTGTCAGGGCTTAATAGTTGAACCCAGGTAATTTTATCAGTACTGTCAGTAAATGCTGTCAGGAAAGGAAGACGTTTGTGCGGGGCATAATATCGGTATTCATAAGTCCAGCCGGTGTCCACCGAGCTGACCACTCCGTTGACGATATAACTGTCCACCTCCATGGTGACGATTTTCACCCGAAGGATGGAATCCACAGTGCCGATGGGAGAAATAAGCAGTCCCTGCCCGTCCACAGTAATCCATTTCGTTTTGGTCAGGCGGGCCAGGAAGGAAGGATTTACCCAAATATCCACGCTGGAATAAGCCGTTTCGTGATGTCCGTACGACCACTGGGTGGAGATGATTGTATCTTCATCATTTGGGGCGTTAATCCCAATCAGGGTATCGATTTTACTGTTGAACCAACCAATAACAATAGTTCCGGTTTGCCAGAAAGCGTTGTTATCCGATGCGTACACTTCCAGGAAGCGGGGCCATCCGCCCCTGTCACGGATCATGGTCGAGCCGGGGAAATATGTTGCGAAAACCGATTGGGAGATGTCCCGGTAAAAGTCGGTTTCAATACTGTAAAACCTGACATTGCTGATATTGTACACCTGGTTCGGGCCGGGAACGCCCACCGTATCCAGCCAGGTATAGCCGCCCAGGATTTTGGCTTCATAGCCTGGCACCGGGTACATATCAGGCGTAATCGCCAACTGTGCTTGCACTGAAATTGATATAAAAAATGCACAAACAGTCAATCCGCTGAAGATCCATTTCATATTGAAAGCATTGAGCAGGAAAGAAGCCGGTAACTTTTACTCATACGCTGCAACCCGTAATTGGTTTCTGAATGAAGAATGACTGTAACTTATGTCATTTCCAACTTCAGGCAAGGAATAGTAATTTTAGCACTGACGGAACGTATAGCCATATAAAGTTACGAAATGCCCTGTTACACCCTCTAAATCATTTCCAGATGGCGCAAAAGACATTATCCCGTATCGGCCTGGCGGTCTGGTTGTACTGCCTGCCTTATCTACTGGCAGCGGAAACCGAACCTGCCAACCTGTTTTTCCCGGACGGCCCCGTAGCCGGAAGAGGCCATTCCCGGCCAACTGCCATCATACAGCCCGTTGCTGCCTTTTCAGCCAGTACCACTTCCGTATGCCCGGGCGACTCCGTGTTGTTTACCGACCTCAGCACCAACTCCACTTCCCGCCAGTGGTTTTTCCCGGGGGGCACGCCTTCGTCCAGCATCGATTCGCTGGTCTGGGTGCACTACAACACGCCCGGCACTTATGATGTGACCCTGGTAGCAATCAACGGGTTATTTACGGACACACTCACTCAGACGGGTTTTATTACCGTAAACCCGGTTTACCAGGATACCCTGGTTACTGCTATTTGCAGTGGAGACAGCCTGTTTGCCGGAGGGGCGTGGCAAACCACGGCCGGAACCTATTACGATACCTTCCAGACGGTGCACGGGTGCGACAGCATTTGGGTGACCGTACTGGGGATCAATCCCGTGCCGGCAGCAGATGCCGGACCCGACCAGGTTACCTGTCAGGGCGATTCCATTCTCCTCGGAGGAATGCCATCAGCTTCGGGTGGCACGCCTCCCTATACCTATCAATGGATGCCACCGGCCGGCTTGAGCTCGCCAACCGATTCCAATCCCATGGCTGCCCCGGACACAACTACACAGTATGTGCTTTTGGTGACTGACGCCAATGGATGCTTCAGTATGGATACCGTCATCGTGTTGGTCAACCCAAAGCCCATCGTTTTTGCGGGAAATGACACTACGGTTTGCGCTCAGGCCACCGTGGTACTGGGCGGGAACCCCACCGCGCAAGGCGGTACCCCACCCTACAACTATGAATGGCTGCCCCCTACCTGGCTGAATGTGAACGTTATACCCAACCCCATCAGCAATCCGCTGGCTAACATCACCTATACGGTAGTGGTCACAGACGCGGCAGGATGTATGGGGGCGGACAGTATTTCCATCAAGGTCAATCCCAATCCTGCGGCCGATGCCGGCAATGACAAAGAAATCTGCCCGGGAGATACGGTTTCCCTGGGCGGGAAACCGGTAGGATCAGGAGGTACGCCTCCCTATACTTATCTGTGGAGCCCTTCTACGGGATTGAGTGATACCACGGCAGAGCATCCCAATGCGTTCCCTTCCGCTACGACTCTTTACACGGTGATTGTGACAGATTCAATGGGTTGCACGGCCCTGGATATTATGGTACTTACGGTCAATCCTCAACCGACAGCCAATGCCGGCCCAGACCAAACCGTATGCCCGGGAAGTTCGGTCACCATAGGCGGCCAGCCCACCGGGTTGGGTGGAACACCACCATTCACCTATAATTGGTCACCGGATACCGGGCTGAACAATTCTTTCGTTGCCAATCCGCAGGCATCTCCCACTGTCACTACAAATTACACAGTCACGGTAACGGATTCCAAAGGATGTACGAATACAGACACTGTTTTGGTGGAGGTACTGCCGGCTCCTTCAGCGGATGCGGGCCCTGATACGGGGGTTTGCCCGGGCGGAAGCATAATGATTGGCGGAAATCCGGCAGGTTCCGGGGGAACACCTCCGTTTAGCTATCTTTGGTCGCCTGCCACCGGGCTGAGTGCTGCCAATGTGCCAAACCCCGCTGCTGGCCCTGCCACAGAAACGACCTACACATTAAGCATAACCGACCAAAACGGCTGTACAGCCTCAGATTCGGTGCTGGTAGTCATTTACACGGAGCCGGTTGCCAATGCCGGAACGAGCGATACGGTATGCGCGGGCCAGGCTACCATACTTGGAGGAAATCCAACCGCATCGGGCGGGCAACCGCCTTACAGCTATCAGTGGATGCCCGCCTCGGGCCTGAACGATCCGACTCTGGCCAATCCCTCCGCCAGCCCGGGAACTACCACCAATTATACTGTCATCGTAACAGATGCCCACAACTGTCAGGCCTCGGCACAAGTTACTATTACGGTGAACAGCAATCCAACAGCGGACGCGGGGCCGGTCCGCGACCTTTGCCTGGGCGATTCAGTCCAGATCGGAGGAAATCCAACCGCATCCGGTGGGGCGGCTCCTTATTATTACCTCTGGGCTCCTCCGGCAGGATTAAACAATCCCCAAGGGGCCAATCCCATGGCGGGACCGGCAACAACCACCTTGTATCAACTGACGGTCATTGATGCCAACGGATGCCAGGACACCGCGTCCGTGAGAGTCAGGGTGCGGCCATTGCCTGTTGCCAATGCCGGGACCGATACAGCTGTTTGCTTTGGCACCACCCTGACCGTGGGAGGTAATCCCACCGCCTCCGGGGGAACGCCTCCTTACGGGTATTCCTGGACCCCGCAATCCGGCCAGCAGGATACCCTGACCGTAACGGCTTCAGCCACCACCACCTACACGGTAACGGTCACCGATTCCTTCGGCTGCCAGGCACAGGATTTCGTAACCGTAACCGTTTATCCCTTGCCCAATGTGACAGCCGGGCCGGACCTTCATCTCTGTCAGGACGATTCGGTAACCCTGCATGTACAGCCTGCCGGGAATCCGCTGTATCAGTACCAATGGACGCCAGCCACCGGCTTGTCCGATCCCGCCTCTCCTGACCCGGTGGCCAGCCCCGCTTCCACCATTACTTACACCGTATGGATGACAGACGACAACGGCTGTTCTAATACCGATACGCTCACCTTGAATGTACATCCCTTACCGGTGGCCGATGCGGGACCTGACGCGGCCATCTGCCCGGGAGACTCCATATTGATTGGCGGCAATCCAACAGCCTCCGGAGGAACAGCCCCCTACAGTTATGTCTGGCTGCCGGTATCCGGTTTGAACCAGGCGAATCTTCCCAACCCTATAGCCTCGCCCGACAGCTCAATGGTTTACCAACTCTTCGTGGTAGACTCTATGGGTTGTACTGATACATCGTCTATGAGGCTGCAAGTATACGATGTTCCCGTTGTGTCGGTGGGAACCGGCATACCCGATACGGTTTGCATCCAGGGAGGTACCATCAGCCTGCCTCCGGGCACACCTGCCGGTGGAACCTATTCCGGGAAAGGTGTTTCGGGCAATACGTTCGACCCGGCCGTGGCTGATGCAGGCCCGCATTACATCGTGTATACCTACATCGACATCAATGGCTGTGTACTGGCCGATTCGGTACGCATTTACGTGGACCTGTGCACGGGCATTGGCCTTCCACCTGGGATGGAATCGTTTAAACTATTTCCCAACCCGTCTTCCGGCAGTTTTACGGTCGAATTCCTGCTGGATAAACCGGTTTCGCTCAATCTTTCGCTGAGCAATGCCCTTGGGCAGGTGGTTTGGCAGGATGGAAGAAACGGCCTGTATGCCCCTGGCCCGCACCGGGTTTTCATTCAAACCGGAAACTTGCCGGCCGGCACATATTATCTACGGTTGCAAACCCTGGGAAAATCCCTCCACCGGAAACTGATGATACTGCATTAACCGGGCTTGGCATGATGGCAGCGTGAAACCTAAACCGGTTTAACCAGGTTTTCCTTGTAATGACACAAGGAGAATATACTGCCTTTCTCGAGTTCGAAACGGAGGAACTGGCCAGGGACGCGCATGAAATGTTTGCTGCCCTGCTCCCCGCACAGCTAAACTGGAAACCGCAGCCCGGTTCATGGAGCATTGCCCAGTGCCTCGACCACATCATCCGCTTGAACAACCTGTATTTCCGGGCCATTGAAAACAACCTGAAACCGGCCGCTTCATCCTCCCGTTTCGCGAACCGGAAATATCGTGGCGGATGGTTCAGCAATTGGTTTGCCCGGCAGATGGGGCCGGGCACTGAACGCAGGATTAAAACCATGGGTATGTTTCAGCCTTCCGGGGATGAATACTCCAGAGAGATTCTGACAGGTTTTCAGCAAAACATGAATGAAATGATCCGGCTGATCCGCCTTTCTTCCAATTACAACCTGAACCAGATTCGTATATCCAACCCGGCTTCCCGGTTCATCCGGCTGAAAACCGCGGATGCCTTCCGGGTGCTCATAGAACACGGAAAGCGCCATGTACAGCAGGGAAAAAGAGTTTTACTGCGACCGGAATTTCCCCTGATTCTGCCGGATTCCTGATCCGGCAGCGGTAGTAAAACCTGTTTTCCAGGGCAAATATGGAATAACATTTTTCAAAGCCTCTCCGTTTGAGTATACCATGCGCCTGTTGCTGAATATTGCCATCATGCTGGCCGCTGCTCTGCACGTCCATTCCCAAAACCGCACATGGGTCAGCCTGGAACTTGGAGGAAATGGCGGACTGTACTCCGTGAATCTTGAAAAAAGCCTGCTTTTTGACAAGCCGGATCACTGGCAATGGCGCGGGGGGATTTCCATAATTCCCTCGAGCGGCAGAATTGAATGGGTGGTGCCTGCCGGCATCAGTTACCTGGCCGGGAAGACCGGCCATTACATGGAGCTGGGCCTGGGCCAGGGCATTGCCATCGCATGGGATTACACCAACGGCTGGGTGCATGCCTTCCCAAGGGCAACGGCCACGCTCGGATACCGCTGGATGCCCGCAGACAGCCGCTGGTTCTTCCGCCTGGCATACACTCCGCTGGTCTCATACCTGGTAGATTTCCAGTACCAGCACTGGGGGGGCATCACCGCAGGATATCGGCTGAAATGAAAATGAGCAAAGCACATACCGCAACAGTCCTCGCCCTTGCCCTCCTGCTTACGGGTTGCAAGAAGAAGCAGGAATTCCTTGCCGGGGCCGTTACCACATTCCAGGATGACTTTGAACAGTATGACGCGGTGGATACGTTTTTTTTCAGCGAAGCCAACTGGAACTACCACAACCTGACCGTGGAGGGCAACACGCTGAGCATTGACAGCGCCATTGTGCACAGCGGCACGCGCTCCCTGCGCTGCCATGCCTCCGGCACCGTGGGCAGGAACGTATCGAAGGCCAGCGTGCAGAAACAGCGCATCGGGTGGAAGGAAGGTGATGTGGTGCTGGTGCAGGCCTGGTTTTACATTGAAGGCAACCTGGAGAACCTGTTTATCCTCGACATAGAAGACCCGGCTTATATCAGCTATTCACCGGGTATCCGGCTTATGATAAGCAAAGAGGGATACCTGATGGTGGAACGGGGCAAAATGGGGCTCAGCACCATAACCCAGCCTGCTGATTCCAGGCTGGTTTTTCCGACAGGCGAATGGGTAAAAATTAACTACGAGATAAAATTCTCCCAACACCGGAAAGGCTACGTGAAGCTGTGGCAAAACGATAAACTGATCCTGGAAGCCCACAATATCACCACTATGCCGGAAGATTTCCTTTACAACACCCTGGGAACATCCGGTTTATACACCAACTTTGAGATTGGCATCACAGCTAACGGGGGAAATGGCCCATCCACACTCTATCTTGACGACCTCGAGGTATGGAAAAAACAATGATCCTGCAAACGGTAAAAAACCCGTGAAAAAAGCCCGGCATCACGGCCGGGCTTTCACTTTAAGTTTGCTCAGTTCCGGTTCAGCTCCGGCAGTTTGCCGGGCGTCCATGGCGCCCCGGCTGCTTCCAGTTCACCGCGGACCGTTTCCAGGTCCTGATGGATCTGCTTCAAAGTTGCCAACGCTTCTTCTATTTCTTCCCCGGCAATGCGGATATTGTCTCGCATGGTCTGCGTGGGAGGCGATGTGGTGTACCAGAAGTTGTATACCACGTTGGTCACCCGGCTGATGATGCCTGGCGGGGTTTCAAATTCCCGTTTCGAGAGGCTGGCATCGCCCCGCAGCCGGATGGTCACTTCCTGCAGCTGCCCTTCCACATCGCGAAGATGTTCCATGGTTTCCAGTTTCACGGCCGGGGTGGCTTTGGCCGCTTTTTTCATCAGGCTAACCCAATCATTCATTTCATTAAGCGAACGGTCGGCTCCCATTACCACCCGGTAAAGTTCCGACACTTCCTTCTCAAAAGCCAAAACAGCTTCCTTGTCTTTGGCTTCCAACTTGTTCCATCCCAGGCCCTTGATTACCAACGGCTCCGGACCGGCCAGCTCCGTAAAGTGCCCGTTTACGCTACGGGAAACAGATACATAATATTTTCCGGGCAATGCCGGAAACCCGGCTTCTTCTTCCTCAAAGGGGTTGTCTTCCTTCGCGGTATGCAGGGAAACCGGTCCCGTGTCAGGATACCTGAAATCCCACACCACACGGTGAATGCCTTTGCTGTCGCGGGCCTTGATCCGCCTCACCACATTCCCCTGATCATCCGTAATGGTGAACAAAAGGTATGGCGCTTCTTCCTGGTCTTCAGCCCGCATCTGCTCAAAGGTGGGATAATATACATCGCCCCCTTCTTTGCGGATTTTTTTCTCCTCTTCCTGCCGCTTCTGCTTAAGGGTTTTGGCCGGTTCTTTAATGTAGTAGGTTATGACGGAACCCAAAGGAGGATTTTCAGCCGTGAAAAATGATTCGCCCTGGAAAGCTTTTCCGTGGAGGCCAAGCTTTCTTTTAGGGTGATACATCCAGGCATCTTTTACCGGGAAAATCACGGCTTCCTTATCCAAAGTCACCTTGCTGAGGTGGCGCAGCGGGCTGTAATCGTCCAGGATATAAAACCCGCGCCCGAAGGTGGCCAGCACCAGGTCATTTTCCCTGCGCTGAATTTCCATATCGTACACGGCAATGGTTGGCAGGCCGCCTTTCAGCTGAACCCAGTGACCGCCTCCGTCATTGGTGAAAAACACCCCGAACTCCGTCCCGCAAAACAGCAGGTTGGGGTCCTCATGGTCCTCGGCCAGGCAGTACACGCTGCCCCGTTCGGGCAGGGTGGCGTCAATATGAGTCCAGTGCTGCCCCCGGTCGGTGCTTTTCAGGATATAGGGTTTGAAATCCCCGCTTTTATGGTTGTTGAATACGGCATACACGGTGTTCACATCATGTTGGGAAGCCAGCAGGTAATTCACATAGGTCATGTCCGGCACCCCGGGAAACTGGTCAATCTTCCGCCAGGATTCCCCGCCATTTTCGGTTACCTGGATTAACCCATCATCCGTGCCCACATAGATCAAACCTTCCTGCAAGGGTGATTCGGTCAAGGCCACGCACTGTCCGTAAATGGAAGTGGACCGGTTTTTCTGCACGGCATCCATTCCCCAAACACGGCCCATCATGGGTAGCTTGTTCCGGTCAATGCCCCGTGAAAGATCCGGGCTGATGACCTTCCAGGAATCGCCCCGGTCATCACTGCGGAACAGTTTGTTGGCGGCAAAATACAGACGCGTGTGTGAATGCGGACTGATGAGCAGCGGGGCGTCCCAGTTCCAACGTAAAGCGGGTTCGCCTTTCCCTTCCACCGGCTTAATGCCGATGATCTCTCCGCTTTTGCGGTCGTAACGAACCAGGCCGCCATACTGCCATTGTGAATACACAATGTCCGGATCTTCAGGATCCACCTGGGTTTCGAAACCATCACCAAACACGGTATTGTACCAGTCGGCATTGGTTATGCCCGCGTCATCAATAGTCCGGGACGGCCCGCCCAAGGAAGCGTTGTCCTGCGTACCGCCATATACATTGTAAAACGGAAAGTCATTGTCGGTGGTAACCTTATAAAACTGGGTTACGGGCAGGTTTGGTTTGAATTGCCAGGTAACCGCGTTGTCCCAGGTTTCATACAGTCCTCCGTCACAACCCATAATAAAATGGTCCGGGTTGGCCGGATCGATCCACATGCAGTGATTGTCCACATGTTTGTGTTTCTCACCCAGGCGCTGGAAGGTCTTTCCACCGTCATGGGTTACCATGGCCCAGGTGTTCATGGAGTAGACGATATCCGGGTTTTCCGGATGGCAATATATTTCCTGGTAATAATTGCCGCTGGTGTGATATCCGCTTCGTTTCGTCCAGCTGGCACCCCGGTCCATGGAGCGGTAAAATCCGGCTGTCTGCTCCGTTCCGTCAATAATGGCATAAATGATATCCGGGTTGGACGGAGCAATGGCCAGACCGATGCGCCCCAGGTCTCCAGAGGGGATGCCGTTGGTCAGCTTCTGCCAGGTCTTTCCGCCATCCGTGGTTTTGTAAATGGCCGATTCCGGCCCCCCGCTGATGAAGCCCCACACCCTGCGCCTGCGCTGCCAGGCGGCCGCGTAGAGCACATTGTGATCGCGCGGGTCCATCACCACATCGTTCACCCCTGTGTTTTCACTGATGTCCAGCACCTTTTCCCAGTGGGCGCCACCGTCCGTGGTCTTGTACAACCCGCGGTCACCGCCCGGGCTCCACAAGGGCCCCTGGGCAGCCACGTAAATCACATCGCTGTTTTCCGGGTCCACAAGGATTTTCCCGATATGCTCCGAATTTTTCAATCCCATATTCTTCCAAGTCCGGCCCTCATCATCACTGCGGTACACCCCATCGCCATAAGCCACCGAGCGCTGGGCATTGTTTTCTCCCGTGCCTACCCATACCGTATGCGGGTTGTTGGGATCGAGGGTAACGCATCCGATGGAATAGGACCCCTGGCTGTCAAATATTGGCCGGAACGTTGTACCTGCGTTTTCCGTTTTCCAGACCCCGCCCGAAGCTGTCGCCACGTAATATTCAAACGGGTTGTCCGGGTTCACGGCAATGTCCGTTATCCGCCCGGAGGTTAATGCCGGGCCGATGCTCCGGAACTTCAATCCGCTGAGCAGGGAGGATTCCAGGTAATACTTACCATCATCGTTTTTGCTTTTTTTGCGCTGCGCCTGCAGGTTGTGACCTGCCACTATAAACAGCGCCAGCAGGAGTAAGCCGGTTCGTTTCATGTATCAATTGTTTTTTCAGGTTTTCATGAATGCCTGACCAAATTAAGGAATATTCGTTTCGGGGCAGGCCTGATTTCATTTTTTAACGCAAACCCGTCCGGGAGGGCAGGTTCCGCCATGCCCCGCCAACACAGACTTGCCGGGGAAAGACAAAAAATACCGAGTAGCAGGTATAAAGAATTTACTATCTTTAATCATCCAAACCACAAATGCCCGGATATTTCCATTTTTTCAAACTAAATCCACTCTAATCATGAAGCACTTGAAAGCATTGATTTTTATGGCTGCTATTTCTGCGGGCATCTTCTCCCAGGCTCAGATACGCTATATGGGAGCCAATTTTGATTTTCAGAAATACCAATCGGCTCCGCTGGCCAATTTTTCAGCACTTGGGTTTGGCAGCGAAATACCATCATCGTATTCGCTGGAGAAATATGCACCGTATGCCGGAGACCAGGGCCAATACGGCACCTGCGTTGGCTGGTCCTCTTCCTACGGAGCCATGACCATTGCTTGGGCAAAATATATGAATGAGACCGATCGTGACCGGATTACAGCCTCCAGCTTCGATCCTTACTTTACTTACGAACAAATCAAATCAGACGGTGACTACAGTTGTTTGATGGGATCAAATATCTATGATGCCCTAACCCTTTTTAAGAACAGGGGGTGCAAACTTTATTACCTCCAAAGCGGTGATTGTGGTTATATGCCGGACGATTTGTCCCTGAATATGGCCAAAACCTACCGCATTAAAAGCTTTAACCGTTTGTTTGATTACCCGGAAGATTTTGATTACGACAATTACTGGGAAGAATTCTTTTCCGTTTATATTGACAAGGTAACCCCGGTGAAACAGGCATTGGCTAACGGCAGCCCCGTAATTATTGGCACATACCTGCCCAACTCAATCTTTTATGTCGAAGAAGGGCAGGCATATTATGAGCCCACCGCGGAAGAAAAAGCCGATTGGATTTCAGCCGTGACGGATGATCAGGGCAATGTAAACGGGCATGCCATGGTAGTGATCGGATATGACGACAATTACCAGGGTGGCGCTTTCCGGATTATGAACTCCTGGGGCCCTTATTTTGCTGATAATGGCTTTTTCTGGATCAGCTATGAAACATTTAACAAAATCTGTAGTGACGCGTGGTCTTTTGAACTGTTCGGAGATTACCTGAGCGAAACCGGATGCGTGACCGGTGACTGCGACAACGGCTACGGCATCTACCGCTGGGATAATGGCGACATGTACGAAGGAATGTTTAAAGACGGGGTGTTCGATGGTTACGGCATTTATAAATGGTCCGATGGATACAGCTATGCCGGCCAGTGGCGCAACGGACAGCGCCACGGATATGCCGTTACCATTGATAACGGTACGGTGGCCTCGGGCTACTGGGACAATGATATTCCGGTGAGCTATTACGTGTCGAACGAACGCAGTAATACCGGTTGCATTGAAGGAGATTGTGAAAACGGTTTCGGGACCTTTGTGTATGAGAACGGTCGTTACACCGGCACTTTCCACAACGGTGCGCGAGACGGGTATGGAACATACCTTTTTGATGACGGCACCCAGCTGGAGTGCACCTGGTCGAACGGCTCAAAAGAAGGCATCGGGAAAATCACCTTCCCTGGCGGACAGAACATGATCGTGGAATTCAATAACGATTACGCCAATGGCGTGGGCCTGGTGTATTCAGCAGGTGGCTATTATACCGGTTTCTGGATTGACGGTGAATATTACGAAACCGATGAAGGCCTGGGCTTTGGCGGCAGCAGCCGCGAACTGGTGCAGGATGCCGGTGCCCTGAAAAGCCGTTCGGGCATGAAACTGGTGCCCATGGGCACCCCGGGCGATGTAAACTGCGTTAGCGGTGACTGCAGCAACGGCTACGGCACCGTGGAATACGACAACGGCAGTTATACCGGCTATTTCAGGGACGGCATGCGCCACGGCTACGGGGTGTATTCCTGGAACAACGGCCTGCGCTACGAAGGCTCCTGGGACCACGGCCTGCAGGACGGCATGGGCAAAATCACCTGGCCCTCAGGCGAATACTTCTTCGGGGAGTTCCGCAGGGGCCGGCAGGACGGCTACGGGCTGGAAGTACACCCGGATTACGTAGTAGCAGGTATCTGGGAAATGGATGTGTACCAGCCCGGAAAGATGGTGCTTGGATTCGGTGAGGATGAAGGCACCGCGGTTATAAAAGATGTGAACCTTCAGCAGGCAGGCATCGACCCGGTAAAAGAAAAAGTACGGATTAAAATAGCCGCCAGCGAAGTGCAAACCAGGCAATAGTTTAATTCAACAGAGCATTTAAAGTGATCAGTAAGGGGCTGCCTGAACAGGCGGCCTCTTTTTATGCCCGCTCCTGGGCCGTCACGGCAGCGCATGGCGTTACGGCTTTCACCGGAAAACCGGGAGCTGCCCCGGTTCAGGAAATTTTCCTATATTCGAACAGCCTTCTTTTCAAATCAAAAAACAATCATTTCCATGGATACCCGGATCAGCCCGCGCCCGCGGATTCCCCTATGGTGGCTGATGGCCGGTATGTTGTGCATCAGTCTGTGTACCTGCAAAAAGAAGATCACCGCCCCGAAGCCCGCGACACTGCCGGCTTACATACCTTTTGCCGGGACATCCCCGTTTTACGATTCCATACCTCCCAACCCGGAGGTGGACCCCAACTCCGCGGCCATGGTGCAATCCCTGGTGGAGCAGGCTTCCCAGGGCTTTGTCGTTTCGGTGCAGGGCTGGACCGTGCCCGTGTATTTTGCCGGGCCGAACACGCCCCGCTATGATGTTAAACTAACGGCCGGCTGGGCGCCAAAGAAAAAACTGCTACAGGTGCCCATACCGGATTACGCGGAACCGGACCGGATCCGGAAGATGACGGTCATATGGTTATCGTGGACACCCTGGCCGGATGTGTGTACGATTTCTGGCGGATGAGGATAACTGCCAGCGGGTGGAAAGCGGCCTGGGGCAACGCCCTGCCGCTCAACAGCAATGGTATATTCCCGGGCGGGTTCTCGGCACGGGGGTCCGGTTTTGAATTGCTGCAAGGGGTCATCTGGCCGCGGGAACTGGAACAGGGCATAATCAACCACGCCCTTATCTTCAGCTTCGACCACACCAAGGCCGGTGGGCCGGTATCACCCGCTACCGAAAGCGATGGCACCGAAGAAGGCAACAACGCCATCCCCGAAGGAGCCCTGGTGCAGCTCAACCCCGCCCTCGACCTGAACACCCTGGGACTCAACCCCTGGGAAATGGCCATGGCCCGGGCCCTACAGGTATATGGCATGTACTGCGCGGATGATGGCGGTGGATTGCAGCTCTATGCCATCAACCCCATCTGCCTGCAGGGAAACCCTTACCAGCAATACTGGGGCACGGAACAACTGGTGGATATCAGCAAAATCCCGGCCGGCCAGTTCCGGGTGCTGAAACTGCCGCCCCAGGATCCTTCGGAACCCCAGCTCACAGGCAATTCCTGCACTGAGTTTGAATGAATCGGATAATTTACCCGCCAACCGCCTTTATTCTGCCGGCAATATGCTGCGAAAAAGGCGTTACGGGGGATGGCGCTTAATAAACAGAGGGGTTAACCCGCCTGCCGGAGGATGGCACCCTGCAAACAGGCGCGCGGACGCGCGCCTGTTGAATCATAATTTCCTGATTGTCAAAGCTTAAGTTGCATACTAAAGCCAGAGTTATTGGTTTGGACTGGCAAGTACTCCCGGAAACTGGTTTAAGTTTAGCAAAATTTATGCGGAATGGAGCCATTAATTAACAGGCGGGTTAACCCGCCTGTTGAATCATAATTTCCTGATTGTCAAAGCTTAAGTTGCATACTAAAGCC
>CAYRDC010000021.1:0-41930 GCA_964422925.1 uncultured Chitinophagales bacterium | reverse complement strand
CGGTGCCTGACATCAGGCCCAGAGATTTGAAATAGCGCCCTTCTGCCGAACGCTGAATTTCAAACCAAGCATTGTCTTTTTCTGTCCTTGTAATCCATTGCAGATATATTTTCCCGTCCGATAAATACCCTGTAAAATCAATTAACTCAATAGGTAGCATACTGGGAGGTGGATAAACGGTCACACTCCACGAATGAAAGGCTTTACGTCCGCAATTATCTGTAATCACTACTGAAATCCGGCAATTAGTGGCAGCGCTTACTGTATCGGGGCGGAAAGTGGTTTGTGAATCATTTGGATTTGAAAAGGTACCGGAACAAGTACTAGTCCAACTGTACGTATAGGGTGACACCCCGTTGGACGGTGTAACCACATAATTGGAATCGGTTCCAGAATAGATTTCTATTGCCCCATTGCTATTCATCTTTACCCCTTTGCTCGCGACAGAATATAACAAGAAATTAAAGAAAACTCGTTGAGCCGCTACCTGGTGCGTGATCGGACCTTTAGTTTGGTCGTGTCCGGCTGTGTAAAGTACAAACCCGTTACTTGAATCGCCAAAAGCCGGGCCAAAAGCCAACAAGGCTCCTTCACCTGGGCTGCTACCGTCTGATGTCTGAACGAATCGTACCGTGGTAGTACGCCACTGTCCCGTACTGGTGGGGATATACCATCTTTCCGATCCGTTGTGCGTAGTACTATCCATCCGGTTCATAAACTGCATCACGGGATGATCCCCATACCCGCTGGTATAGGTTACCGGATAGGTGGCTGACGATGCATGGTTTTCTGTTATGCCGTTGCAAGATCCCGAAGAATAGCATTGAAGCCCGTTGATGCTCAGAAAATTAAGTTGCTGGTAGGGAGGGTTCGGATTACTGACGGACTCAAGTACAGACACGGCATGGCATGATGCCCAAAACCAACCCTTCTGTACAGTAACGTAGTTATATAAATAACCGTGATTGGCCCAGGTTGGATCGGCATGTGGCATGGCATAAATATCATCGCATAAATCCAGACTGTCAGGTGTTCCAATGATATACGCATCACTGCTTACCCCAGCATTCGTAAAAAAAGGAATGATCAAACCGGAACTTTGCTGATCGATCACCAGGATTGGGAAAGCTTCAATCGTATCATATATTGGCACAGATACCTGAGAAGTTGTATAAGTGCCAACCACCCCCTGCGATTCCCAATTGGTAATTACTGAAGTTATGGATGCATCAATATATTCGCCTGGAATTACAAAAGTGCCTCCTTTATAATCGGTGCCATTATACGAAAAATCAATACCGTCCTTTGTTTTGGCAGCATTGATAGACCAAATAACTGGCACCTGGTAGTTGTTCACCAGATCGTATATTAATCCATAGGGTTTTAGTCCGTTTCCTATAGTTTGGGGCGTAACACCCATATTGATAATATAAGAGTCAGACGCAATAGTATCAATGGCTGGTTTTACATTGAGAGTTGTAAACAGCATTATACTCACCACCCAAAGGGAAGCCAGGGTATTTTCATACCTTTTCATGACCTAAATTTTTTACCTGCTATTAAACAGGGGTTTATAAATCAGGTGAGATGCTGCCTTGCATGAAATTGAATGAATTGTATTCCAGCAGTCTTTTCATGCGTTCGGCACTTACGAATATTACGTGTAATTGTTACACTATTATAACTTTTTCAAGCACCTATATATTTTTGGTACGGATCATCTGTTTTTCTGAAACCGCCTGAAAATGAGTACTTCTCAACATTTAATACAGGAAGTAACTCTATGATCTACCACCAAAAAATTTAATGATTTGTTCCTGTTAATTTTGAAACATTATGTCTGGTCTCGAACATCTTAAAGAAAAGCTTGCCAAAAAGGCTGCTGAGCTTGGTTTCTCCGCGATAAGGGTAGCCAGGGCCGGGAAACTCGAGGATGCGGCCCGGAAGCTGGAAAAATGGTTAAACAGCGGTATGCATGGCAAAATGCAGTACATGGCCAATCACTTTGAAAAAAGGGTTGACCCGACAAAACTCGTCCCTGGGGCCCGGTCGGTTATCAGCTTTTCCTTTAACTATTATCAGCCACCCCGTGAATTACCTGAAGAATCTTTCAGGATTTCAACCTATGCCTGGGGGGATGATTACCACAAGGTTCTGAAGAAAAAATTATTCGGCTTACTTGATTTCATACGGCAGGAAGCGGGGGATGTCACCGGCCGCGTTTTTGTGGATTCGGCCCCGGTGCTTGAAAAAGCATGGGCTGTGCAAAGCGGCTTGGGCTGGATGGGAAAACACACCAATATGATTACCAAAAAAGCGGGAAGCTATTTTTTCCTGGCTGAGATCATTATCGACCTGGAACTGCCCCCCGACCCGCCAGCCACCGACCATTGCGGTACCTGTACGCGCTGCATAGAAGCCTGCCCCACTCAAGCTATCGTGGAGCCTTACCTGCTCGATGCGCGCAAATGTATTTCTTACTTAACCATTGAGCTGCGCGATAAAGAGCTGCCGGAATCCTTTGCCGGAAAAACCGGGAGCTGGATATTCGGCTGCGATATATGCCAGGAAGTATGCCCTTGGAACCGGTTTGCCCAACCGCATGATGAGCCTTCATTTCACCCGGCCCCGGATCTTCTGGAAATGACCCGGGACGACTGGGAACATCTTACCCGCGAAAAATTCAACGAATTGTTTAGCAAATCTGCTGTTCAGCGAACCGGCTTTGAAGGATTGAAACGGAATATCCGCTTTGCCGCGTCCTCCGGCCCACCGGGGAAACCAGCAAAGACTCCGGAATAAACGCTCTGAGTTTTTATGGCTCACTCCATGAAATTTACGCGCAGAGGAGGATCAATGCACGCGGTCTCCCCTTGGCTCCAGCTCTTTCATGATAGAGGCTTCATAGGAAAGCCACCAGTTCCAGCGCTGGTCAGTGTATCCAAGCGGGGCATACAAGCGGGCCAGCTCCAGGAACATGTGATAATGCCCTGCCTCGGAAACCATGAATTTCCGGTAGAATTCCCGTAATTCCGCGTCTTTCAGTTGTTCAGACAACAAGCGAAATCGCTCACAACTCCGGGCTTCAATCAGTGCCGCGATGAATAATTTTTCTACCAGTTGTTCGTCCCGGCTGCCGCCTTTTGGGCGCCCTTTTTGCAAAAGCTCCACATAGCGGTCTTTCCGCTGACGGCCCAGGGCAAGCCCGCGTTTTTTCATTTCGGCCAATACCATCCTGAAGTGACTCCATTCCTCGCTTACTATAGGGCTTACTCTTTCCACCAACTCCGGTTTTTCAGGGTATCCCTGGACAAGGGAAATGCAGGTAGAGGTGGCTTTTTGCTCACAATACGCATGATCCGTAAGAATCTCCTCCAGGCTCTTCTCAGCCAGGTTCACCCATCTCGGATCGGTTGGCAGTTTCAATCCCAGCATCCCGTTTTGCTTTTGCGCAAAATTACGTTTTCCCCTGTCAGCCCCGTTAAAACCTTTTATCTTTATCCTGAAATCATCGCCCTTCCATGAAATACCTGAAAGCCCATCTACTGTATATCTTCGTTTTGTTCCAGACAGCATGCCACGGACAGGCGCAACCGGATGACCTGCCGTTTATTCAATTGCCGCCCGGGTTTCGTATAGCCATTTATGCCGATGACGTGGAAAATGCCCGCTCGCTGGCCCTGGGAAGCGAGGGAACCGTTTTCGTGGGTACACGGTCTGCCGGCAAGGTATACGCCCTGGTTGACAAAGACCATGACCAAAAGGCGGATACGTTATTCGTGCTGGCCAGCAGGCTGAATATGCCAAACGGAGTGGCTTTCCGGAACGGAGACCTATACGTGGCAGAGATAAACCGTATCCTGGTTTTCCGGAACATTGAAAGCCGACTGAATAACCCTCCGGCCCCGGAGGTGATTTTCAGCGGTTATCCTTCGGAAACCCATCACGGATGGAAATTCATCCGGTTTGGCCCGGACGGGAAGCTGTATGTACCGGTGGGGGCTCCCTGCAATATATGCCTTAGCAGTGACAGCCTTTTTGCCACCATTACCCGGATCAACCCGGACGGAACCGGGCTGGAAATTTTCGCCAAAGGCATCCGGAACAGCGTTGGGTTCGACTGGCAGCCCGGAACCGGTGAGCTGTGGTTTACCGACAACGGGCGCGACTGGATGGGCGACAACCGGCCGCCCGATGAGTTGAACCATGCCCCCCGCAAAGGGCTTCATTTCGGCTATCCCTTCTGCCATGTAGGCGATATCCCGGACCCTGAATATGGGAAGAACCGGAATTGTGAGGAGTTCACCCCTCCGGTATGCCAACTCGGAGCCCATGTAGCCCCGCTGGGCATGCGCTTTTACACAGACCATATGTTCCCTGAAGAATACCGGAACCAGATTTTCATCGCGGAGCATGGATCCTGGAACCGTACCACCCCGGTTGGTTATCGTATTACCCTGGTGAGGCTTAACAACCGGAACCAGGTTGTTTCTTATAAACCGTTTGCCACCGGATGGTTAAACGGGCGGAAAAAACTGGGCCGTCCGGTCGACCTCCTGGTAATGCCCGATGGCTCCCTGCTGGTTTCAGACGATTATTCCGGAAAAATATACCGCATTTACTATGAACCCTAAAAGTCCTATGGAAAACCTTTACTATTCCCGGCTTTCCGGGCAGGTAAAAAGAGGCCGTAATGTATTCATAGCCCACAATGCGACTGTCATTGGCCGGGTAACGCTCTAAGACGATGTTTCTGTTTGGTATCATACCGTGATCCGGGCAGATTTTGATGAAATATGGATCGGGCCAAGGACCAATATCCAGGATGGGATCATTATGCATATCGACCGCGGATTCCCGGTTATCATCGGGCATGATAATGTGATCGGTCACGGAGTGATTATTCACGGGGCAACTATCGGCAATCATAACCTGGTGGGCATGCGGGCCACTGTAATGAACGGTGTGCGCATTGGCAATTACTGCATTATAGGGTCTCACGCGCTGCTGACGGAAGGCATGGAAATCCCGGATTACTCGCTGGTACTGGGCATTCCGGCAAAAATCAAAGGCAAAGTGACCCCGGAAATGCTGGAACGGGCATCCGGTGGTGTTCAGCATTACCTCGATGAGGCCAAAAACTACCTGAACGCTGCCCGGTAAGGCTTATGCCAGGATGGCAATATTTGTTTTGAAGAGCTTAATGGCTATGGAAAGCAGGATAATGCCAAACACACGCCTCAGGATAGCCGTGCCATTCCGGCCGAGGCGTTTTTCAATCCATGGAACGGTCTTCAGAACAAGGTAAACAAACAGGAGGTTAATCAGGATTCCAACAATGATATTTTCTACAGCATAGGCTGCCCTGACTGAAAGTAAAGTGGTTAGCGTACCAGCGCCAGCGATTAACGGAAAAGCAAGCGGCACCACGCTACCGGTCGTGGCTTCATCCGGATCAGGTTTGAAAATGGTGACCCCTAAGATCATTTCCAAAGCAATCAGAAAAATGATAAAAGACCCCGCCAACGCAAAAGAACCCAGGTCCAGCCCGAACAGATATAAAATCTGTTCGCCCAGGAACAAAAACAGGACCATAATGGCCCCGGAAACCAGCGTGGCTTGCAGGCTTTGGATTTTTCCGGCTTTTGCCCGCAGGGTTATGATGATGGGGATGGAACCCAATATGTCAATAACCGCAAACAAAACGAGGGTAACCGAGAGAATTTCAGACCAGGAAAAATGCAGGGTCATAGCTTTACAAAATTTGAGCGCGCAAAATTACGTACCAAGGGCGGTTATTTGCAACTCTTACCGCATAAATAAAATTACAAAATTCCGGCACAGCCGGCCCGTTTTGCAGAGCGCAGCGATTTTCGCTTGTTTTGTAAAAGAAGTATGCGAAAGATACTCGTCATCCGTTTCAGTTCAATAGGTGACATTCTGTTGACGACCCCTGTCGTGCGTTGCCTGAAACAACAATTGCCGGGCGCGGAGGTCCATTACGTTACCAAAGCGGCTTACGCTCCGTTGCTGGAGCACAATCCTCACATCGACCGCTTATTTCTTATGAAAGGCTCCTTAAAGGAAATGCTGCCGGAGCTTCGAAAGCAACGCTATGATTTTATCATTGACCTGCATCACAACCTGCGCAGCCTGCGGGTTAAAATGTCTCTTGGCCGGCCCGCTGCTTCCTTCCCTAAGCTAAATCTGAAAAAATGGTTGCTGGTTAATTTTAAATGGAACCGGCTGCCGAATCTCCATGTGGTGGAACGGTATTTCGAGGCCGCAAAAAAACCGGGTATCCGGTCCGATGGGCTGGGGCCGGATTATTTTTTGCCGCCTGCCATGGCATGGCCTGAAGAAATGAAACCCCTGCAAAAAAAACCATTCATCGTTTTTGCCATTGGAGGCAAGTTTGCCACCAAAAAATTGCCTGATGAAAAAATAACAGAAATCTGCCGTGAACTCAGCCTGCCTGTGGTATTGATTGGCGGACCGGAGGATGCCGGGGCCGGACAGAAGATAGCGCACGGGGCCGGGCCGCATGTACTGAATCTTTGCAGCAAGCTGACACTCCACGAATCCGCTTTCCTGATCCGGGAATCGAAGCTGGTGATCACCCACGATACCGGCATGATGCATATCGCCACGGCCTTCCGGAAAAAGATCATCAGCATCTGGGGCAATACGGTGCCGGCTTTCGGTATGTACCCTTGGTATGGAAGTAAAGAGGCGGGCCTAGAACTTGAAAAAAGATTTGAAATAACGGGCCTGCGGTGCCGACCCTGTTCCAAACTCGGGCATCAACGCTGTCCCAAAAAGCATTTCCTGTGTATGAATGCCCACGATGAAGTAGAAATAGCCGCTGCGGCCCGCCAAATGTTAAAACTTCCCTGAATGCTTTTTGAATTTCTTAATTTAGCAAAGGCTTACTACTCAGCAACTACGAAAAAAGTGCTTTTTTAGTCTTATTGCCAAATGCATTCAAGGTATCGATTGCAGCGCATTTTCCCCCGGCTAATGAGAATTATTCCGGTCTATGGGGCCATTATGCTCACGCTGGGCATGCTGTGCTGGGCTCAAAAAGCGGAAGCCAGCCATGCTATGGGGGCTGATTTAAGCTATCGGTGCCTGGGAAATAACAATTATGAAATCACGCTGAAATTTTACCGCGATTGTGCCGGCATACCGGCTCCTACCTCTGCCAGCATCAATATTTCTTCAGCTTCCTGCGGTATCAGCACTTCTATGAACCTAACGATGGACCTTACCAATTCCGGCTATGAAGTGTCACCGCTTTGCCCGTCACAGATCATTTACAGTTCATGCCATAATGGGCCGCTTCCCGGAGTACAGGTTTATACCTACAAAGGTACTTTCCATTTTCCCTCCCAATGCAACGACTGGGTGATCAGCTGGACCCATTGCTGCCGCAATGCCGCTATAACCAACCTGCAAAACCCCAGTTCGCAAAGCATGTACATCGAAGCCCATCTCGACAATACGAATGGCCTGTGCGATAACTCTCCTATATTCACTGAACTCCCGGTTCCGTTTATTTGTGCCAATCAACTGTACAATTACAATCATGGGGTAGTGGAACCGGACGGAGATTCCCTGTATTTCACCATGATCAATCCCATGACAGCCGGTGGCCTGCCTATAGCCCATAACGTAGGGGCGGGCTACAGCCTGCTCAATCCCATATTAACCACCACACCATTTACATTTTCGAGCAGTACCGGCCAGTTTAGTTTTACTGCGAATGGGGTACAGGTTTGCGTGGTCACCATATTGGTACAGGAATTTCGCAACGGACAGTTGATTGGTTCCACCATGCGCGATATCCAGGTGGTTATCATCAACTGCACCAATGACATCCCGTATACGAATTATATTCAGAACCTGACCGGGGGTGGCGTACAGGTTGACAGTTTAACCATTAAGGCTTGCCCCGGTGAGACTATTGATTTTGACGTAATCGGCCATGATAATAACGCTCTGGATTCGGTATTTCTGTCTTCCAACATTACTCAGGTATTAAATGGCGCCACATATACGGTAAGCGGCAACAATCCTACCACCGGACATTTCAACTGGTCGCCTTCCCTGGCCGACACCGGATATCACTTTTTTATTGTAACGGTGAAAGACAATGCCTGTCCAATGGTAGGCCAGCAGACCTATGCCTTCATCATTATTGTTGACCAAACCATCAAAACCAGTGGTGATGTAAAATATTGTGTGGCCGGAGGTCCACAAAAGCTATCGGTTTATGGAGGTTCACATTTTACATGGACTCCGACAACCGGTATTGTGGGAGCCGCACCGGACAGTTCCTGGATTTTGGTTGCGCCAACCCAGTCCACGGTCTATCATGTGCTGAGCAACTGCAACGTGGATGATTCCATAACTGTAACCGTAGTGCCAAGCTTTAGCCACAGCATCAGCCCGGGCGATACGATTTGCAAGTTTGAAAGCAGCCAGATTTTGGTTTGGGCCGATTCCTCCAATGCCCCTTATACCTGGCAATGGAATCCGTCAGACAGCCTGGACACCCCCAACGGGCCGAATCCTATGGCCACTCCGCTCACAACCACCACGTATAAAATCAAAATCACTTCAAAAGATGGATGTGTGGTCAGGGATAGTACTACCATCGTGGTACAGGGTGAGGTACCGCGAATTGCCATAAAGTCGCCCGGTACTTTTGTATGCCCGGAGGATTCGCTACCGCTGGAAGTATTTTCTACACCTGGGGAATGCGCCCCTAATACAGGCACCTGCTCTGGTAACAGCATCACCAAATCCATAGGGGCCGGAACTGGTTCCACCGGGCTGCCTACTCCTTTTGAAGGGGCGTTTGAGGATTCACGGATGCAAATACTTTACCGGGCCGGGGAATTGCACAGCGCGGGCTTAGAAGGTGGAACCATTACCGCCCTGGCTTTTAAGGTGGCTAATAAAATGAGTTCTCTTCCTTATAACAACTTTACCATTTCCATCGGGTGCACCGACATGGACACCCTGCCCAAACAATTCACCAGCGGATTGTATCCCGTATTCGGCCCGAAAACCATCAGCACAACCTCCGGCTGGAACAACTTTGGGCTGGACCTGCCTTATGACTGGGACGGGTATTCCAACCTGTTGATAGAAATTTGTTTTGACAACAGCGCCTGGTCGGATGACGATGACGTGTATTTTACCCCGACCACTTATAATTCAGTGGTTTATGATTTCTTTGACAATACCCTTGGTTGCTCGTTGGTTAATGCAACCCAAAGCGCGGACCGCCCGGATATGCGGTTTACCGTATGCAGTAAAACCCTGGCCGGAATCAATATCAACTGGACCCCGGCCTACGGGCTTTCAGACCCAAATTCCCCGAACCCGGTGGTTTCCGGCATTACCGCACCGGTTCATTATACCGTAACGGCCGATAACAACGGGTGCATCGGTACAGCCGACATAATTATTGACGTGGATACCACTAAAATTTCAGTAACTCCTGATACATTCCTTTGCAACCCGGCTCCCGTCCAATTGAATGCGCAGGCTTTCGGATATCCGCCCCCATTGAGCCTGAATTGCGGAACCAACGGAACCCTTGTCAGCGGCACCCCCGTCACTTATGAACTGGGCGGAGGAACCATATCTTCCCCGGCTTCAATGTTCCCGGGAAATTCGGAAGACATGCAATTTCAGATACTGTACACTGCCCAGGAATTGCAGGCATTGGGAATGACTTCGGGGGTCATTACGGAATATGCTTTCGAACTGGCTACGAAAAACAGCTCTGTGCCGGTTGAGAATTTCAGCATTTACATGGGTTGCACTTCAGACAACACGCTGAATGTGTTTAGTTGGGAAAGTGCGCCTTACCTGGTGTACAGCAACACCGCTTACAACACGGTAAGCGGATGGAACACCTTTACCCTGACCAACCCGTTTGACTGGGATGGTTCATCCAACCTGGTGGTTCAGATTTGCTGGGACAATCCCAATGGCAGCCCGTTAAACAGCACCGATAACCTGAAAACCCACTCCACGCCATTCAATTCCATGGTCCGGAACTACGGAACCGGCCAAAGCGGCTGTAATTTCAGCACCCCGCAATTTATTTACAACCAGCGTGTCAACAGTCGGTTTACCATAACCCCGCCCCCTCCGGGCAGTTTCCAGTTTATATGGGCACCAGCCACCGGCCTTAATGACCCAGCTGTTGCCAACCCGCTGGCCAACCCAGCCAACACCATTACCTATACGGTAAGCACTACTTCCGCCAGCGGGTGCACTATACGGGACTCTGTGACCATTGCCATTGATAATTTCACCCCTGCTATAAGTACGGATACGGCCATTTGCTTAGGAGATACGGCCCGGCTGCATGCTTCGGGTGGTGTGGTTTACCAATGGTCGCCACCGGCAGACCTGTCGGATCCAACAGCGGCCAGCCCTTGGGCTTCTCCGGCTGTGACTACCATCTACACGGTCACTGTCACAGACGCGGCCGGCTGCAGCAGTGTGTTAAATACTACGGTTACCGTGAATAACCTGCCCAATGCCGATGCCGGGCAAAGCGATACGATTTTTATCGGACAAAGCATTCAACTCAATGGCTCAGGCGGGATGCTTTACCTGTGGACTCCTTCCGGATCGCTCGATAATCCATTGGTGGCCAACCCCATGGCCAATCCCCTGCAAACCACCACCTACACCCTGACCGTAACAGACGCAAACAGGTGCACAAGCACTGATTCGGTAACCATCGTGGTGATAGAGGAAAAAGGCATCATAGCCCCCACCGCTTTCTCGCCCAACGGAGACGGGCTGAACGATGAATACCGCATCATACTGACAGGTGGGCTCCTGCTTGATGAGTTTACCATTTATAACCGTTGGGGACAAAAAATATTTACAACCACCGACCCCAATACCGGGTGGAACGGATATTATAAAGGCCAGCTTCAGGAAATCGGCACATACATTTATCTGGTCAGGGCGCATAACTACCTGAACGAGGAAGTCAGCAAAAAAGGTAACCTTACCCTGATCCGGTAAGTCTGTTTATATCCTCTCATTTTCATGCAAAGGGCTGGGAATATCCTTCATCAAGTTTACCGGATTTATTAAGTTTACACGCCCTGATTGAAAACCAATTTATTATCCTGAAAAACTGGTAGAAAATGGCAGAATTTGATGACAAGCATATTAAAAATGTAGTGTTGCTGGGTCATGCCGGTTCCGGAAAAACGACACTGGCTGAAACCATGCTGTTCGAGTCGGGTATGATCAACAGAAGGGGTACGGTGGAAGATAAAAACACGGTATCTGATTACACGGAAGTGGAACATGAAAGAACCAATTCCATTTTTTCAACCCTGATGCATTGCAACTGGCGGGGATACAAAATCAATATCATTGACACTCCGGGTTTTGAAGACTTTATCGGGGAAGTTATTTCCGCGCTAAAGGTGGCCGATACCGGAGTGATGGTATTGAATGCCCAGTTTGGCGTTGAAGTAGGAACTGAAATCACCTGGGAATATGCCGAACGTTTTCAAACCCCCATGATCATTGCAGTAAACCATCTGGATCATGAAAAATCGGATTTCGATACCACAGTGGAACAGGCGCGCAGCCGTTTTGGCAACGGGGTAACCGTTATTCAATATCCGCTGAACCAGGGAGCAGGATTTAACACCATTGTGGACGTGCTGAAAATGACTGCCTATAAATTTCCTGCAGATGGAGGGAAACCGGAAAAGATTCCCATTCCCGACAGCGAAAAGGAAAAAGCGGAAAAGCTGCATAACGACCTGGTGGAATCAGTCGCTGAAAATGATGAGGCCCTGATGGAGTTGTATTTCGAAAAAGGTACGCTGGATGAGGATGAAATGCGGAAAGGCCTGAAACAGGCTATGATGAACCATGAGTTATTCCCGGTTTTTTGCGTATCCGCCAAGCACAATATGGGCAGCGGCCGGTTGATGGGATTCATTGACAATGTGGCTCCCAGCGCCACCGACCGGCCCCCGGTACAACTGGAAGACGGCAATACCCTGGCCTGTTCCCCGGACGGTGAACCGGTTTTGTTTGTTTATAAAACCATCTCCGAACCTCACCTGGGTGAAATGTCTTTCTTTAAAGTCTATTCCGGCACCGTCAAGGTGGGCGATGACCTGGTAAACGCGCAAACAAGTACCACAGAGCGGCTGAACCAGTTGTTTATCATGCAGGGAAAGAACCGGGAAAGCGTTACGCAGTTGGTGGCCGGAGACATTGGCGCCACCGTTAAGCTGAAAGGTACACACACCAATAACACCCTGCACAAAAAAAGCAGCAAAGCGGTCATTCCGCCCATTGAGTTTCCTGAACCGAACATCCGCACTGCCGTGCAGGCTACCGCCAAAGGGGAAGAAGAAAAAGTGGCTATGGCTTTGAATACCCTTACGGCCGAGGATCCCTCCTTGAGAGTGGAACAATCAGCAGAACTGAAGCAAACCCTCATCAGCGGGCAGGGAGAATTGCATTTGCAGATTGTGAAATGGAAACTGGAGCATGTCTACAAACTCCATGTAGAGTTTATCAAGCCGAAGATCCCCTTCCGGGAAACGATCCAGAAAAGCGTGAATACGATGTACCGGCACAAGAAACAAACCGGGGGGGCCGGCCAGTTCGCGGAAGTGCATATGCGCATTGAACCTTATCATGACGGAATGCCGGATCCCACTGACCTTACGGTACGGTCAAAAGATATCCATGACCTGCCCTGGGGCGGCAAACTGGCTTTCTACAACTGCATTGTAGGGGGTGCCATCGATTCAAAATTTATGGGCGCCATTCTGAAAGGGATCATGGAAAAGATGCAGGACGGACCCCTGACAGGTTCCTATGTAAGGGATGTAAGGGTTTGCATTTATGACGGTAAGATGCACCCGGTGGATTCCAATGATATGGCTTTTAAAACGGCCAGTATGATGGCCTTCCGTGAAGGCTTCAAACAAGCTGATCCCAAACTGCTGGAGCCAATCTATGAAGTGGAGGTCCTTTGCCCGGAAGAGATAATGGGAGATGTGATGAGTGACCTGCAAACACGCAGAGCCATTATCCAGGGCATCGATGCGGAAAGGCATTACCAGAAAATAGTGGCCAAGGTGCCTTTAATGGAACTCTATAAGTACAGCAGTGCTTTGCGTTCTGTTTCGCAGGGCAGGGCAAAACATTCCAGGAAATTTTCCGAATATGCCCAGGTTCCCTTCGACCTTCAGCAGCAACTGGTAGCTGAATACCAGCAGGAAACTGCGAATGCCTGATACAGGAAAAGGCAAAATAAAAGCCCCGCCAATGGCGGGGTTTCTTTTATATCCTTACATTACCGGAATTCTGCCGGCATGTACTTTCCTTGCTGAATTCTATACGAATTCCCCCTGCGAAATAATAAAGTTTTTTCCGGGCCTTTTTTACTCCGAGGCCTCTGCCTCTTCCAGCAGATCCATGGCTGCATCCAGGATACGGGTATCCTCGATACGCACATATCCACCATGAAAACCTTTTTCAAGATGGATGCCGGTAGGGGCGCCCTCGGTAAAATTATAGCCACCAAAATAATTGCGGACCGTTTCCACACTCACTCCAAGGTCTTCCGCAATTTTGTGCATGCTTCCGTCTGGTAAACTGTCCTTAATCCTCCGCAATTCTTCAAAAGAAATCAGCATCGTTCGTTATTTGGTGTAAATAATGGCGTAAAGTAGTAAACTTGTTGAATTAATGCAAGAATTATCAATCAACCGTTTTATTAAACAACAAGATCGCTTTTTTATTGGTTTATTAACCGTGAATCTTTGTTAAACCGGTGGCCTGTCAACGCGCAAGTATGCCCGTCCGCTATTCATTTTTTGCCTTTTTTCTTTTCGCCATCACCCAAATGGGTGCTTCCCAGCATTTGTCTACCTATCGCGATACCAGGCAGCAATTCTATATCTACGATCACGGTACCATTCGCCTGGTGGAATACCTTCCGGTTCAATCCTATGCCATCGGCTGGAACAATATAGCCTGGGTGGACCATGGAGGGGATCTGAAAGTGTATTACCAGGGCAATACCTTCGACCTGAACATGTCCAGGCCCAGGAATTTATACAATGGCCGCAAATTCCTGCTGATTTCCGATTACGGGCAGGTTACCTTGTTTGAAGAAGGTAAAAAAATCACATTGATTCCATGGACAGACGTGCCTTACACCTATAGCGACAGCCTGGTGGCCTGGACCGGGGCCGATGCCATTTTTAAAGTCTACTGGCAGGGCAAAATAATGAGCCTGGATTATGAACCGCCCCTTTCGATGAAGGCCGGGTCGAACCTGCTGGCATGGGTCAGTGCTACGGAAGAACTCAAAGCTTTCTGGAATGGCCAAGCCTATAGCCTGGAATACCGCCCGCCATTCAGCTATCAATCTTCCACTAACCTTTGTGCCTGGATCGATGAATATGACATTTTTAAGGTGTTTTACAAGGGTACACTGGCCACACTGTCTGAACAACGCCCCAGCCAGTATTACACCGGAGATAATATGATTTTATGGGAAGAGGCGGACGGGGCCATGCGCCTGTATTACGACCGGCAGATATTTACCCTGGCTGATTTCTGGCCGGATCATTTTATAATAAAAGACCGACTGGTTGCCTGGGAAGACGAAGCCGGGTTTTTACGGGTCTTCTACAAAGGGAAAATCTCACCGGTCGAACCTTTCTGGCCTGCGGATCTTAAGGTCGAGGATGAAATGCTGGTTTATACGGACCTGGACAACCGCCTCAAGGGCTGGAAAGCCGGCAACGCCTTCGAAGTAAGCACCCAGAAAATAATTTCCTTCCGGCTGGACGGCCAGGTAGTGCGTTATGTCGAAAACGGCAATACCATAAAATTCTTTGATTACACCCCGGGGGAGTGAACCCTTTCGGCCTATCCTGCATTGTAATTCTTACCTTTACCTTTTAAAACAAAAGCCCTGACATGCCGGTAAGCAAAGAGCAGATATTGACCGCACTGAAGGAGGTGATGGACCCCGATTTTGGGAAAGACCTGGTATCACTCAATATGGTTGGAGAAATCCATATTGAAGGAAATCGTGCTGATATTGAAATCGTTCTGACCACCCCGGCCTGCCCGTTGAAGAGCCAGATTGAGCAAGATATCCGCGGAGCGGTGTCGCGCCATATTGAGGAGCCGCTGGAGATTCATGTACACTTTGACTCCAGGGTCACTACCATGCGCCAGCAGCAGGAATTGCTACCCGGTGTGCAAAATATTATTGCTGTAGCTTCCGGGAAAGGCGGGGTGGGTAAATCGACTATTTCCGTAAACCTGGCCCTCGGCCTTGCGGCCACAGGGGCCCGGGTAGGATTGCTGGATGCCGATATTTACGGCCCGTCCATCCCGCTGATGATGGGATTAAGCACCGCCCGTCCGGTTATTGGCGAGGTGAATGGAAAAGATTACCTGATGCCCGTGGAGAAAAACGGGGTAAAGGTCTTGTCCATTGGGTTCCTGGTAGATGAAAAGCAAGCCATTGTCTGGCGCGGGCCGATGGCTACTTCAGCACTGCAACAATTTATCACGGACGTGCATTGGGGTGAGCTGGATTACTTGATCCTTGACCTGCCCCCGGGCACAGGCGACATTCATCTTACGCTGGTGCAAACGGTTCCGGTAACCGGAGCGGTCATTGTAACCACACCGCAAAAAGTAGCCATGGCGGATGCGCGCAAAGCCATTGCCATGTTTACGCTGGATCAGATCAATGTGCCGGTACTGGGCCTGGTGGAAAATATGGCCTGGTTTACCCCCGCTGAACTTCCTGAAAACAAGTATTATATTTTCGGCAAGGACGGAGGCCGTCAGCTGGCTGAAGATGCCGGTATCCCCTACCTCGGAGCCATTCCGCTGGTTCAGGACATCCGCGAAGGCGGGGACAATGGCCTGCCGGCTGTATTGCAGGAAGATGCCATAACCCGTAAAGCTTTTGAAGATCTTGCTCATGCGGTAGCTCAGCAGGTTTCTATCCGGAACGCCACCCGGGAAGCTACCCGCAAAGTGGAAATTCAAAACGGATGAAAAACCTTTCAATTACAGAGCAAGTGGAAAAAGCGCTGGAAAGCATCCGCCCGTACCTGATGAAGGACGGAGGAAATATTGAACTGGTGGATATTACCAGCGACCAGGTAGTTAGAGTCCGCCTGCTGGGTAATTGCATCACCTGCCCCATGAGTTTTATGACGCTGAAAGCGGGTGTGGAAGAAAGTATTCGCAAAACGCTTCCGGACCTGAAAGCCATCGAGGTGGTAAACCTTCCTGCCTGAATAACCTTTTACTTTATTTTCAAAGCTTTCCGGGTCATGGCAAAATACCAGGATTCCGGCATCCATTTGCGCGGAAGAAGCACTAAGTATCTCTCCTTCCCTACCGGATAGCGCAAACGCCAGGAACGGGAAATGGCTGCGCGGTATATTTTCCGGGCAACGATTTCCGGGCCAGGCGCCTTCTCTCCCGCCCGGTTATAAAAAGGCGGCAGCTTTTCCAACAAATCATCATAATCATTCAGCCCTTCCCTGCGCAGCACATCCACGGAGCGTGTGTAAAAATCGGTTTTAATGGCTCCCGGCTCAATAAGCCGAACCCGGATGCCCAGGGGACGCAATTCATATTGCAGGGATTCGCTGAACCCCTCCACGGCCCACTTCGTGCCATGATACAGGCTGTACAAGGGAAAGGTAGTCCGTCCTCCAATGGACGAAATGTTAATGATGGTGCCGGACCGGTTGTGACGAAAATGCGGCAGGATTTCCCGTGTTACACGCATCAGGCCCAGGACGTTTACATCGAATTGCCTTTCCACTTGTTCCGGGGTTGATGCCTCAAAGGGGCCCAGGGTACCGTACCCGGCATTGTTCACCAGCACATCAATCCTTCCGAATACTTTTATCGCTGATTCAACGGCCTGGCGTATGCTGTCCGCATCCTGCACATCAAGGCGGAATAACTGCACGCCATCCAGTTGACTGAGCTCCTTTTCATTTTCCGGGTTCCGCATCGTAGCGGCAACGCGCCATCCTTTTTTCTGGAAATACCAAGCCGTGGCTTTCCCGATTCCTGAAGAAGCCCCGGTAATCAATACGGTTTTTCTCATGAGTTATCTTTTAGGTTTTACAAAAAAAGACTATCCGGCTTGAAATAGTTCAGATTTGTGTATTTTACCTTCTGTGAATGAGCCATGACCGGGTTACCAAAATTATAATCTTGCAAAGCTTCGCTAACTTTGACGCATGACCCGCGCGGAACTGATCCATCAAATCCGGACGAAAAGAAGTTTTCTTTGTATCGGGCTCGATCCGGATCCTAATAAAATCCCTCCTTATCTCGGGTCAGGCCCTGAAGCTGTTCTGGCCTTTAACCGGGAAATCATTGAAGCGACCCGCGATTTGTGCATCGCCTACAAGCCGAACACCGCTTTTTATGAAGCCATGGGCGCGGAAGGCTGGCAGGTTCTGAAGGAAACAATGAAATTCATTGGCAAGGATCATTTTATAATTGCCGATGCCAAACGGGGGGATATCGGCAATACCTCGCGCCAGTATGCGCGGGCTTTTTTCGAATATCTCGGGGCAGATGCTATAACGATAGCTCCTTATATGGGCGAAGATTCCGTCAGGCCGTTTCTTGAATATCCCGGTAAGTGGGCGATTCTGCTGGCCCTGACCAGCAACCCTGGCAGCGTGGATTTCCAGCTAAAACCACTCGAAAGCGGATTACTGTTTGAAAAGGTCATCCAACGCGCATTGGCCTGGGGCAGCCCGGAGAATCTGATGTTAGTAGCCGGGGCTACGCAGCAAGGTTATCTGTCGCGGGTACGGGAACTGGCTCCTGATCATTTTCTGCTCATCCCGGGCATTGGCGCGCAGGGGGGCAGCCTGGAAGAAGTGGCCCGGATGGCTATGAACTCATTCTGCGGCTTACTGGTGAATGTTTCCAGGTCCATATTATATGCCTCACGGAAAAAGGATTTCAACCGGGCAGCCCGGGAAAAAGCCAAATATTACCAGCAATTAATGGACCGGTTGCTGCCGGCTACAGATATCTGATATGCAGGAAGCGTTTTTACATTTTCTGTGGCAATATCAGTATTTTGACCGGACATCTCTGAAAGATGTCTCGGGTAAACCCCTTGGTATCCTGAAACCCGGACAGCTCAACCGGGATGCCGGTCCGGATTTTTTAAATGCCATGATCGAACGGGACGGCCTAAAACTGGCCGGAAATATTGAAATCCATATCCAGTCGGGCGACTGGTTCAGGCATAAGCACCACAAAGACCCGGCCTACGAAAACACGATCCTGCATGTCGTGCTGCACCATGACCGGGAAACCGTGACCTATGGAGGCAGGGTTTTGCCGGTCCTGGAACTGGCCGGCCGGTTTGATGAGAACCTGTACAGCCGCTACGAGCAATTGCTTTTATCACGTTACCCGGTCCCCTGTGCAGGACTTTTCAGCCTGCCGCCTGATATTACCACATCATTTTGGTTGTCAAGGCTGGTGGCAGAGCGGTTGGAAAACCGCGTGGAGGAAATCCTGGAAACAACCCAAAAAAGCGGCAACGACTGGGAGGAAACCTTTTACCAGTACCTGGCCATGCGCTACGGTACCTCGGTAAACAATACCGGGTTCCAGCTGCTGGCCCGTTCCCTGCCTGTCAAAATATTGTTAAAACACCGGGACCACCTGATGCAGATAGAAGCGTTGCTATTCGGGCAAAGCGGATTGCTTGCAGGCCGTCCACAGGACGATTACGAGGCTGCGCTGAAAAAGGAGTATGCTTTTTTGCGTCATAAATATGGCTTGCAGCCCATTGATGCCTCCGTATGGAAATTTGCCAGGCTCCGGCCACAAAACTTTCCTACCCTGCGCATAGCTCAACTGGCCGCGTTCATCAGCCAATCCGGTAACTTGCTCGACCGCGCATTGCAATGCACAACTGTACCTGACCTGGAGCTCTGGTTTCAGGTTACACCTTCGGAATACTGGAAAACGCATTTCCGGTTTGGGAAAGCCACTGTGCAGCATGGCGCCAGGCCCGGAAAAAGTTTTATCCATACACTGATCATCAATGCAGTGGTGCCCGTTTTGTTTGCTTATGGCAAATACCGGCAACTCCCTGAAATTATTAACAGAATTTTTACAATACTGGAAAACATGCCTGCGGAAAACAACCGTATCAGCAAGACCTGGCTTCAATTGGGCCTGGCTGCCCGGCATGCCAGCGACACCCAGGCCTTCTTGCAACTGAAAAAATATTATTGCGACTCATTCCGTTGCCTTGAATGTGCCTTTGGTCATCATTTGCTGAAGAGTTCGTAAATTCGTTAAACTAACTCAAACGCCATGAAGCGATTAAGAAAAATACTTGAATGGAATGCCTTCGGGGTCTGTGCCACCCTGGCGGAATGGATGGGTATTCCCGTACACCGTACCCGATTATATTTCATCTACCTGAGCTTTTTTACTTTTGGGTCCCCGGTCATCCTTTATCTTTTTGTAGCCTTCTGGCTTAACGTACGGAATTATATGCGCAACAAGAGAAGGACCGTTTGGGATTTGTAATTACCAGCCTTCCGTATCGTGCAATTTTAATTTTATTAATGCTTAAATAATTTTTTATTTTTACGCCCTAAAATCTGACGTACATCATTAACCCCCCTCGTATGCAGACCTTCTCCGTCTTCTCTTATAAACGTCCTGATTTGGTTTCCTTTAGCGCAGATTTTGAATCCTGTGTAAATAAAATGGGTAATGCTCAACGACCTGAAGAAGTCTTCAGCTATATCGATCATATCAACGAGCTACGGAATGAGTTTGAAAGCATGATGGCTTTGGCGGCCATCCGCCACAGCATCAATACGGCAGATCCCTTTTACCGGAACGAAAAGGATTTTTATGATGAAGCAAAACCTTTGTACGAATCGATGGTACATTCTTATTACAAGGCTTTGCTTGACAGCCCCTTCCTGGAAGAGATCCGCAACAGGTATGGGGAGCAGCTAATCCGCCTGGCTACAAAAAATATTCGCGTTTTCGACCCTTCCATTATTGAAGAAATGCAGGAGGAAAACCGTTTGGCCAGCCAATACACACGAACCCTGGCCCAGGCACGCATTCAATTTATGGGAAGGGAACATAAGCTCAGTGGATTATTCCCTTATGAAATATCCCCGGACCGGGAAACACGCAGGAAAGCTTTCCAGGCGCGTTTTGGGTTTTTTGAAAAAAATGCTCCGGACATTGAACAGTTATTTGACCGGCTTGTTCATTTAAGGCATTCCATGGCCGTAAAACTGGGTTATAATAATTATATCTTATACGCTTACGACCGGCTGGGACGAACAGATTTTACTCCTGAAATGGCAGCCAGGTACCGGGATATGATCTTAACCTATATTGTACCCATCACATTGGAAATCCGGGAACGCCAGACAAGAAAGCTGAATGTCAGTGAATTGCAATACTATGACCTGGCCATTTATTACCCGGACGGCAATGCCCGCCTGGACAGAACACCCGGGGACGTTATCCGGTATGCCCGGAAAATGTATAGCGAACTGTCTCCGGAAACCGAACAGTTTTTCAGCTATCTGGCCGACCGGGAGCTCATGGACCTGGTTTCCAAAAAAGATAAAGCAGAAGGCGGATACTGCGAATACCTGCCCAATTTCAAAGCTCCTTTCATTTTTTCCAACTTTAACGGCACTTCAGCTGATATCGATGTTTTCACGCATGAAGCCGGCCATGCTTTTCAGATTTATACCAGCCGGAATATGGAGGTGCCGGAATATTATTACCCAACGTACGAGGCCTGTGAAATCCATTCCATGAGCATGGAATATTTCACCTATCCATGGATGCATTTGTTTTTTGGAGATGACACCGAAAAATACCTGTTCACCCATCTGGCTGCCAGCATTAATTTCCTTCCTTACGGAGTAGCCATTGACCATTTCCAGCACCTGGTTTATGAGAATCCCGATATGACCCCGGCCCAACGGAATGAGACATGGCGCCAACTGGAAATGCAATACCTTCCGTTCCGGAAATATGAAGGCAATATCTTCCTGGAACGCGGTGGATTCTGGCAAAAGCAGTCACATATTTTCAACAATCCCTTTTATTACCTCGACTACACCCTGGCCGGTGTTTGCGCGCTTCAGTTCTGGATTAAGGACCAGGAAGATCATCAAAAGGCCTGGAACGATTACGTAAATCTTTGCAAGCTGGGCGGAAGCCGTTCTTTCCTGGAATTGGTCGAAGCGGCCGGCCTGGAATCGCCATTCCATCCTGACACTATTCCAAAGGTGGCTGAGTACATCAATGACTGGCTGAAAACGCAGGAATATTAAGTCATTTTCCCGGCCGTGATAATAATGTCCGGGATTTTCATTCGTTTTGCACCTATGCGTTGGATCAACCGGATACTGTTTCCTGCCACCTTTTTCATACTGCTTGGAGCCTGCCGGCCCAAGGAACCATCCAGCCATACAGTGGCGCCACCGGCTAAGGCAGTGGATACGTCAGTCACTCCCCGCTACGGGATAGCCGGAGAGGGGTTGTTGTATTTTGATGACACCATCGGGGCCAATGATTACCTGGGGGCCATTCTCAGCCGGTATGGCGTAAGCAGTGTAAAAATTCAACAGATTGCCGAGGCGGCCGATACGGTTTTCAATGTCAGGCGCTTCCGGATGGGGACCCCGTATTGCGTGATAGCCCGGGCCGACAGCATCCCTGCCTGGTTTGTTTATGAAATCGATGCCGTTAACTACGTTGTATATGATTTCTCAAAGCCGGATACCGTAAAGGTCTACCGGGGACGGAAACCTGTCCGGACCATTACCCGGGAAGTAACCGGAACCATTGAAAATTCGCTGTGGGTAAGCATGGAAAAGGCGGGCGCTTCTCCCCTGCTGGCTTTACACCTGGCCGATATCTATGCCTGGACCATTGATTTTTACCATTTGCAAAAAGGCGATGCCTTCAAAGCCATTTACGAGGAACAATATGCCGGAGACAAGAAAGTGGGCGTCAGCCGGGTGCTGGCCGCGTGCATGATCCATATGGGTGAGCCTTATTACGCCATCCTGTTTGAAAAAGACAGCATTTCTGATTATTTCGACACTTCGGGGCACAGTATGCGCAAGGCATTCCTGAAAGCGCCATTAAAGTTTTCCAGGATTACCTCCCGGTATTCCACCAGCCGCTATCACCCGATATTGCACCGCAGAAAGGCCCACCTGGGCACTGACTTTGCCGCTCCCTACGGCACCTCTATCCTGGCGACCGGAGACGGAGTGGTTATAAAAAAAGGATACACCTCCGGCAACGGGCGCTATATCAAAATCCGGCATAATTCCGTGTATTCTACCCAGTACCTACATATGTCCCGCTTTGCCAGCGGTATTCATGTGGGCAGCAAAGTGAAACAGGGCGATGTGATTGGCTATGTGGGCAGTTCCGGACTGGCCACCGGCCCACATGTATGCTACCGGTTCTGGAAAAACGGCCGGCAAGTGGATCCGTTCCGGGAAAAACTGCCTCCTTCCAAACCCCTGCCGGGGGCTTATCGCAATGATTTCCGCGTATTATGCGACTCAATACTTAACCGGTTGAACCAATTAACAGAAAACGCCTTCTTCCCTTCCGGAACTATGACAAAGGTTACCCTGCATGAATAGAATTGTTCGATCGGCCATTTTCCCTCTCCTGTCCGGCTTATTTTGGACCCTGAGCTGTTTCCGTGTCAGCGGGCAGCAGGTAACTATTCTCCAGGAACCGGTGTGGCCGGATTCTTCATTGTACGACATAGTCCGGATCGATGAAAACCATTTCCTGGCCTGCGGGGAAAACGGAGCGCTGCTTGAACTGGAAGGCACCGGTAAGGTTAAGCACGTAAACGATTTTCCAGGGAAAGACATCAACTTGCTGAACATGCTGACCATCGGGGACAGCATGGTGCTCATTGGCGGGGAATATGGATGGATATTCCGCTACTATCCCGGCAAAGGGCAATGGGAATCAACCCGGATTCCCGGGTTAAGGCACCGGGCAATTTACACCATCGTTCAACACCACGACACGATATTCATAGCCGGAGGGGCCAATCGGATAGCCCGCGGGAAGCGTACCATTCCGCGTGGATTTATTTTCTACTCTGCGGATGGCGGGCAAAACTGGGAAAAGAGCCGGTTATATCCCGGCCGGTTTGTCTGGTGCCTGAAGGAAACCCCTTCCGGCCTGTATGTCTCGACATACAGTCCCTTTGGCACACAGATATTTCATCGAAAACAGGGAAAATGGAAAAAATGGGGCCCACGCACCCGTTTTCTGCTGCATGACCTGAGAGCAGGGGACCAAAACGTTGCCGGCTTTGGCGGTAAATTTTCCTGGAATGGCGGACGCGGGGTAAGCCTTATTCTGCCCGAAAAGAATATCCAATTAGATAAGCCGGGATTTCTATGGTCAATTGATCAGAAGGATACCATAGCACTCATCACTGCCAGTAAAGGCCGGTTTCATTACCGGCTGGCCGGGAACCAACCATGGCAAACGGTCAACACGGGGATTTCTACCAACTTTTACCAGGGCCTGATTGTAGATTCAACCCAACTCTTGATCATAGGCCAGTCAGGCTTGATACTGTCTGTTACCGGGCTTTCCTACTGAGCAAAGGGGGCAAAACCCCGAAATTCTTTATCTTACCTCTCTTTCACCAAAACCTGATACTAATGAAAAAACTAATCCTGGCCACCCTGCTGGGTATGGTGGCATTGTTTGTCTGGCAATTCATAGCCTGGACAGTCGTAATGTTGCATGAGTCTACATTAAGCAGTTACCCGGGAGATACGGAAGTTATCAAAGAACTAACCGTGAATCTTCCATCCACCGGGGTTTATTATTATCCACCCATGCCAGCGGAATCCGGTGGTGAAGCAATGAATGCCTGGGTAGCACAACACAAAGCCGGTCCCTTATTGACAATTTCCATAATGAAAGAAGGAGCAGATCCGTACAATCCTTTACCATTTGTCTGGGGGATCATTATTAACTTTTTAATGGTATTGCTCGTAGCATATATTCTGAATCGAACCCTAAGTGCCTGGCCCAGGTATTTTCAGCGAGTTGGTTTTGTAATCGCCTTCAGCGTGTTCGCATGGTTAGGAAGCAGTGCCCTGAACTCCATTTGGTTATATCAACCATGGGATTACAGCCTCGTAATGCTGGCTGATCTTATAATTGGCTGGACCCTTGTGGGATTGATATTAGCCTGGATGATCAAACCGGTTTCCGAAACCTGATTAATCAGTAAAAAAATACCCCTTTGGCCCCGAAATTTGAAATTCAGGTTGATGATGAATTGCTGCTTTTCCTGCAGGAAGCGCGGTTTGCCCGGGAGATTTTCCAATTAATCGATTCGGGAAGAAAATACCTGGAACCCTGGCTTCCGTGGGTGAATTCTGTAAAGAAACCGGCTGATACCGTTTCCTTTCTCAAACAATGTTATAACAACTGGCAAGAGGGAAATCCGTTTTCAGTGGTTATTGTTTACAGCGGCAAGGCCGCGGGTATCATTGGCTTTTCAGTCATCGATTCAAAAAACAAGCGGTGCACGATCGGCTACTGGCTGGGCCGGCAATACCAGGGGTACGGCATCATGACCCGTGCCTGCAAAGTCATGGTGGATTACGCTTTGTATGAGCTGGGTATGAACCGGACTGAAATCCGGTGCGCCACGCGGAATTTCCGGAGCCGCGCCATCCCGGTCCGCCTGGGATTCACCATGGAAGGGATAGCCCGGGAAATGCAGGCACTTGAAACCGGCTACACAGATGTAGTGATTTACAGCATACTGAAAAAGAAATGGCCGGGGGTAAGTATTTAGGTTTCCCAATATAAAAAACCCGGAACAGCCACGGGTAACCTATAGTGCCCAGGACAGGAGTCGAACCTGCACGGCCTTGCGGCCACTACCCCCTCAAAGTAGCGTGTCTACCAGTTCCACCACCTGGGCTTAGTAAGAAAAACCGGCTGAAAGCCGGTTAAGCCGTGACTCAGCTGGGATTCGAACCCAGGGCCCACGGCTTAAAAGGCCGTTGCTCTACCTGCTGAGCTACTGAGTCATTGCTTTTATAAAAAAAGCAGTGCAAAGATAGAAAGCCCGCTCAGCTTTTCAAAAGTACCCATAAGAGGAATTCAGAACAAACGACCTGTTGTTCCCGTCTACATGATAATTACACCTTCTGCAATGAATTCAAGGCTTTCTTCCGGTTCGGTGATGGTGGCAATTTCCTCCTCGGATTTACCTTGGTCCTTGGCATAATGTTTCAGCTCTTCTACCGAAGTAATCACCCGTTTTGCCACACCCTGAAGGATGGCTGTTTTCCCGGGACAGTCTTTCGGAACAAAAAAGCCGTAATCCTTAAACCTGACCCGCATAGCCTCTCCGTTTGGCCGATCGATGGTCAGCCAGCAACCCTTTTTCTGGCAAACAGCGCTTACCGTGCCGGTTACCTTCACCACGAGGCTGTCATGACCTTCCATGGTGGTTTCGAGTTCCTCCATGGTCATGGCTCCGTCAGGGGTGATTTCAGCACCGAAATTACCGGTAGAAGGCAGCGTATCGGCTGCCACAATCTCCACCTCCTGTGAATCGGTTACCATAGCGGTGGAATCAGCAGGCTGTGCATCGTTTTCCTTTTCACCGTTTTCCTGATTGCAAGCAAAAATCAGGCTTGTTACTGCAAATAACACCCATACTTTTTTCATAACGAATCGTTTTGCGCCAAAATTAATAAATCAGGTTGTAAATATTGGAGTTTCAAGTCTTATTTTCTTGCAAGGACACGAAGATAAAAAAGCGGGTTTTTCAACTGATTCCGCTGATCCAGGTTTTCAAACATACCGATAAAAGCCTGCCGGAGTGTTTCTGACCTGGCAGCCTGGCGAATCAGGAAGTCAAGGAGCCAGGGTTTTCGGATAAGTTGCTGCATAATCCGGCTCAACCGGAGCTCCCTCCAAAGCCGCTGATACAGTTGCTCATCATACTGTTTCAGAAAATGCGCGGAATAATCTCCCTGACTGATTGCCTTTTGCGCTATTTCCGCGGCCAGCGCACCGCTTACCATGGCATTGCCAATGCCTTCCCCGGTAAATGGGTCGATCAGAGAAGCGGCATCCCCGGTTAGCAGGTATCCCTCCCCGCTGACCGGTAACTTCCGGCTGCCGAGCGGCAGGCCATAGCCGGCAGGAGGGTCTATGAGTTCAGCCTGTTCGAAACGCCCGGCAAGGCGCGGATATTTCCGGATCAGCTCCGGAAGCCATTGGCGAAGCGCTACCGGCCTGCGGGAAGCCACATCACTCCGCAACCCCAGGCCGACATTGGCCAGTCCGTCCGGCAGCGGAAATATCCATAAATAGCCGGGCAATAATTCCCGCAAAAAATGCAGTTCGATAAATCCTTCCGAATCCAATCCGCTAACGCCCCGGTAATAAGCCCGCACCCCGGCACAATGATGTTTCCTGATCATGCGAATGCCCGCCATTTTCCGGGCAAAAACCGATTGTGCCCCATCGGCTATGATCAACAAACGAGCCACCAGGCTCCGGCCCGATCCGGTGTCGGAAACAATCCAGCCATCCGGGGTTTTTTCATAGTGGCCGGCCAGGAATCCTTCTCTCCTTTCCACCAAAGGCGAGCCGGTAACCTCCCGGTACAGGAAATAGTCAAAATCATAACGCTTGCAAATAAACCCGGGGGCCTGAGCTGGTTTTTCCCCTTCCGGTAGAAAGGGAAGCCGGAGGGCGGTTCCACCAGTGGAGAAAAAGGTAATGCCCCAGGAAGGCAAAGCCTTGGGCATGGACTGCAATTCACGGACAAGACGGGGATCAATCCGGTTCAATGTATCAACCACTTTCCCGCTTAAAGCGTCCCCGCAGATCTTGTCTCTCGGGAACCGGCTTCGCTCAATCAGGACACATTCCAATCCCTGACGGCTCAGGGCAAGAGCAGCTGCCATACCGGCCGGCCCGGCTCCCACTATGGCTATGTCAAACCGATCCATATTCCCGGGGGATTCACAAACATAATGCAATCAAACCAATCATTCAGGTTCGCTAAAAGGCATAGGAAAACCCTGCGTAAACATTGCCGGCCCGCAAGGCGGCTGGCGCCAGGAAACTAAGCAGTGACCGGGTGCCGGCAGATATAAAGAAACGGTTATTATCGGTCCACAAAACCCGCAGCCCGGCATCAACTCCCCGGAAACCTCCATAACTGATTCCGGGTTCCAGCAGGATTGTCCCGTTGGCCGCGGAAAGGGACCAGTTCAGGTAAACCAATGGAATATAGCCCGCGATGTAAAGGTAACGGGCTCCGAGCGTAAATTTTTGCTTTGGGTTCAGGAACCATGAAAAAGACCCTTCCGCCCGGAAAGGAACCAGGTTGTAATAGGGCTTTTGAATCGAATGCGCGCCCGCGTACACCAACAGGCTGTCCATGACGTAAGCCGAGGGGTTCAGGGCGCCTTCGGCAAAGGGATTGTTTACCAACAGGCCGCTCCAGGATACGCTGGTATCAGCACTGTATTGCAGGCTTTTGGCTGACCATCGGATAAAACCCAGATCACTGATCAAAACATGCCACTCGCTGCGGTCGCTTTTACGGTCAAAGCCGAAACCCAAAGCCGGCCCGATGCCCCGGATAGCCCCATTGCCCGCCCAGGCCGTATCGGACAGGACCACCTGCCCGGACCAATCCAGGTCGAGGGAAATCCCGTTCGCAGCGGTATACAATGTCCCCCGCTTCATATTCATGGTAGTCAGCTGGCTTCCGTGCAGCAGGGCAAAAGACGCGGTAAAAGCAGAGCGGGCGGAAGCTTCCTGCCGTAACCACTGGTAGGAAATTTCCAGCTTCTTGTATTGCATATCCAAGAACCGGAAACCGCCAAAATAAGCCGTATCCCCCTCAAACATGCTGTTGCCGAAAAAAGTTAACCGGAACGCGTCAGATGGGAACCGCGCGCCCAGCACCCGGTAACTCCCGGCAAAAAGCTGCCAGCGGAAAAATTCCCCGCGCTTGTCAACTCCGAGCCTGGATAACCCGATACCTGCCCGGGAGGTATAACCCAGGCGGTTCACCGCGCCAAGGCGCTGGTCAACCCGCTGTTTGTCGCTTTCGGTAATGAAACGGTTCCGGAAAAAATTGCGGGCAAAAGCCTGGTCAATGACCGTGGAACCATAATCCAGTTCATAAACAATACTGGCGTTATTCAGCCAGGGATCGGTCAAATGGACCAATGATCCCGGGAATTGGGAAGGCAGCATATACTGATTCGTCACCGTGGGAAAATCCTGCGCGCGGGCCACCACGGCAAAGAGGCAGAAAAGACCGGCAAGATACCCTTTCCCGGCCCCGGCACATTTCAGGCAATCATGCTTATAAATTCTCATCCAGCGTAACCTGCAATCTGACAGATAAATTATAGTGCAACAGATAATCACTGTAAAACTTCACCGGTCCGCTGCACGGAGACTGGGACGGGGTGGAAAACCGTACCATTACAACCGATTTCCGTGCTTCTTTCAGGCGGTTCAGCCGGTCCCGGTCAAAGGAAACTTTCAAAATATCTTCAACGGATGACATGCTATTGCAGGTAGCCGGGTCCAGCTCTGCCGAATGAATTACCGCTTCTTGGTCAAACAAGCTGTCAATCACCGAATAGGCTTCATCCAGGAAGTACACCTGTACCGATGCCGACAGCGGGAACCCGTTTTGGGTCACCAGCGAGAACGTTCCGGATTTGATCCGGTTCAGGTTATTGACATCCAGGCTGAAATTCGCGGTATCGGCAAACAAAAGGCTGCTGGCCTGCACTTCAATGGGGATATCCATTTCCATGGCTGCTTCCAGCACCTTGCCGTAATGGGCAAAATCCTGGTAATTGAAAGCATTGCCCTGTGGGTTAATGTCCAGGTCGATCTGGTAGGTCAACCAGTCGGGCATGTGCTCAATGAGGTCTTTGATGTTGGAATTCTGATCGTCCAGGTGCAGGCGGCTGATACCGGCCATGTTCGGATTCTCAAAAGCCCGCACCAGGTTAACCGGCTGGCCGATGAAAGGCGCGTTCAGCGGCAGCACATTTCCGGACTTGTTGGTGGCTTCCAGCATATTGACTGTCAGGGACCCTTCGGCTCCCATAAAATTCGTTACCACAAAATCAAGGCTTACCTGGTCCAGGGAGAAAGAGCCGCCATAAATCCGCTTGAACAGGTCGAACGAGGTTTTGTCCGGCCCGATATTATAAGTATGCTGCCCAAGGTAGCCTTTCACATATTCCGGCACAATATCCACGAGCCCATAAATCACAAACACGCTGTCGTCCAGCGAAAGATGGATCAGCTTGCCGGTGGAATCGATCCTCGCGGTGAAGGTATTGTAAAAGGTGTTGACCTTGTTGTGGTTTTTCCCGGTCAATTGAATGGTATACCCGGACAAGTCAAATTCATCCTGGATCGTGGCACTGCCTCCGGGCGGAGCCGGGGCTACGGTGCTGTAAATATCCACGATCTGGCCGGCCGGGTTTTTGGCTTCCGGTATGGAATAATGTAGCCGCAGACTGTCTTCAATGGTATTGATCGCGCTGATAACCAGCCGGCCGGACCGTATTTTCATTTGGGTGAATTCCGGCCCGTTCATAAAATATTCCACTTCATTGGAAAGGTCGATCAGGTTCTGGGCCGGGAAAATGGCCGTGGCTTCCTTCAGGCGCAGGTCGTGGGCCCTGAAATGCATGGTGATAGCGTCATTGGTATCGATCAGCACGGGGTTTCCGCTGCTCCCCGGAGAATTCAGGTTCAATAAATCCGCTTTCAGATGTCCGTCCAGCCATTTGCCGGCCAGGTTATAGCTATGGGTTTCCTGGGAACCGGGCGCCAGGTAAGCGAAGGTATCTGTAATGACAAGCTGCCCGTTGCCTGCGTTCCGCAACTGGAACTGTACATCGGTAATGGGTACGGGAAACCCATTGGTGATCGTAATGTCCAGGTATCCTGAATCGATCAACGCGTTTTCGAAAATACTGGTGGCGTCCACGTCAATGTCATTGGCCGTCAGGTTGTTGACAGAGGGTATGGGCGCGGTAAAGCCATGCAGCGAAAGGATCAGGGTGCCAAAACCGCTCTGGTCGGCCCGGGCCAGCTGCCCCAGGGTAAGGATGTAATCGAATTCCCGGTTGTCGATCCGGATACTGTCCAGGGAAATCACTTCCGTGACACTGGTATCCGGAATATGAATATCATCCTGCAGGTTCAGGGCATACAAAACGTTTTTATAGACAAAATGCAATACCTGGTTATCGCCCGTGGCAATCAGCGAATCGCCTGCCACATTGGAAATAGTCAGGTCGCCATTCAGCAGCGGAATCATAATGTCCGTGTCCCACCAGGCCCTTTTGGGATTTTTCTTGCAGGAACCGAGCAAGGATATACCCAGCAGCAACAGGATAAATAACCAGATTTTGGATCGTGGCAACGGCATAATCAATCAGGCTGATGCAGTAAAATTAATGAAACAATTAATGAACCGGGCCGGTTTTGAATTCTCTTACCTGAAAATGTCCGAATTGTTACACAAACCGGATATTTGCCGATTCCTGTTATTTTTAGGTTTTTAGACAGCAGCAAAAGCCTGATAATGAAAACCGGAGACCCTTTGATCCGCTTTTCCCTTCCGGGGGTGGACGGTAAAACCCATTCTACGGGTGATTTCGGGGACTCGAAATTGTTGGTGGTGATTTTTACCTGCAACCATTGCCCGTATGCCCGTGCTTATACCGGCCGGATTCGATCCTTGCGGGAATCATACACCATGCAAGAGCTGGCTATACTCGCCATTAATCCGAACGATGCGGAGCGTTACCCCGAAGATGCTTTTTCGAGGATGCCGGCCATGGCGGCAGCCATGGGCCTCGGAGGGCTGTACCTGGGCGATGAATCGCAGGACGTTGCCCGGCAGTACAGTGCCGGCCGGACACCGGAAGTCTTCCTTTTTGACCAAAACCGCCAGTTGCAATACCACGGAGCCATTGACGACCACTGGGAATACGAAAATAACATCAAACATCCCTACCTTCGTAGCGCGATTGATGCGCTGCTGAAGGGAGAAACCCCGAAAATTCGGGAGACACCCGCTGTAGGCTGCACGATTAAATGGAAACCTGAAAGCTGATTTTTATGGACTTTACGGGAAAAGTGGTTATCGTAACCGGTGCCTCCAGCGGGATAGGCGCGGCCACGGCCAGGCGATTCAGCGAGCTGGGCGCCACTGTGGTACTGGCCGCCAGAACCGAAGAAAAGCTGAATGAGGTGTTGCGTTCCCTGAAAACCCCGGGCATGGTGGTTTGCACGGACGTAACACAGGAAGAAGCCTGCCGCCACCTGGTCGATGAAACCATCAAAGCCTATGGCAAAATTGATATCCTGGTGAACAATGCCGGCATTTCCATGCGCGCCCTGTTCAGGAATATGCACCTCAGCGTGTTGCGCAGCGTGATGGATGTCAACTTCTGGGGCGCGGTGTATTGCACCAAGTATGCCCTGCCCTGGATACTGAAACAACAAGGCTCCGTGGTGGGAGTTACCTCCATAGCCGGCTTTGTGGGCCTGCCCGGGCGGATTGGTTATTCTTCCTCAAAATACGCGCTGCACGGTTTCCTGGAAACCCTGCGGATTGAATACCTGGAGGATAAACTGCACGTCCTGATTATTTGCCCGAGCTATACCAACACCAACATCCGGAGGGCGGCCCTGAACGCGCTGGGCCAGAGCCACGGCAAATCCGATATGAACGAAAACAAGCTGGTTACCCCGGAAAGCGTGGCCCAGCGCCTGGTCAGGGGCGTGTGGCTGAAAAAACGCACCATGGTGCTAACTCCCCTGGGAAAAGCCACCGTCTTTTTCCAGAAATGGGCCCCGCGGTGGATGGATAAACGCGTGTATAAACGGTTCAGGAAACAACTTAAAGAATCATTGAGCAAATTCAATGGAAGCGGTACGCAAAATCATTGAATCGGCCTGGGACAACCGGGACCTTCTCCGGGAAGAAGAAACCCGCCAGGCCATCCGGCAGGTCATTGAATGGCTGGACAAGGGAAAAATCCGGGTGGCCGAACCCGGGCCTGATGGCTGGACGGTGAACCAATGGGTCAAAAAAGCCGTCATCCTGTATTTCCCGGTCATGGAGATGCGGGTCATGGAAGCCGGGCCGTTCGTGTTCCACGATAAAATACCGCTGAAAAAAGATTTTGCCGAAACCGGGGTGCGCGTGGTGCCGCACGCCATTGCCCGCTATGGCGCTTACCTCGAACCCGGTGTGATCATGATGCCGTCTTACGTGAATATCGGTGCCCGGGTGGGTAGCGGCACTCTCGTGGACACCTGGGCAACCGTGGGTTCCTGCGCGCAAATCGGGAAAAACGTGCACCTGAGCGGAGGGGTCGGTATCGGGGGCGTGCTGGAACCGGTTCAGGCCGCACCGGTTATTATCGAAGACAATTGCTTTATCGGCTCGCGCTCCATCGTGGTCGAAGGCGTGCGCGTGGAAAAGGAAGCCGTACTCGGTGCCAACGTGGTGCTCACCCAATCCACCAAGATCATTGACGTAACCGGGCCGGAACCTAAATACTACCAGGGGGTTGTCCCGTCCCGCTCGGTGGTGATTCCCGGCAGTTACTCCCGGGAATACCCGGCCGGTACCTTCCAGGTGCAGGCCGCCCTGATCATCGGCCAGCGCAAGGAATCGACCGACAAAAAAACCAGCCTCAACAAGGCTTTGAGGGAATTTGGGGTGCCGGTGTAGGAGAGGCTTTTCTATAACTAAATTATCCCCTAACTTTGTGACCCCGTTCTTTAAGAGATTGCATGATGATATGCCGAAGTGGTGAAACTGGTAGACACGCACGTTTCAGGGGCGTGTGGCCGTGAGGCCGTGTGGGTTCGAATCCCACCTTCGGCACAATGCCCGTTATGCAAAAAAACCCTCCAGCCGGAGGGTTTTTTGATCAAATTGCCTGTTATGGCCGGATGCCGGTGGGGAGACCCTACCCCAGGTTATACAAGCGGCATCCAAAACAAGCTTTCAAGATGTCAAAACGGAGGAAATAAAAACCCAATCATAATAAGCGAGTAACGTTAAAACCCAGCGCTTTTCCGTAATTCCGGAGCCTGAATTTCCCCGAGGGTAAAAGTAATTTCAGCCCTTTACCAAGACAAACCATTTTTTTGAAAGAATTACCTGCTTAAAACAAGGTCTTTCCCCAGTAAAAAATCTGTTCTTATCTGGTTACCATATGTTTACATTCTCAAGGAATACAGGTTTTCTGCGCCTTTGACCCTAAAAAAAACTTATCGACATGACAGATTCTTTACATTTCCGTGAAAAATGCCGATGGCATTCCTTCCGCTCGCCCGCCTGAATGGAATACGTTAATTTTGTCAGACACCATGAACAAAGACCTGCTCCATAATTTACCGGAAGAGGAATCGCGGCTGATCGGTGAAATCACCCACCTGGCCAACCGCGAAAAGATACCGGTGTACCTGATTGGGGGATATGTGCGTGACTTGCTGCTGCAGCGCCCTTCCAGGGATATCGACTTTGTGTGCCTGGGGGCCGGTTCCGGCATCCGCCTTGCCAAACTGTTGGCCAAAGAACTGGAAGGACATTCCGGCATGCACATTTTTAAAAATTTCGGAACTGCCAATATCCGTTTCGGCTCCTATCACCTGGAATTTGTGGGCGCCCGCAAGGAAAGCTACCGCCTGGAATCGCGTAAACCTTTGATTGAAGACGGCACCCTGGAAGATGACCTGAACAGAAGGGATTTCACCATTAATGCCCTGGCCATCAGTCTCAACACGGAGGATAAAGGCCGGTTAATTGATCCTTTTCATGGCCTGGATGACCTGGAGAAACGCATCATCCGCACCCCGCTTGACCCGGTCATAACTTTTTCCGATGACCCGCTTCGCATGATGCGGGCTATCCGTTTTGCCACACAACTGGGGTTCACTATAGAAAAGAAAACCCTGGAGGCCATTGCCCACACCAAGGAGCGGATACACATCATTTCCACGGAACGCATTACCGAGGAACTGAACAAAATCATCCTGGCGGGCAAACCTTCCATCGGGTTCAGGCTGCTGGAGGAAACAGGGCTCCTGGCTTTGGTCTTTCCTGAATTATGCCAGCTGAAAGGGGTTGAAAAAGTGGATGACAAAGCGCATAAGGACAATTTCTTTCACACCTTGCAGGTGCTGGACAATGTGGCTAAACGCACGGATAACTTATGGCTGCGCTGGGCAGCTATATTGCATGACATAGGCAAGCCGGCATCCAAAAAGTTTCACCCCGAAACGGGCTGGACCTTTCACGGACACGATGCCATAGGCGCGCGCATGGTACCCGAAATATTCCGTAAAATGCGGCTGCCGATGAATGAATCCATGCGATATGTACAGAAACTCGTTTTGCTTCATCTGCGGCCTATCAGCCTGGTGGGCGAGCAGGTAACGGATTCGGCTATCAGGCGCCTGCTGTTTGATGCGGGCGATGACATCGATGATCTGATGCTGTTATGCCGCGCGGACATTACTTCCAAAAACAAGCAAAAGGTGAAGCAGTACCTCGCCAATTTTGAAAAAGTGCGGCAGAAGGCCAAAGAAGTGGAAGAGAAAGACCGGATCAGGAACTGGCAGCCCCCCGTCAACGGGAAAATAATCATGGAAACATTCGGCATCAGGCCCGGTTCGGAAGTAGGCATTATTAAAAATGCCATACGGGAAGCCATCCTGGACGGGGAAATCTCAAATAATTTTGAAGAGGCATATCAATTCATGATAAAAAAAGGCAGGGAACTGGGCCTCACAGTGGTTCGGAAAGCAAAAAAGTAGTATTTTGGACAGGCAAAGGTATAGCCCATGACCGTTGTTGCCTTAAAAGCCTGGTTTGAAGAAGACCCTTCGGTGCATAAACAAATTTATGTGGCAAAGGAGCAGTCATGCATCGACCTTCATCACGGCTTAATGAAAGCCTTTCACCTGACCATGATCAAAACCTTCTTTTTCTACATCTGTGACAAGGAAGGCAGGCGTCTGCAAAGAATTGTGCTGAACAACCCCAACAAAGAAGAGAATGACTTGTCGATGCGGGATACGCTAATGAAAAAATTGTTTAAAAGCCTGGACGACCGGCTGATTTATGAATGCAACACCAAGTATTACCATTGGATTTTCCATCTCCAACCTTTCGAATTAAACCAGCGAAAAGAACCTGGCCGTTCCTATCCCCACTGGATCGACTCTTCCGGACGAACCCTGATGGAAGCCAAACCTATGCTGAATGAATCCTTCTTCGAAGGGGAATATGAATATGTGGACCCCAAGGAAGAATTCGGGGAAGACTTTGAGGAGCTGGACCTCGGAGAAGAGGAGATGGAAGATTTTGCACAGTAACTTTCCTTTCTAATGAATACGCTGATCGTAATTGCCGGTCCAACGGCTTCAGGTAAAAGCGATCTGGCCCTTCACCTTGCCCTTCAGTTTCAATGTGAAATCCTCTCAGCCGATTCGCGGCAGTTTTACCGGGAAATGAATATCGGTACCGCCAAACCGCCCCCTGAAATGCTGGAGGCTGTACCCCACCATTTTATCAATAATTTAAGTATCCGGGAAGAATACACGGCAGGTCAATTTGCCAGGGATGCCCTGCAATGCCTGAAAGGACTTTTCCCTAAAAACCCGGTACAGATCGTAGTGGGCGGATCAGGATTGTATTTGAAAGCCCTCTGCGAAGGATTTGATGCTTTGCCGCCTGCTAATCCGGGAATCCGGGAAAGCCTGACGGAAAAATTCCGGAATCAGGGTCTTGACGTTTTGCTGAAGGAACTGGCAGAAAAAGACCCGGAACACTACCGGAAGATTGACCGGAACAATCCCCACCGGGTAATCCGCGCCCTGGAAGTTATCCGTATCACCGGCCGGCCGTATTCTTCTTTCCGGACTGGGAAGCCAAAGCCCAGGCCTTTCCGGACTATCAAAATCGGCCTCACATTGGACCGGGCTGAACTCTATCAGCGCATCAACCAACGGGTAGACCGGATGATGGAAGACGGGCTCCTTGATGAAGTCCGAAACCTGCTGCCCTGCCGTCATCTCCCGGCCCTCGATTCGGTGGGCTATAAGGAACTGATCGCGTATCTGCAGAACGAAATCACCCTGGAAGAAGCCGTGGAGGCTATTAAAAAAAATACCCGCAGGTACGCCAAGCGGCAGCTAACCTGGTTCCGGAAAGACTCCAATATTAGATGGTTCGCACCGGAAAACCATGAAGCAATTCTCCATTACATTAAAAGCCGTTTATGATCCGAGCGGGTATCATTTCTGACACGCATGGTTACCTCGATGAACGCATCCTGAAGCACTTATCAGATTGCGATGAAATCTGGCATGCCGGGGATTTCGGAAACGCGGAAGTGGCCCGGCAATTACAGCAGCTGGCGCCTCTGCGGGGAGTGTATGGCAATATTGACGGCCGGGATATCCGGTCCCTGTTCACAGAAGATTTGTGGTTCGGGACGGAAGGCCTCCGGGTTTTTATGACGCACATTGGCGGGTACCCGGGCCGCTATGTGCCGCGTGTCCGGAAATTACTGGATGAGAAGCGTCCGGGACTATTCGTCTGCGGCCATTCGCACATCCTGAAAGTAATGCCGGATTCGAAGCGGAGCCTGTTGCACATTAACCCGGGAGCTGCCGGGCGCAACGGGTTTCACAAGGTGCGCACCCTGGTCAAAATAGAAATCGCTGATGGCCGGGTCGCGGATCTGAAAGTCATAGAACTGGGAAACCGTTCTGTGCTTTCCTGAACAGGCTTGCTATCTTTAACCCGTCAATGGCCGAATCAACCGACATAACCGGGTTTGCCCAATCGCACCGCATCAGCCTGGTGATTCCCTGTTACAACGAATCGCACCGGATTCACCTGCTGGTGAACGGATTAACAGCCTGGCAGCAGCAGTGGCCCGGCCCCTGGGAGGCTATTATCGTGGATGATGGCAGCCGGGACAATACAGCCAGACTGCTGGAAGCCGACCCGGCCCTGGCAGAACTGCGGAAACACATGCCCATCCATATTGTATCCTACCAGCCTAACCGGGGCAAAGGATACGCGCTCAAAACCGGCATCGCTCACGCGACCGGGGATTATGTGCTGACCCTCGATGCAGACATGTCCACCCCACCGGTTACCCTGCTCGAATGGATAAAGCTGGCAGGCGGATCATTCAGCCCGGAAACCATTTACATCGGCTCCCGGGAGCATCCCCGTTCAACCGTAAGCGATCCGGGACAGAGGCGCTTGGCCGGCAGGGTCTTTAACCGGATCATCCGCTGGCTCACTCCGCTGAAGGTACGCGACACACAATGCGGTTTCAAACTGTACCCGGCCGCTGCCGCCCGGGATCTTTTCAGCCGGCTCCGGACTTACGGCTGGGCGCATGACGTGGAAATCCTGTACCGCGCCAGGCTGGACGCAATCCCCATCGAACCGCTGCCTGTAACTTATCTCGCTGACCCGGGCACCCGCATCAAACTCTTCCGCGACAGTATCAGCATGTTCTGGCAGGTGCTGCGCATCCGTCAGATGCTGAAATCATGACTTCCGAATCAGCATAAGAGGTGCCGTATTGTCAGTCTTTTTTTGCAAAAAAATGTCATTATGTCTGGTTTTATAGCGAAATCGCCCCGGAAACGGGATTGGAACGCCATTTGACTAATGCCAGGTGGTTGACAGAAATTTATGGTTTAACCCAAAAAACTTTTGAGCTATGACGCTGGTAAAATTCAAACATCAAAGTCCGGTTTTACCCGATTTGTTTGATACATTTTTTCAAACAGCCTTTCCGCGTTTCTTTGGCGATGACCTTTGGAATGCAACGGTCCCTGCTGTAAATATCCGCGAAGAGGATGATGCCTGGGTACTGGAAATGGCGGTACCGGGAATGGACAAAAAAGATATTCACATTGACCTCAACAACGACATGCTGACTATTGAAGGGAAGAAAGAAAATGATCAGGAGAACAGCGCGGATAAATATACGCGCAGGGAGTTTAATTACTGGAGCTTTAAACGTTCCTTCAGCATTCCGGAAATGGTTGACACCGACAAGCTGAGCGCTTCGTACAAAAACGGTGTGCTGGCCATTGAATTGCCAAAGAAAGAGGAAGCCAAAGCAAAGCCTGTCCGTGAAATCAAGATTAAATAATCTTACCTATCGGACTGCGATCTGCCAGGCCCCGGGGCAACCCGGGGCTTTTTTTATTGGGGTGTGCCTGAAATGACCTAAATTTGTGCCCCTGAAAAACCAAGGAATGTCGTTGATAGAAAATGCTTTACGCCAGGCTACTGCTGAAGCTGTAAAATCCCTGTACGGTAAAAATACCGATTCTGACCAGATAACGGTCAACCTTACCCGTAAAGAATTTGAAGGCGACTATTCGGTAGTGGTTTTTCCTTTTACCCGGTTCAGCCGGAAATCACCCGAGGAAACGGCCCGTGAAATCGGGCAATATTTACAGGAGCATTTACAGGGCCTGGATAGTTTCAATGTGGTAAAAGGGTTCGTTAATTGCACGATAGCTGATGAGGAATGGGCTGAAGTTTTAAAGCAATCTGCAGTACAGCAGCCACCGGGCCAACTGCCATCCAACAACCAGGTAGCCGTAGTGGAATTTTGCGGCCCCAATACCAACAAGCCCCTGCATCTCGGGCACATCCGCAATATGGTCATCGGATCCTCGGTATCAAACATCCTTGAAGCGGCAGGATTTGATGTGCACCGGGTGAACATATACAACGACCGGGGTATTGCCATTTGCAAATCCATGGTGGCGTGGCTGAGAAGCGGAAACGGGAAAACCCCGGAAAGCACCGGCATCAAAGGAGACCATTTTATCGGGGAATACTATGTTGAATACGACCGGATCTTCCGGCAGGAAGTGCACGAGCTGATGGCTTCAGGCATGCCGGAAGAGGAAGCGCGGGAGAAGGCCCCGATATACCTGGAAGCTCAGGATATGCTTCGCAAATGGGAAGCCAACGACCCCGAAACGCTCGAGCTGTGGAAGCAAATGAATAGCTGGGTTTATGAAGGTTTTGAGGAAACCTACCGGAAACTGGGCATTGTTTTCGAGAAGGCCTATTATGAGTCAGAGCATTATTTAAGCGGCAAGAAACTGGTAGAAGAAGGCCTGGAAAAAGGCGTTTTCTATCGCAAGGAAGACGGTTCAGTCTGGGTTGACCTGTCTGACATGGGCCTGGATGAAAAGATCCTGCTTCGGAAAGACGGCACTTCGGTTTACCTGACACAGGACCTTGGAACCGCCCAGGCACGGTATGAAGACTTCCACATGGACCGGTCGATTTACGTGGTGGCCGATGAGCAGAACTATCATTTTCAGGTGCTGAAAGGGACCCTGCAAAAGCTTGGGAAACCCTTTGCGGATGGGATTTACCATCTCTCCTACGGCATGGTAGATCTGCCAAGCGGAAAAATGAAATCCCGCGAAGGCACCACCGTGGATGCCGATGACCTGATAGCCGCTATGGAAGACACCGCCCGGGAACACACCCTTGCCCTGGGCAAGATTGAAGGATTCTCGGAAGAGGAAGCCCGGGCACTCTACCATATTCTTGGATTGGGAGCCCTGAAGTATTACCTCCTCCGGGTTAACCCCAAAAAACGCATCCTGTTCAACCCCGAGGAAAGCATTGAATTTCACGGAGACACCGGGCCGTTTATTCAGTATACCTATGCCCGGATTCGTTCCGTGCTGCGCAAAGCCACCGCGCAGGGCATTGGAAACCGCTGGCCGGAAAACCGGGTTCCGCTGACGAAAGAAGAAAAAGACATTATCCGCCACCTCGACCGTTTCGAAGAAGCCATCCGGGAGTCGGCTGACCTTTATGATCCGTCCGCTTTGGCTCAATGGACGCTGAACCTGGCGAAAGGATATAACCGTTTCTACCAGGAAAGAAGCATCCTCAATGCTGAAAAAGAAAGTATCCGGGATTTCCGGTTGATGCTTTCAAGCACCACCGCCCGCTACATCGAAAGGGCAATGCAACTGCTCGGCATAGAAGTGCCGGAACGGATGTAATATCAGGCAAACCGGGCAGCCACTTTGGCTTCTTTCACGCCATTGCTGTAATCATAGAATCCCATACCGGTTTTTACGCCCAGGTGCCCGGCCGTAACCATATTTACCAGCAAGGGACAGGGTGCAAACCGCTGGTCACCCAGCCCATCTTGCATCACTTTCAGAATGGAAAGGCATACATCCAGTCCGATGAAATCAGCCAGTTGCAGGGGCCCCATGGGATGGGCCATGCCCAGTTTCATCACCGTGTCGATTTCCTCCACGCCAGCCACTCCTTCATGCAGGGTGTGAATGGCTTCATTGATCATGGGCAACAAAATCCGGTTGGCTACAAAGCCGGGGTAATCATTGACTTCCACCGGGGTCTTACCCAGTTTGCGCGCCAGCTCCATAATGGTTTGCGTTACCTCCTCCGAAGTCCTGTAGCCGCGTATCACTTCCACCAGTTTCATGACCGGCACGGGATTCATAAAATGCATTCCAATGACCTTGCCGGGCCGGCCGGTTGCCGCTGCAATCCGGGTAATACTGATTGAGGAAGTATTGCTGGCAAGAATCACCTCCGGGCCTGTGGCTTTGTCAAGGGTTTTGAAAATGTTCAGTTTCAGGTCAATGTTTTCAGTAGCCGCCTCAACTACCAGGTCACAGCCTTTCACGCCCGCTTCCATTTCCGTGAAAGTGGAAATGCGCCCGAGGATCTGTTCTTTATCCCCGGCCGAAATGATTTCTTTTTTAATCTGCCGGTCCAGGTTCTTGCCAATGGTGGCCAGCGCTTTGTCGAGCGCTTCGGTGGAAATGTCAATCAGGTGAACCGTATGCCCTGCCTGCGCGAAAACATGGGCAATGCCGTTTCCCATTGTTCCGGCTCCGATCACTGCAACTGCGTTCATAATGGCTTTCGATTTTGGTTGATGATTGCCGGCAAAACTAATGAACGATAACCAATTTGCCGGTGGCAATGGTTACCCCGTGATTTTGCACTTCCAGGTGGTAAGTGCCCGGCAGCAGCAGGCCGGTCACCAGCCGGGTAAACGCTACGGGCCGGCCCTGGTCCTGGCTTAAAATCAGGTTCCCGGTGGTATCGTACACCAGCAGCAGGTCAAACATTCCGGGGCCTTCCAGGGTAATATTTGTCTCGTTACCGGCCGGGTTGGGGCTGATGTGCAGTTCCGGCCTGGGAACCCGATTCGGAAAGTGCAGGCCCGTATTCAGGTCATAACAGGCAGGCGGTTGGTCGCTGACCATCGTATCCGGGCGGTTGTGATCCCAGATGGCAAGGGTATACTCGCCCTTGCGAACCGGCTCGATATCCATAATACCGAACTTATTGTTCGGGCTCCCCACGGTGTTCAGTGTGTAATCCGGGTACTCGGTCCATTCGTGGCCGGGCCCGGTCCGCCAGAGCAACACCAGGCTGTCTTCCGAATTGGTGATCAAACCATTGTCGAGATAGCCCGCGAGGGTGGAATTCGTACCATTGTACCGGATTCTCGCCTTTACGGGAAGCGGATCATCAAACAGTCCGTCCACCCGCCAGAAACGGTAATCCGACAGGTGCAACCCCGGATGCGGGTTTTGGAACGGATCCGGAGGAACCCAATGATGTTCAACCCATA
>CAYRDC010000020.1:16787-42150 GCA_964422925.1 uncultured Chitinophagales bacterium | reverse complement strand
TGACCATTTATCCATTTCTTTCCCTCGATTGCGTTTCATAACTTCCAGGGCCGCGGTAAGTTCAGGTATGGTGGTGAACTGCCTGCGCACTTCCTTGATCATAGACATGGCAGCTTTCCCCACAGCCTGCATAGCCAGGGAAGAAAACAGCATAGGCAGCATAGCTCCCACCAGAAGCCCGGCCATTACATGCGCCTTGGAAATATCAATGGTAGTGATATGGGCCGCGGTCATAAATGCTCCGAACAAGGCCAGGGCGGTCAGGGCAGCTGAACCGATGGCAAATCCTTTGCCGATGGCGGCCGTAGTATTCCCCACCGCGTCCAGTTTGTCGGTACGGCTCCGCACTTCCCTGGGCAGCTCGCTCATTTCGGCAATTCCGCCCGCGTTATCGGAAATCGGCCCGTAGGCATCCACCGCCAGCTGAACGCCTGTATTGGACAGCATACCCACAGCAGCTATGGCAATGCCGTACAAACCACCAAAATGAAATGATGTAATGATAGCCACCGCCAGCACCAGAATAGGCAGGGCCGTTGAAAGCATGCCCATACCCAGCCCGGATATGATATTGGTAGCAGCCCCTGTAACCGATTGTTTTACTATGGAAATAACCGGGGCTTTGCCCGTACCGGTAAAAAACTCCGTCAACAGGCCAATCAGAATACCGGCCACCAGGCCAATAATGGTCGCGTAGAAAATTCCATTTGCGGTAATGGTTCGTTCTATTCCATACAGCGGATCGCTAAATACCCACTGAGCCGGAAGCATCCAACGGATGATAAAGAAGGAAGCAATAATCATAATGATCCCTGAGCCAAATTCACCCATATTCAGGCCCTTTTGCGGGTTTCCGCCTTCTTTTACCCGGACAAAGAAAGTTCCGATGATGGAGGTCAGGATTCCAACCGCAGCTAGTACCAGAGGCAGGAGTACGGCCGACAAACCGTTAAAATTGTCATTAAAACCGGATGCCATAAAGGCAGCTCCCAGCACCATAGACCCGATGATGGAGCCGACATACGATTCAAATAAATCAGCGCCCATTCCGGCCACATCGCCAACGTTGTCGCCCACGTTATCGGCAATAGTAGCGGGGTTTAGGGGATGATCTTCCGGGATACCGGCTTCCACTTTGCCCACAAGGTCGGCTCCTACGTCTGCTGCTTTAGTGTAAATGCCCCCACCGACACGCGCAAACAAGGCAATGGAAGAAGCCCCGAAGGAGAAGCCGGTAATAATAGTTATGACCACATTCAGGTTCTCGTGAGTATCTACCCCGAAAATATTGCTGTAAACGGCAAACAAAGTTCCCAGGCCGATTACTCCGAGACCAACAACACCCATTCCCATAACGGAACCACCGGCAAAGGCAATTTCGAGCGCTTTTCCAAGGCTGGTCCGGGCGGCATGGGTGGTACGCACATTGGCTTTGGTAGCTACCCGCATGCCAATGTATCCGGCCAGGGCAGAGCACAAAGCGCCCACAACAAATGAGACGGCAACTACCGGTGAAGATTCCGCGCTATTGGCTCCGCTAATTGCCAGTAAAATGGCTACACAGACCACGAATATGGCCAGAATCCGGTATTCAGCCCGGAGGAAAGCCATCGCTCCTTCTGAAATATATTTCGCAATTTTCTTCATGCGGTCCGTCCCGGCATCTTTATTGGAAACCCAGGCCGTACGGAACATGGCATACAACAATCCCAGTAACCCAATCACCGGAATTGCATAGATGATCATCTGTGTGGTGTCCATAGAGAGTTTTTTGATTATCAGGATGAATTCAGGCGGCAAAATTAGCATTATGCAAAAGTTTTCCCAACCTTCTGCCAACATTTAATTGGTGCACAACCTCCAGGCTCTCATTCGTATTATCTATTTTTGATAAACCGGTTAAATAATTGCTTTGAAAAACTGCGCTTTTTTGATCTTGTTCCTGTTGGCATCCCTGGGGGTTGCCGGGCAGGATATGGAGTTGATTAATGCCCGCAGCCGGGCCATGGGCGGTTCCCTGTTTGCGGGAGCCGGGCCGGAAGCATTCTGGCAAAACCCGGCCGGCATGGCAGATATTCCGAAAAATCTGGTGAGCCTCGTCAGCGAAAGCCGGTTTGCCGGAGCAGGCATACAGCAGGGAGGAACCGGCCTGGCCCTGAAAGCCGGACAAGGGGCTTTTTCGCTCGGTTGGCACTATGGTGGATACGCCCGGTACAGCCAGAACAAAATCTCCCTGGCCTATGCCATGCCCCTGGGCAATGCCATATCCATTGGTTTGCGGTTTAACTACCTGCTCACTATGGTTTCTGAATACGGAAACGAGCAGGGCATTACGGCAGCGGCCGGCATTATCTATCACCCGCAGGAACAGTGGCAGGCGGGTCTTTACATCGACAACCCGTCTTTTGGCAAATCATTTAGCAACGGAACACCTTACCCGGTCCGGGCCGCGTTCGGTTTGCAATGGCAAAGCAGCGATAACCTCCTGTTTACCCTGGCCCTGTATGACGAGTTCGGAAGCCATCCGGAATTCAAGGCCGGTATGGAATACACCTTGCAGGAAAAATTGTTCCTGCGTACAGGTTTTTCTTCCGACCCTTTCCAATGGAGCTTCGGTGCAGGTTACGTGATGAACCGGTTCTGCACGGATGCCGCGGTCAGTTTCCACCCGGTTCTCGGGTTCACCCCGTCCATAAGCCTGAACTATGAGTGGTAAAACCTGGCTGATCCGGTTTCTGATGCCGGCAGGATTGCTGGCGGCTTCCTTCCGCGGGCAGGCACAGCCCGATACCTCCCTACCGCAAAACACACTGGAAAATATTATCGAAGAGACGGTGGAGAACACGGAACAGGAATTCAGCTACGATACCGACCTGGAATACCTGGAAAATTACCGCTCGGAGCCGTTGGATCTGAACTCGGCTACCCGGGAAGAACTTGCGGGGCTGGGTTTGCTCACCGACCAGCAGATCCTGGCCCTGCTGGAATACCGGAGAAAATACGGTGCACTGTACAGTCTGTACGAATTGCAGGGGGTACCGCATTTCAACCGGGAAACCATCCTGAAAATCCTGCCTTATGTACGGGTCGGGGAGAAGAAACCCGGCAGGCCGAACCTGAAATGGCGCAACCTCCTGAAATACGGCCATCACGACATTTTTCTGCGGACCAAAGCCGACCTGATCAGGCGAAACGGTTTTACTATGCCCGTTGATTCTGGCGGTTTTTACGGCCGGCCCTTTGCCCTGTATGCGCGCTATAAGTACCGCTACGGTAAGTGGCTTGAAGCGGGGTTTACTACTGAAACCGATGCCGGGGAACCGTTCAGGGTCTACAACCGTTTCCGGCCGGACTTCCTGAGCGCCCATGCTTTCTACCGGGGCAAGGGCATGCTCCGCGTGGTGGCTCTGGGCGATTATTCCGTGCAGTTGGGTCAGGGGCTGGTCAGCTGGACCGGTTTCGGATACGGCAAATCCTCCGAAGTGCTGGCTACCCGCAAATCCGGTCCCGTACTGCACCCGTACGCGTCTTCGGAAGAAAACAAGTTCTTCCGCGGCCTGGCCACCGACTGGCGTCTGAACCGGGTGGAAGCCATGTTTTTCCTGTCCTGTCACAAAACGGATGCCCGCCTGGAGCCTATCCCGGATGACGTGGACCCGGCTTTGCCCGTTTATGCCACTTCCCTGGTGGAAAGCGGTTTGCACCGGACCGCCAGCGAACTGAAAAACAGGGACCTGCTGACTTTGAACAGTGGCGGCATGCACCTTGCCTGGCATGGAGAACATGCTGACCTGGGGATCAATGCCCTGTACACACAGCTTTTCCCGGCCATAAAACCCGGAGAGGAGCCTTACGAACTATACGACTTTAGCGGCAACCAATTGCTGAACGCTTCGGTGGATTATACCTGGAGTTTCCGGAACCTGCTCTTCTTTGGTGAAACGGCCGTAAGCCGGCACCGGATGACAGCCGCGGCCACCCTGAACGGCCTGCAGGTCAGCCTCGACAGCCGAACTTCCGTGAGCCTGCTGTACCGCTATTATGCTCCGGGCTATTACAGTTTCTTTTCCAATGCCTTCGCGGAAGGCTCCGAAGCGCAAAACGAAAGCGGCCTGTACCTCGGCCTCGAGCACAGGCTCAGCGGCAACTGGCTTATCAAAGGCTTCCTGGACTGGTACCGGAGCCCCTGGCTGAAATACCAGGCGGACGCGCCATCCAGCGGCCGGGAATGGTTCCTGCAAGCTGAATACATGGCCGGGTGGAATATGAAGTTTTATCTCCGCCTCCGGGGGGAAAGAAAATGGAAAAACAAACCGGGAGATACCCTTCCCATCGATCATCTGACAGAACAAATCCGGCACAGCCTCCGGCTGAACCTGGAATTTGCCCTGAACCCGGAATTCAAGCTGCGCAGCCGGCTGGAATGGAGCCGATACCGGATCGCGCAGGAAAATCCCGAATACGGTTTCCTGATTTACCAGGACATTATCTGGCGCAGCCAGGCTTACCCGGTTTCGTTGTACGGGCGCTTGTCATGGTTCGACATCGACAGCTACAACACGCGGGTTTACACCTACGAAAATGACTTGCTTTACACGTTCAGTGTGCCTTCTTTTTCCGGCAAAGGCGGCAGGATATACGCCATGCTGAAATACAGCCCCGTCCGGCAGGTCGACTGCTGGCTCAAGGGCGGGCTGACCTGGTACATGAACCGGGAAACGATCGGCAGCGGGGCGGACGAAATACCGGGAAACCGGAAACCGGAATTGAAATTTCAGGTACGCTTCAGGTTTTAGGGTTGCGTTGTTTACGCCCCCAGCGCCACTCTTCCAGCAGGAGCAATAAAGCGGTAATAACAGCTATTGTGCTGCCCCACCCTATCCCCACATTAACCGACTCATCCAGGCTGAATGAAACAATCAACCCGAAAAAAGCCAGGCTGACCAGGAAGCCCAGGATTTTGGGAAGCCAGGGCCATGGGTAGAGATCAAACAACGCGGCCACGACAATGTAAATCCCGGCTAACGGGACGATAAACACCGAATAACTCAGGTACATCATGGGGGAACCCGGATCATAATACTCGTGTGCCAGGTCCGGAAGATGCGGTCCGCTGATGGAGGCAATTTCAAGCCAAAGCCAGGGCATAAGAAAGGCGATGGTAAGGATGAGCCCGCCCAGACCGTTCAACCAACGGTGCCGTGTCCTAAAATTCACGGTTCAGCGATTCTTTTTCCAATAATAATAAGTGAGCGGTAAGCCTCCCAGGAACAGCAGTAAAACTGCCACAAAGATCAGGTAATAGCCGGGAGCGTTTTCCAGGCCCAGGGCCCGGTAAGACTGGTGAACCCATGCCGTCCAGCCAATATACAAACCGGCCAGGGCAATGATAACGGCAAATAACGGATAGCGTTTAAAGGGATATTGCAGGTAATTCAAAAACAGCAGGATGCACGAAACCCCAAAAACAGAAACAGTAATCTTTTTCAGGGTAAGGTTATAATGGTTGACGATGATGTCCCTGATAGCTGGATCCGTGTGTTCATGAACCGTAAACCACGGAACCAAAGACACTATAACCAGGAGTACACCGCCCGCTAATATCAGGTATCTGAATATGGATAATTTTTTCATCCGCCAGGACTCAAATATAAAAAAAGGGGCCTTCTCAATGAATGGTTTGAAGACGGCCCCCAAATTACAAATTAATTTCAGCCGGTTATTCGCCTTTTCCCGCGTTAATTTTACTCATAATCTGCACTTCAAAACGGACAAATATGGCTGCCAACAGAGCAAGCCACATGCCGAAGCCAACAAATTTCAGTTGGGTCCCTTCCATCAGGAAAGCATACCTGAGCCAGAAAAAGGCAGCCACCACCAGCAGTACCCATTTTGCTATGGAAACCCATTGGTCAGTTTCCTTATATGCAGCATAAATCAGGTAAACCGAAGCTACCGGCAATAACCAGAGCAGGATATCAAGGTCCCCGGAAGCCATGTTCAGACCTGTAAAACTAGTACCGCCACTCATTCCAAACAAAACGACATGAGGCCTGTAAAAAGGAAACAAAAAGAAACTAACAACGATCAAAGCGCTTGCAATGACTGAAGGCTGTTTCCAGAAATCTTTGTTCATAGTAGCTGGTTTTTAGTGAAAAATTGGTCAGTTTTCATTTAGCAGGATTGCAATTTACGCTTTCTGATAAAAAAAACCTCCATTTTTATTAACAAATCCTGAGCGTCAGCCAAAGCAGCCTGCCGGAATAAACCGGAAATTCTTTGATCGCGAAACGCTATTTTTGCGCTCGATGCAGCACATCCGCAATTTCTGTATTATAGCCCATATTGACCATGGCAAAAGCACCCTGGCTGACCGCATGCTGGAATTCACCCACACCATTGCTCTGCGGGATATGCAGGATCAGCTGCTGGACGACATGGACCTGGAGCGGGAGCGTGGCATAACCATTAAAAGCCATGCCATCCGTATGGATTTTATGTGGGATGGCGTTCCCTACATCCTCAACCTGATCGATACTCCGGGGCATGTGGATTTTTCCTATGAAGTTTCACGGGCTATTGCCGCCTGTGAAGGGGCCCTGCTGCTCGTAGATGCCTCCCAAGGCATTGAGGCACAAACCATTTCCAATCTATACCTTGCCATAGATCATAACCTGGAAATCATACCGGTGGTCAATAAAATCGATATGGAGGGGGCCATGATCGAAGAGGTCAAAGACCAGATAATCGATTTACTTGGTTGCGCCAGGGAAGATATTATTGAAGCCAGCGGCAAAACCGGTGCCGGGCTGGAACAGATCATTCAGGCCATCATTGAACGGATCCCTCCTCCTTCAGGCAGTGATGAAGAACCCCTGCAGGCATTAATATTTGATTCCATATTCAATCCTTACCGGGGGGTAATTGCCTATTTCCGCATATTCAATGGCGTACTGGCAAAAGGCGACAAAGTAAAATTCGTGAACACCGGCAAAGAGTCTGTCGCGGATGAAGTGGGTTACCTGAAACTCGACCTGCAACCCGCTGGTAAGCTGCATGCCGGGGAGGTAGGCTATATTATAACCGGGATCAAAAAAAGCCGTGAAATCAAGGTAGGTGATACCATAACCCTGGCAGACCGACCCGGAGCGCCCATTCAGGGGTTCGAGGATGTAAAGCCCATGGTGTTTTCGGGCCTTTACCCGATGGACAACGATGAATATGAAAACCTCCGGGATTCCCTGGAAAAGCTCCAGCTGAACGATGCTTCCCTTGTGTTTGAACCGGAAACTTCCCTGGCCCTGGGATTTGGTTTCCGCTGCGGGTTCCTGGGATTGCTGCACATGGAAATCGTCCAGGAACGGTTGCTGCGTGAATTCGATATGGCGGTCATTGCCACGGTGCCCAATGTATCTTACTTTGCCTATACCAGGAAGGGAGAAAAAATTGAAGTGCACAATCCGTCCGACCTGCCGGACCCTGCCATCCTGGATCATGTCGAGGAGCCGTATATTGCCGCGCAGATCATTACCAAACCCGATTATATCGGGCCGATCATGAAACTTTGCATTGACAAAAGGGGCACGCTGAAAAACCAGGTTTACCTCACGCCCACCCGCGTGGAGCTTACTTTCGATATGCCTTTGTCGGAAATTGTGTTCGACTTTTACGATAAGCTGAAATCCATTTCCAGGGGTTATGCTTCCTTTGATTATCACATGACCGACTACCGCCCGGGCGACCTGATTAAACTGGATATACGCCTGAACGGAGAGCCCGTGGACGCGCTCTCTTCGCTCATCCACCGGGACAAAGCCTATGAAATGGGCCGCAAGCTCTGCCAGAAGCTGAAAGAACTGATCCCGCGACAGCAGTTTATGATTGCCATCCAGGCTTCCATCGGGGCCAAAATCATTGCCCGCGAAACCGTGAAAGCGCTGCGGAAAGACGTCACCGCCAAATGCTATGGCGGAGACATCACCCGGAAACGGAAACTGCTGGAAAAGCAAAAGAAAGGCAAAAAGCGCATGCGCCAGGTAGGCAAGGTGGAAGTGCCGCAGCAGGCTTTTATGGCGGTTTTAAAACTCAATGAATAATGCAATTACTGGACGGGAAAAAACTGGCGGCTGAAATCCGGGAAGAGATCCGGCAGGAGGTGGAGCAGCTTTTGACTGCCGGCCGGAAGCGGCCTCACCTGGCGGCTGTGCTGGTAGGCGATGACGGGGCCAGCCAGACTTATGTCAACGCCAAGGTAAAGGCTTGCGAGCAGGTTGGGTTTGAATCCACTCTGGTTAACCTGCCCGGGGACTGTAGCCGGATCAGGCTGATGAAAACTATAGGCCGGTTAAACAATGATAACGCTGTGGACGGCTTCATTGTGCAGCTTCCGCTTCCCGCTCACCTGGACCCCTCTGAAGTGATTGAGGCGATAGACCCCCGGAAAGATGTGGACGGTTTCCATCCGGTGAACATTGGCCGCATGGTGGCCAACCTGCCCTGTTTCCTGCCGGCCACCCCGGCAGGCATCCTCATGATGCTCGAACGCTATAAAATCGAAACCGAAGGCCGCCATTGCGTGGTACTGGGCCGTTCCGATATCGTGGGCAAGCCAATGAGCATCCTGATGGCTCGGAAAACCTACCCCGGCAATTGCACGGTAACCCTCTGCCACAGCCGAACGGCTGACCTGAAAGCCGAGATCCAGCGGGCTGATATCCTGATCGCTGCTATCGGAAAACCGGAGTTTGTCCGGGACGACATGGTAAAACCCGGGGCCGTGGTGATTGACGTGGGGACCACGCGCGTACCGGATGCCACCGCCAAACGGGGCTACCGGCTGAAAGGAGACGTTGCCTTTGAGGAAGTGGCCCCGAAGTGCAGTTTTATCTCCCCGGTTCCCGGTGGCGTGGGACCCATGACCGTAACCTCCCTGCTGGTAAACACCCTGAAAGCCGCGCAAAAAACCGTTTATCCCTAACTTTAAGCAAACTAAAAATAAAACTGATGACCCGGCTGTTGCTCATTTCCGGTTGGGTGTGCCTGCTGACAGCCTGCCAAACAACCAACCAATCCGTATCCGGAGAAAGCAACTTTCCGGAAAATTCGGAGAATATATTTGAAACCTCTTCCGAGGCGTTTTTCCGCATGGACCAAAACGGGGAAACACCCGGCAGTTATAGCGCGGTGAGCCAGCGCTACACAACAGGATGGATTATGATGACCGACCAGGCAATGCCGGTTGTTTTGCACGAAACCCGGGAACAAAACGGGGTGCTCGGTATGGACGGTTCAGACAGCCACTGGCATGTGGAAGTCATCAGCCTGGAGGAATCCAATACCGGAAAATTTATAACCACTTTCAGCGACCGGGCCGATGACGGGCGGCAACTGGGTTCGGACGGGCGGCTGTATACCACCACCCGCTGGGCCTGCTGCGATGCGGTGGAAAGCCACCGTTTATTTGAACTAACCACGGGGCGGCCGCTGTTCAGCTACAGCGGGGAGCTGTTGAGCCTGCGCATTCCGAACCAGGATTATCAGCGGCTGGCAGGATTCCTGCCGGCTAATGCCATGAAAGAACACCGAAAAGACATCCCGGGTTATGCAGGAACCCTTTATTACGCGAATGCTCAAAACGTACTGGACTCCTGCCGGATATTCCTTACTGAAGAGTCAGGTTTTACCCCGCGTATGTTACCCAATCTTAACTGGATACGGGAAACCGATGGTCGCTGGCTTCCCGTGGGCACGTCACTCGATTACTGGCAGGAACAGACTGGTAACACAGGCATCGGAAATGACCTTAAAATCAGGCTTTTTCTGATGGAAAGTCCGAGGGAAATGAAATACATTGACTTTCCGGTGGATAATGAACATCTGTATGTTCCGGATTCTTTACCGGAAGGTTTCATAATTGTAAAAGACTGATATGGTTGAAACACTGCCGTTAATGGAAATATTCACCACCGTTCAGGGCGAGGGTTATCACCGCGGACGCCCGGCATGTTTCGTGCGCTTGGCGGGTTGCGATGTGGGTTGCACCTGGTGCGACACCCGCGAATCGTGGAGCATATCGGCTTACCCGGAAGTACCGGTCAGTGAAATCGTCAGGCAGGTATCAGCCACTGGCACGCAGCGCGTAGTGGTGACGGGCGGGGAGCCCCTGATGCATAACCTGGATACGCTGACCCGCCAGCTCAAAGCCGCAGGATGCACCCTCCACCTCGAAACCTCGGGCGCTTACCCCGTCAGCGGGCAGTGGGACTGGGTGTGCCTCTCACCGAAAAAATTCAAAAACCCTCTGCCGGAAGTGATCCGGGCGGCCGATGAACTGAAAGTCATCGTGTACCATCCATCTGACCTTCATTGGGCCGAAATCTGGGCCAGCCAGGTTTCACCCGGATGCCACCTATTCCTCCAGCCGGAGTGGGGCCGTCAAAATAAAGTAACCCCCATGATTGTTGAATACCTGCAGAAACACCCCGGGTGGTCCCTGTCGGTCCAGGAACATAAATATCTTAACCTGCCCTGATGAAGAAAATATTCAGTGTTTCTTTCCTTTCTGTTTTGCTGGCCGCTTGCCCGCTGGTTCTTTTGGCCCAGCACACCGTGAAAACCACCACTCCGAAAGCCCGGAAGCTGTACTACAAAAGCCAGGAGTTATACAACAAGGGCGACCTGGAAGGGGCCCGCGAGGTGCTGGAACAGGCCGTGAAAAAAGACCCGGAATTTATGGATGCCTTCATCAGTCTGGGGAGCCTGAACCAGCAATTGGACCGGCAGGAAGCGGCCATAAGCTGGTACAACCGCGCCCTGGCTCTGGATAAAGACTATAAACCAGCCGTTTACCTCTCGAAAGCGGAATGTTTCTGGGCACTCGACCAGTTCGACTCCTGCGCAAGCACCCTCGAAAAATATCTGGCTTTTGACCGGGTGAAAGGCAAACCCAGAAAAAACGCTGAACGGCTTATGGCCAATGCCCGCTTCGCAGCCGTGGCCATCCTCCATCCCCTCCCCTTTGCCCCGGAAAACCTCGGCCCGGCCGTGAACAACGCGGACCACAACTACCTGCCCTCGCTGACAGCCGATGAAACCGAACTGATTTACACAACGCGGTTGAACGGCACGAACGAAGATTTTTTCATCAGCCGGAAAAAGGACGGCCGGTGGCAGGAAGCCGAGAACCTCGGCCCCCCGGTAAATACACCTGACTGGAACGAAGGGGCGCAAAGCATCACCCCGGACGGGCAGACGCTCTTTTTCGCGGCCAATTATCCCATTAGCGGTCACCAAAGCTTCGACCTGTTCGTCTGCCACCGTACGGATTACGGCTGGAGTGTGCCGGAGCGCCTTCCGGGGCCGGTCAATTCGGTGTATTACGAGTCGCAGCCCAGCATTTCGGCTGACGGGAAATACCTGTTTTTTGTGAGCAACCGGCCGGGCACCTACGGAAGCCGGGATATTTACATGGCCATAAAAGACAGCCTGGGGCGTTGGTCAAAAGTAGTGCACCTGGACAGCACCATTAATACTTCCTGGAACGAGGAAGTACCGTTTATCCATCCAGACGGAAGGACCCTGTATTTCGGCTCCGCGGGTCATCCCGGTATGGGCGGTGCCGACCTGTTTTATTCCCGCAGGGACAGCGCGAACCGGTGGAGCACGCCCGTGAACCTGGGCTACCCGATCAACACCAAGGGCAATGAAGGCAGCCTGTTCATCAGCGCGGACGGCAGCACAGGTTATTTCTCATCCGACCGGGAAGGCGGCTATGGCGGTTTCGACCTGTACCGGTTCGAAATGCCGGAAAACATTCGCCCCCTGCCCGTAACCTATGTCAAAGCCCGGGTGTATGACGGTAAATCCGGCAGGAACCTGCAGGCTGTGGTTACGCTTACCGTCCTCGACAATCCGGCCGAAACCCGGAGCGTAACGACCGGCAAACGGGACGGCACCTTCCTGGTCACCCTGCCGGCTGGTCATGAATGGGCACTGCATGTCAACAAACCGGGGTACCTTTTCTATTCCGCCCATTATTCGCTGTCAGCGGCAACCCGGCACGCGCCCATCCTGATAGAAATCCCGCTGATGCCTGTGGAAAAAGGCCAGGTGCTGGAAATGCACAATATCTTTTTTGCTACCGATTCTTACCAAATCCTGCCGGCTTCATATCCGGAACTGAACCAGCTGGTCAGGCTCCTGAAAAAGAACCCGGGCATGACCATCGAAATTGGAGGCCACACCGATAATACCGGCAGCAAGGAATACAACCAGGAACTTTCGGAGAAAAGGGCCGAATCGGTTTACCACTACCTGGTGGAAGCCGGTATAGAAACCGAACGGATGGCCTTTCACGGATACGGGATGGAAAAGCCCATTGACACCAATGAAACCGAAGCGGGCCGCGCGCGGAACCGGAGGGTTGAGATCACGATTACCGGGATACGCGCGCACGGGCAATGACCCCGGCCAACCTCAATAGCCGTACTTTTTGCCCCACAGGGCTTTGAGCCGCTTTCGCAATTCTTCTTCCCGCGCGTTCCGGCCGGGTTCGTAAAACACCTTGCCGCTGATTTCCCCGGGAAGGTATTCCTCCTCCACAAAATTGCCTTCGTAACTGTGCGCGTACTTGTACTCTTTGCCATACCCCAGGTCTTTCATCAGCCTGGTGGGTGCGTTGCGCAGGTACAGCGGAACCGGGAGGTCTCCTGTTTTGCGGACGGCCTCCTGGGCTTTTTCGATCGCCTGGTAGCTGGCATTGCTTTTCGGAGAAGCCGCCAGGTAGGTGACCGCCTGCGCCAGGATGATCCGGCATTCCGGATAACCGATTTTTTCCACCGCTTCAAAACAGGCATTGGCCAGCAGCAGGGCGTTGGGATTGGCGTTTCCAATATCCTCGGAGGCCAGGATGATCAGCCTGCGGGCTATGAATTTTGGGTCTTCCCCCGCCTCGATCATGCGCGCGAGCCAGTAAACCCCGGCATTGGGGTCGCTGCCTCGAATGGATTTGATAAAGGCGGAGATAATGTCGTAATGCTGCTCCCCGCCCTTGTCGTACCGGGCCAGCGACTGCTGGGCTACTTCCATCACCAACTCATCCGTGACGGTCACCTGCTTTTCCGCGACATGATCCAGCACTATTTCAAACAGGTTGAGCAGCTTACGGGCATCGCCCCCTGAATAACGCAGCAAAGCATCTGTTTCCTTCAGCGTGATGTCAAAGGATTTCAGGTATTCGTCTTCTGCCAGGGCTTTATCCAGGATTTTCAACAGCTCTTTTTTTCCGAGCGGCTCCAGTACAAACACCTGGCAGCGGGATAATAAGGGGGCAATCACCTCAAAACTGGGATTTTCCGTAGTAGCTCCAATCAGGACGATGGTACCCTGTTCCACGGCCTGCAGCAGGGAATCCTGCTGGGATTTGCTGAACCGGTGGATTTCATCGATGAAAAGCACCGCCTTGCCCAGTTTCCGGGCCGTGTCGATCACTTGGCGCACTTCTTTCACCCCGCTGCTGACCGCGGAAAGCGAAAACATCTGCATTCCAGCACTTTCTGCCAGAATATAGGCCAGGGTGGTTTTCCCCACCCCGGGCGGGCCCCAGAAAATCAGGCTCGGGATATTGCCGGTCTCGGCTGCCTTGTACAAGACTTTTCCTTTCCCGGTCAGGTGCTCCTGCCCGAAAAAGCCGTCCAATGTTTTCGGCCGGATACGCTCGGCCAGGGGAATGGCCGGTTTCTTCGGTAAACCCATAGCCACGAAGTTAACCAAAACCGGACGGACAACCGGTGGAATTCCTTTCAACGAATTGGCGTAATTTTACGCAACCAATCCGGGGACTTATGTATAAACTGCTGATCCGTCCTGTCCTGTTTCTCTTTCCCCCGGAAAGCGCCCATCACCTCGTGTTCCTGTTCTTGAAAATCATGCTGCGCATACCGGGTATGCGCTTTTTGTTCCGGAAGATATTGGTCCCGGAAAATCCGGGTTTGGCGGTAGAATACATGGGGATACAATTCCCGAACCCAGTAGGAGTGGCTGCCGGGCTGGACAAAGACGGCAGGTACATTCACGAACTGGCAGCCCTGGGATTCGGATTTATTGAAGTGGGGACGGTTACGCCCCTCCCCCAGCCCGGTAACCCTAAACCCCGGCTGTTCCGGCTGAAAAAAGACCGCGCCCTGATTAACCGCATGGGTTTCAACAATGCCGGGGCAGACAAACTAGCTAAACACCTGGTACACAGACCCCGGGGTATTGTCATCGGAGTGAATATCGGAAAGAACAAACAGACGCCCAATGAAACAGCCGAAAAAGATTATGTAGCGTGTTTTGAAAAACTCTATGGCCTGGCCGATTATTTCGTGGTAAATGTCAGTTCGCCTAACACACCCGGCCTGCGCGAATTACAGACAAAGGAAGGCCTGGACCGTATCCTGGGCGCCTTGCAGCAAGCCAACCGTGCCAAACCAAAGCTCAGCCCTATCCTGCTGAAAATCGCGCCTGACCTGGAAGACGGGCAGGTGCGGCAAATGGTTGAAACTGCAATACAGCACGGCCTTGCCGGTATAGTGGCCACGAATACCACCACCGGCCGGAAAGGGCTGAAAACAAAACCGGAAAAGGTAAATAAGTTCGGAGCGGGCGGGCTCAGCGGCACGCGGGAACTGCATCAGCGTTCCCTGCAAATCCTGCGCATCATCCGCGAAAAGGCCGGAAACCGGCTTACTCTGATCGGTGTCGGGGGGATTCACCACCCGGAACAGGCACTGGAAAAATTACAGGCAGGTGCAAATTTGGTACAAGTATATACCGGGTTAATTTATGAAGGTCCTGTGCTGGCCAAAAAGATTTGCCGGCATCTGCGGCTCAATGCGTGAACGCGTATTGCACAATGTTGGCGCCCATTTGCAGGGCTTTTTCGTGTAATTCCGGTGGATCATGATGCACTTCCGGATCTTCCCAACCATCGCCCAGGTCGCATTCATAATCGTAAAAGCACACCAGCCTGCCCTGGTAGATAATTCCAAAGCCCTGGGGCGGTTTACCATCATGCTCATGGATTTTAGGCAGCCCTTGGGGGAATTCAAACGCCTGGTGGTAAATATCGTGGGAGAACGGAAGCTCCATAAAATCCAGGTCAGGGAAAACCTGTTTCATGGCTTTGCGGATATACGGATCAATGCCGTAATTGTCTGAAATCTCCAGGAAACCGCCACCTGTCAGGTAATTGCGGAGGTTTTCCGCTTCTTCCGGGGAGAAAATGATATTGCCGTGCCCGGTAATGTGGAGGAAGGGATAATTAAAGATTTCCGCGCTGCCGACATCCACAGTGGCATAATCCGGGTTTATTTGCATATGCAGTTTTTCATTGCAGTAGCGGGCCAGATTGGTCAGCGAGGTCGGATTGGCATACCAATCGCCCCCGCCACGGTACTTCAGGAGGGCGAATTGCAATTCCTGCCCGCTGGCCGCGGCAAAGCTCATCAATAACGATGCGGCAAAGAATATCTTTTTCATAGCGCCTGGTAATGCATTATTTGAATGGTCAAGCAGGCAACCAGCCCGGCTGTTTCAGTGCGTAAACGGGCCGGGCCCAGGGATACGGGGATAAAACCTGCTTCGTTGGCTTCGCGGATTTCCTCCCGGCTGAAATCCCCTTCCGGCCCGATTAAAACCACCGCGCGGCCGCTTTTATTGTAAGCGTCACGCAACAAGGCCTCCGCCCCGTCACAAACCGCGATAAATTGCTCCATGTTGTCAAAGGCTCCGGGTTGACACACAAAATCATGGAATGGCTGCAGGGGTTCCAGCGAAGGGATGCGGGGTCGCTGGGATTGCTTGGCAGCCGATACCAGAATTCTCTGAAGCCTTTCAGGTTTCAGGGTTTTCCGGACAGAATGCCGGCACAGCATGGGCGTAATTCGTGCCAGCCCGGTTTCGGTTCCTTTTTCCAGGAACCACTCAAAGCGGGCTATGTTCCTGGTTGGGGCTATGGCAATATGCACATCCGCTTCTCCGGTATCAGCCAATGGCAATTTGCTCCCCAGCCTGAATAGACATTCCTTTACCGAGTTATTTTCCAGAACGGCTTCATAAGCCTGCCCCATACCATCCATGACCACAATCCGGTCGCCCGGTTTGTGGCGCAATACTTTCAGGCAGTGCCTGGCCTCATCCTCGGGCAATCGCATATCACCGGAAGCAACGCCCGGAACGTAAAACCATTCCATAAGCTTCAAAAATAGAAAAGCCCCGCCATTGGGCAGGGCCTGATCATTACATTCAAAATTTTATTCCGGTTTTTCTCCTTTCTTATTGGGTTTCCCGCTACGGTTGCTCTTGGGACGAATTACCGGTATCGGGTCCACCACTTCCGGTTCATCCGATTTGTCGATTTCCAGGGAAGGCTGCCCGGGAACCAGATTTCCGTTTACACGTTCACGCCCGGTATACTCACCGCCCGGTACGTATTCATCTTTCTTGTTTGGATCGTTATAGCGCTCATCCCCCTGGGCAACCACCGTCCCCTCATCAGAAAGCAGGGTGAACTCCGTACGCCTGTTGCGCTGATGCTCATACTCAGTACATTCCACCCCGTCCGCACAATGATTGCGCAACTTGTATTCTCCATATCCCTTGGCTATGAGCCGTTTTTTATCAATACCATGATCAACCAGCCAGTTCACCACGGCCTGCGCCCGTTTCTGCGACAAGCGTTCATTGTATATAAATGACCCTCTGGAATCCGTATGCGATGATATTTCCACTTTGTAACCGGGATTTTCCTGGAGGATGCGCAATACTTTTTGCAGGTCTTTCGAAGCGTCTTCGCGGATATTGGCCCGGTCAAAATCATAATAAATATTCTCCAGCACGATCGGCACACCGACCTCGATAGGTTCAAGATACAGGTCTTTGTGAATGGTTTCCGACTTTTGGATTCCCCTGGTGTCAAAAGTCAGCTCGTCATACACAAAATTGGGCTTCAACCCGGTCAGGTAATATTCATGGTCAGGATTTAATGGCCAGGTAAAGAAGCCGTCCGGGCCGGTGACCAGGGAATCCATGGTGCCGGTGGTTTTGTCGGTAAGGCGCACCAGGGCTTCCCCGATGGGTTCATTGGTCTGTTTGTTGTAAACCACGCCTTCCAGCATAATGCTGACCCGTTCGAGCGGCACCCGTACGCGCACCGTATCATTACCGGTTACTTCCCTTGAATCAAAGGGTACGAGGTTGGCCAAATATCCCGGTTTACTGCCCTCGGCTGAAAAGTCCGCATTGCGGGGGATAACCATAAAGAATTCTCCGTTCTCATCCACCTGGTCATGCGCCAGTGGTTTATCGCCTGACAACACATCAAGATTAGCCCTTGGAAGAGGTTCCCCGGTTTCTTTGTCAACTACCTGTACAATCAGGTTTACCAGGTTGTATTCAAAACTGTAAATATCGTCATTGCCTGTGCCGCCCTTTCGATTGGACGTAAAATATCCGCTTTTTGTCCTGGAATCCAGGATCAGGGCAAAATCATCGCGCGAAGAATTGATCGGAGCGCCCAGGTTTTCGGGTTTTTCAAACTTTTTCTCTTCCCGGTTATACGCTGCCATGAAAATATCCAGGCCTCCCAGTCCCGGCCAGGCATCGCTGGCAAAGTACAAAGTGGAATCCTGCCCGATGAAAGGAAACATTTCATCTCCGGGCGTATTAATATCTTTCCCGAGGTTAACAGGATCTTTCCACTGGCCATTTTCCAGTACCGAATACCACAAATCGGTTCCACCGAATCCTCCCGGCATATCCGAAGAGAAGATCAATGTTTTTCCATCAGGGGTAAGGGCCGGATGTGCCACGGAATATTCAGGGTTGTTGAAAGGCAATTCTTCGGCTTTGCTCCAGCTTCCGGAAGATGGATCAAAGGTTTCCACGATAATTTTCAGTTTTACAATGTTTTCATCACTTTTGGACACTTTGCCGCCTACCGCGTTCGGATCATAGTGATTACGGGTCAGGAACATGGTTTTGTAATCACCGGTAAAGGTTACCGGTCCGTCATGGTATATGGAATTGGCGCTGCCGGTCAGTAAATCCGGTTCGCTCCAATCAGCGCCTTGTTTGCTTGTAGCGTAAACATTCAGGAAGGGAGTTCCCGTCCATTTAAACACGGCTTTGGTTTTCTTTCCGCTCACCCGGTCAGAAGCGAACACAATTCCATTATGATAGAATGCCGGGCCAAAATCAGAATTTTCAGAATTGACAGGCAAATGAATGACCCACCAATGGTTATCCTTGTTTTTTATATCCTCCACCGATTCACACGCTTCAACACCCCAGCTTCCCCGTGGATCATCCGGACGGGCTTTTGAATATTTTTCAAACCAGGTGCGGGCTTCATTGTATTTTTCATTCTCCTGCAAAGCCTGGGCATAGTAGAGATAATTGATGGGTTCAATACCATCGAATTTCACAGCCCGCGCGTACCATGTTTCTGCCGAAACCGGGTCATTGATCATTCTGTAACAATCGGCCAGCCGAACGATGGCTTCCTGGTTTTCTTCCCTGGCCAGAACATCTTTATACAAATCAATGGCTTCGGCAAAAGCCAGTTGTTCAAAGGCTTCGTTAGCCTTCCGTAATTTGGCGGATTGCGCAAAAGAAGGCAGGTTTATGGCAAGCAATAAACCAATCAGAAAATACCCGTTCATTCGTTTCATAGATCGTAGTTTTTTGAAGCTTTGAAATCAGAAATATTTAATGAAACGAGGGGTTGTGAATGTCCGGATCTGGGGTCCGAAATCATAACTAATCATCACCTCATGGGTTCCGCCATTGTCATAATTACCCAGATCGCTCACCGTAAAATCATAGGCATACCCGGCACTCAGATTCCGTGTAATCTGGAATCTGGCCAACGCGTCAAAGGAATCGTCCAGCCGGTAAGAGCCACCAATTTCCAAGCGGTTAAACACGAAAAACGAGAGATTGAAATCAGCATCAAAAGGCGTTTTGATATTTTCCCCGTTCACGAATTTCAGCAACACATTTGGTTTGACCATCACTCCATTACCCAGGGCAAAAACATAACCGCCCATCACGAAAGTGTGCATGTACTGCCGGGCATCCCGTCCGTCCGGTGACGGTTCGGATGACTTGTCATAACGGTTCCGGATCAAATGGGGAACCGATGCGCCCAGGTAAAACCGGTCCGTAAAATAATATACTCCGGCACCGAAATTCGGTAGGAACGCGTTGATGATATCCCTGGACAATACCGGGTCACTGGTTTGCCCGGGATTCAGCTGGGTCAGGTAATTGCTGTAATTCAAAAACCCGGCCTGTAAACCCATGGAGAGGATTCCATTATCGCTCACAGGGATACGGTAAGCGTACTGCCCGTACATGCCAAACATTTGACTGACGCCCAACTTATCGGAAAAAGCATATAAGCCGAGCGCTACCCGTTTTATATCCCTTGCCTGTCCCACCGGGGAATGAATGCCCAGGGTCATCGTTTCAGGATTCCCTTTAAAAGCAGTCCATTGATTCCGGTACAACCCTGTAATATTGGTACTGCCCAGGCTTCCCGTATAGGCAGGATTCAATACCTGCTTATTGAACATGTACATGGTATATTGAGGGTCTTGCTGGCTGAATGCCAATGACCCGCTTAACAGGATAGCTGCGATGATTATTATTATTCGTTTCATATACCCAAATTCATGATTAAGAATATTGTTTATCGATGGATGACAATGAATCCCTTGAAGTCCAGATTATCCACCGGGTTGCCCTGCGCATCTACGCTCACTACCCGGTATATGTAGTAGTATGTGCCGTCCGGCAGGTCTTTGTCGGTGTCAAAGTATTTGCCATGCCAGTCGTTCAAATAAGGTGCTGCATGATAAACCAGATCGCCCCAACGGTTAAAGATCCATACTTCATTATCGCCCGGACATGCATTGTCGATTACCCAGATATCATTGAAGTTATCGTTATTCGGGGTAATCACATCCGGTATAATGATGGTTGACGGGTCACACTGTTCTTCACTGCAATCTACAGCAACATTTACATCCATGGAAGCAGTACATCCTTTGTCATCCGTCACAGTGACGGTATACACTCCGGTTGACAATCCCTGCTGATTTTGCGTAGTGCTGCCATTGGACCAGTAGTAGGAATAATTCCCGTTGGCACCACTCACGTTAAGACTGATATACGGATCCGGCTCACAGCCTACATCTGCTACGAGTTCGAATGGTGGTACTTCGTCAATTGCAAAGACGGATTGTGTAGAGCACCCGGTTTGCACATCGGTAACTACTACCACATAAGTACCGGCCGGTTGTCCGTACAGGTCTTCAGTATTGTCTCCGTTCGACCAGGCATAAGTGTAATTACCGGACCCGCCACTGACTGTGATATCAACAGAGCCATCATTAGACCCCGGACAGGCAGCGTCATTGGCAACACCGGTAACTACCGGCCCGCTTTGGTCCGAAATGGTAACAGTTAGCGAGGCAACGCATCCGGAAACCAGATCCGTAACCTGTACCTGGTACGGACCGGCATGCAAACCGGCCACGTCTTCAGTGGTTTCCCCGGTAGACCAATAGTATGCGTAATTCCCTGAGCCTCCTGAGACGCTCAAGTCAATGCTGCCATCATTCATGCCGCAGGCAGCATCGGTTACATTGGCGGTCAAAAGCAGGGTATTGTCAATGTCAACCGTAAAACTCGCCACGGAATAACATCCGTTGTCATCGGTAACCGTGATCGTATAGGTTCCGGCACCCAGATTCTGGATATCCTCCGTAAGCATTCCATTTGACCAAGTGTAGGCGTAAGGAGGTTGGCCACCCTGAACGCTGACATCCACTGAACCATTGGCGGCTTCACAGGTAGCATTGAAAACGATACCTGAAATAGACGGGCCGTCCACATTGCTGACAGTGGCCATAGCCGTGGTGACACAGCCGTTGTTCAGGTCGGTGACTGTTACATAATAAACATTCGCCCACAGGTTCGACAGGTCCTCATCAGTGCTGCCTGTGTTCCATTGATAGGCGTAATTGCCGGATCCTCCCTGAACCGTAATATCGATCGTACCATCCTGGTTGCCGCAAGTGGCATTCTGAACGGCAATATCGATTACCAGCGAAGTGTCCGTTACGGTAAACGCCTTGGTGGCGTAACATCCGCTCATGGAGTCAATGACCGTCACAACGTATATGTCAGCTGTGAGGTTGCTTATATCTTCGGTGGTTGCACCGTTGGACCAATAGAAAAAATAGCTCCCTGAGCCACCGCTGACGGTCAGGTCAATGGCTCCGTTATTGCCACCGTCACAGCTCACCGGGGTAATGATACCGGTTAACTGCAATCCATCGCCATGGGTCAGGTTGATATCCATTGAATCCGTACATCCATTGGCATCGGTGACATACACCGTATAGAATCCGGAAGCCAGACTGCTGAAGCTTCCGCCCGGCTGCGGGGTGGTTCCGTTCATATTGAACATATAAGGCGGAGTGCCTCCCGTTGCCGAGATGTATATTATTCCATCAGTACTGCCCTCGCAGCTTGCTTCAACCGTTGAATCCAGGTTGAGCACAATGGCTGCCGGTTCGATGACCGGGATTGTTACGATAATCGCACAACCGGTGGTATCTGTCACCGTCAGCACATAATTGCCCGCACTCAGGTTGCTGATATTCTGGTTTGTGGAAGAAAATCCTCCGGGGCCTGTCCAGCTATAGGCGTAGCCGGGTGAACCACCACTGGCACTCACGCTGATGGAACCATCGTTACCACCGTGACAAGTTACAGCCGTTGTGTTAGCCACTACATTGATGGCTGGCGGTTCGGTAATGGTGACCTGCAGGCTGCTGGTGCAACCCGTAGCTGAATCAGTTACTGTAACGATATAGGTACCGGCCACGAGATTGGTAAGATCCTGCGTAGTGTCTCCCGTGCTCCAGTTATAATAATAGGTGCCGTTTCCGGAAACCGTCAGGTCAATGGCTCCGTCAAAATCTCCGGCACAGGTAATGTCCGTTTTGGTATAACTTACTACCGGCCCCCCCGTTTCGCCTAGAGTTACTGCCAGTGTATCGGTACAGGTACTGCCCAGGTCAGTGACAATCACTATATACGTGCCTGCTGCCACGCCAATCAGGTTCTGGGTAGTGGCTCCATTGCTCCAACTAAAGGAATAACTGCCCGACCCACCGGACACACCCAGGTAAATTTCCCCATCGGCATGGCCGCAGTTAGCCGGAATAATTTGGGCGGTCAAGCCCATCGTATTGTCCTCGCCTACTGTGAACGATGCAATGGTCTGACAGCCTGTTGTGTCATCCGTTACGGTTACCGTATAGGTTCCGGCCATTAGGTTATTTATATCCTGTGTAGAAGCAAAGTTCGACCACAGATAGGTGTAAGAACCCGAACCACCGCTAACGGTAATATCTATGGAACCATCGTTGGCCGCGCATGCACTGGCATTGGTAACTACTCCGGTCACATCCGGTCCTTCCACGTTATCCAGCGTGTAACTCAAGGCTTTCCAGCAACCGGTTATGGTATCCGTAATGGTTACGGAATAGATACCGGCCGGCAGGCCCGTCTGAGAACTGGCATCCGGTCCACCATTCGACCAGTTATAGCTGAACACGCCCGATCCACCGCTCGGGAACAGATAAATAGCACCGTTTGACATTCCACAGGTGGTATTCACCACAGCCGATGAGATGGCAAAGTTGCTGTCCACCACGCTGTAAGTCCCATACACCTCACAACCATTGGATGTATCAGTTACTGTAACGAGATATAATCCGGCTGCCAGGTTAACAATATCTTCTGTAGTGGCTCCATTCGACCAGTTGTAAATATAGAATCCCGAACCGCCACTTACCGTCAGGTCAATGGCTCCGGTATTGCCACCGTCACAATTGATGTTGGTGATTTGCGCACTGAGGTTAATCAATGCGTTACTGTTCACCACAACCATCATGGAATCCATACAGCCATGGGCATCGGTTACGGTCACCGAATAAATTCCGGACCAAAGATTCTGAAGATCCTGCGTGGTGGCCCCGTTTGACCATTGATAGGAGTACGGCATCGTGCCTCCGCTGACGCTGATATCAATCATACCCTGGGGCATCCCGTAACATCCTGAAGGATTCACATTCACCAGGGAAATCTGCAGGGTGTCCGGTTCCGTAACAGGTACCGGCAGGGAATTGGTACATCCGTTGGCATCCGTCACGGAAACAGTATAGGTTCCGGGTGTCAGGTTCGATATATTCAAGGTGGTGTCCCCAGTGGACCACAATACGGTATAAGGAGCCGTACCGCCCGAAATAATCAGGTCAATGCTGCCATCTCCCGCACCTGCACAGGATATGAAGGTGCGGTTGGCTATAATGTCGATAGGCGGATTTTCACCCACCGAAACCTGTTCCACAGCCTGGCACCCGGTGGCAGAATCGGTAACTGTAACAATGTACAATCCGGCTGTTAACCCAACCAGGTTTTGGATGGTGGCCCCGTTCGACCATTGATAATAATAGGTTCCTGAACCTCCGGTAACCGTCAGGTCAATGGTCCCGTCACTGCCTCCGGCACATACCACATCTGTTACAGTGGCGGTCACGGTAGGGGCGTCAAATCCACTCAGAGTATAGAAGCCGGTGACCACGCAACTGCTTACCTGGTCGGTTACGGTAACCCCGTATACTCCGGGGTTCAGGTTGCTGATGTTGGATGTTGTGGCACCAGTATTCCACTGGTAGGTATAGGAACCCGAACCGTTGCCAACCGTGAGGGCAATACTGCCATTGGCAAATCCACAGGTAGCGGGTGTGACCGTGGCTGTCAGGGTCAGGTCATTTACCAGGTGAATGGTATAGCTTCCGATAGCGATACAACCGGTAACGCTGTCGGTAACGGTTACCACGTAATTGCCGGCAGCCAGCCCGGTCAGGTCCTGTGTGGTGGCTCCATTGTTCCAGGCATAGGTATACAATCCGGAACCGCCTGAAACCGACAAGTCAATGCTTCCGATCAGTCCCGAGCAATTGGTATTATTGAGCTGGGCCGACAGCAGGGGAGCGCTGACATTCTGCAGGTGCACGGTATCTATAGCGGTACAGCCGTACACCGTGTCGGTAATGAGCACTGTATAGGTACCTGCCCCGAGGCTGTCGAGGTCCTCGGTAGTGGCCCCATTGCTCCACAGGTAGGTGTAGAACCCGGATCCTCCCAGTACGGTAAGGTCAATGCTGCCGTTATCTTCCCCGCAGTGCGGGTCAATGGCCGCGTATTGTGAAGTAAGGTGGGTAAGCGTTCCAATCGTGTAATTTCCGGTTGTCCAGCAACCGTTAACGTCTGTAACCGTCACCATGTAAACCCCGGCCATAAGCCCGGAAATATCTTCCATAGTGGCCCCATTCGACCATTGATAGGTGTATGGCGAGGTACCTCCACTGACCGTAAGGTCAATCGCTCCATCGCTTCCTTCCCAGCAGGTTACACTGGTCAGGGTAGCTGAAATAGTCAGCGGCTGGGGTTGTGTGATAGTATATTGTTGCGTATCGGTACAGAAATGAGCATCGGTAACTACGACCGTATATGTACCCGGCTCAAGGCCTGAAATATCTTCCGTTGATGCCGTAAATCCATTGGGTCCGGTCCAGGAATATGCATAAGGAGCGGTACCACCGGTAACGGTGATGTCAATGGCCCCATCATTCGCCCCATAACAACTGACATTCTGAATGTTCCCGTTCAGCGCGATCTGTAACGGATCAACACCAGGTACCACCGCACTGTCGGTGGCAACACAATTATGCGCATCGGTTACCGTGACGTAATAGGTTCCGGGCATTAACCCGGCAATATCTTCAGTGCTGGCTGTGAAACCACCTGGGCCGGTCCAGTTGTAGGTATACGGTATGGTTCCACCCGAAACGGTGATGTAAACCGCTCCGTCAGAAACGCCATAACAACTCTGGCCGATGATGCTATCCATGTTGATGGACAGAGCCGCGGACGGCTGCGTCACCGTGTAGCTCTCCATGGCCGTACAACTGTGCGCGTCTGTCACCGTCACCGTGTAGGTTCCGGCTGAAAGGCCGGTCAGGTCTTCCGTGGTGGCTCCGTTCGACCAGCTGTAAGTGTAGGGCGTGCTACCGCCCGTTACCGTTATGTCTATCGCTCCGGTCTGATCCCCGTAGCAGGCCACATTCGTTACCGTGCCTGTGATGGACAAAGCCGCGGACGGCTGCGTCACCGTGTAGCTCTCCGTGGCCGTACAACTGTGCGCGTCTGTCACCGTCACCGTGTAGGTTCCGGCTGAAAG
>CAYRDC010000020.1:0-16687 GCA_964422925.1 uncultured Chitinophagales bacterium | reverse complement strand
TATCGCTCCGGTCTGATCCCCGTAGCAGGCCACATTCGTTACCGTGCCTGTGATGATAAGCGGTTGCGGTTGGCTGATAATGTAAGATTGAGTGTCAGTACAGTTGTTGTCATCCGTTACGATAACAGTATAAGTTCCCGCTGACAAGCCGCTGATGTCTTCTGTGGTAGCCGTAAATCCATTGGGTCCACTCCAGGAATATGCATAAGGAGCGGTACCACCGGTAACGGTGATGTCAATGGCCCCATCCTGGCCGCCATAACAGCTAACATTTGTAATACTGTCATCCAGGGCGATATTGATAGGGCTGGGTTGTGAAACCGTAAAGGTATCGGTATCGGTGTTGTTGTTGGCATCCGTTACGGTCAGGATATAAATGCCTGCAGCGATATTGGTTAAATCTTCGGTCGTGGCACCATTGGACCAGGAATAAGTATAAGGTGGCAATCCGTGGCTGACTGTTACGTCTATTGAGCCCGTACTGTCGCCATTGCACAATACATCCGTCACAACCCCGCTGATTTGTGGCGGGTCATGTACGGTTATCATTTTTGAAATGAAATTTGTGCGTCCGCAATGGTCTGTAACCGTTACGGTAATAATACAGGTATCTCCGTCCTGCAATGACACTGTAAAATCAGTGGTGGCAGAATTCGGGTTGCTGAAAGTGCCCCCGCAGGAAGAGGACCACTGGTATGTATAAGGCGCGATACCACCTGAAGCAGTCACTGAGAAAGTGGAAGGCGTGCCACTGGTAATATTTAAAGGTATGGAATCAACCAGGTAAATGGCTTTTTCCATACCGGTAATCAGCATAAAGTTAAAGAAAGCTCTTTCGAAGGCTACTTGTGACTGAGTGGTGCCATGGCCGTTGGCTGTATGCCCGCCCTGGTACATCACCCTGCCATAGGTGGAATCGCCAAAAGCGTAGCCAAATACCAGCTTTACTCCGTCAGATGGTGGTGATCCATCAGAAGTAAGAACGGCAGTTTTGGTCGTTGACCGCCATTGGCCGGAAGATTGGGGTATGTACCATTGTTCAGAACCGTTTTCCTGGGAAGGAGTCATATCTCCCATCAACTGCATGACAAACTCATCAGAATACTGTTGCACATAAGTATAAGGCTGCGTGGCAGCATGATTATGGCTTTCAGTAATCAGGTTACCACATTTACCGGCTTTATAACATTTTAGCCCGGTGGTAGACAGAAAATTCATCCGGATCGTAGAATCATTCGGATCATTCAACCCTTCAATTTTACTACCTGAACGACAGCCTGCCCAAATGTATCCCCTGCGGTTAATGACCCAGTCTCTCAAGTCTCCGTGGGTAGCCCAAATCGGGTCGGCATGTGGCATAAGGAATACATCATCACAGGAATCAATGGATTGCGGAAGCCCGACAGTATATGAAGAAGATGGAATCCCCGCGTTGGTAAAATAGGGTGATACCAGGTTTACATTCTGGGTATTGATCACGATATTGGGGAAACTGGTAATAGTACCCGCTATGGGCACTACGATATCGCTTGTGGTGGTTACACCCACCACACCCTGCGATTGCCAGTAAGAAATCCTGCTGTCTACCGAAGAAGTACGGTATTGAGCTTCAATAATAAACGGGCCACCTTTGTAATGATGGCCGTTATAAATAAAATCTGTGCTGTCTTTTTGTTTTCCGGGTTTAATGGACCATTTGATGGGTACCTGATAATTGGTAATCAGGTCATAGATCAAACCATAAGGTTTCAGTCCATTCCCAAAAGTCTGAGGCACAACACCCATGTCAATTATAAAGGAACCACTTGGTATGGTATCCCAGGTAGTTTGTGCCTGAATATTATGTACCCGGTAAAAACAAAACAGCAGTATGAAAAGTAAAGCTTTACTAAGCTTTCTGAGTAAATTTTTCCCCATGGATCACCCTTTTATTTAAGATGTCGATTGGCCGATTAAAAAAAATAATTTGATCACCAATCATTGTTAACAACATTTATGACGGATTATTCTACCGTTTAGATATATACGGCCGGATAATCTTTAGCAAGCTTAAAATGATTAGCCATCATTTAAAACTATTGGTGTTGCAGCGGGGGGATTTTACTGGAAGGTTCAAAATATAAAAGATCACTCTTATTTGAACCTGTTATGGTGTATAGTTTACACAAACTAAAAAACCAAAAACGAAAAAACCAAATTTTTCGGGCAAAATTTTCAAGAAATTTTTAAACGAGCTCCGGAGCGACAAGAAAATGTACATTAAAGTACAACCATATCTAAATATCGATATATAGTAACTACATCAGATAAAACACAGGGTTTCAGTCTTCTTTTTTAGAAATTTATGCAAGGCGAAATTGTTTGCCCGGCAGGGCAATGACCAGTCCCTTGAATTCGAGATCAAGCAATACGGAAGATACGAGGCTAACGGTTAATCCGGAACTGGCCATTAGCTTGTCGATTGGCCAACTCTGCCTGTCGGCCAGCAGGCCCAGGACAATTTTTTCATCCTCAGTCAGATCAAGCGGCAGCACTTTTTGCGAATCACGTGTTGCTGATTTTTGCTGCCAATTTAATTGTTTCAGCAAATTTTCCGCATTGATAAAAAGGGCCGCCCGGTTGGTTTGGATCAGGTGATTACAACCTTCCGAGTAATAGCGGTTCAGGTCTCCCGGTACGGCAAATACATCCCGGTTATAGGAATTGGCAATATCGGCAGTTATAATAGCTCCGCCTTTCCTGCCTGACTCTATTACCAATATGGCATCGGCCATTCCGGCAATAATCCGGTTTCTGCGCGGAAAATTCTCGCGGTCGGGTCCTGTTCCGGAAGGAAATTCCGTAAGCAGCCCCCCCTGCTCCAACATTTTCCTGGACGTCTGCCAGTGCGCCTGCGGGTAAATCCGGTCCAGGCTATGGCCCAATACACCAACCGTTGGCAAACCATTGCGCAAGGCTTCCCGGTGAGCATGGATATCCACTCCGTACGCCAACCCGCTCAATATTAATATGTCATGGCCGGTAAGATCATTTATCAGTTGGGTTAGCACCTGCCGCCCGTAAGGCGTCATCCGCCTGGTGCCTACTATGGCCAGTATTCTTGAATAATTCAAATCCACATTGCCCTTGTAATACAGCACAACCGGCCCATCCTGGCAATGATACAGGCGTTGCGGGTAATTGTCGTCCAGGTAAAACAGAGGGGTGATGTCATAGTCCCGGATAAATTGCAACTCCTTTTCGGCCAATTGCAATGCTTTTTCCCTGTTCAGCCGTTTAAGGCGCTCTTTTCCGATGCCCGGTATCCGCTCCAATTTCGCTAAAGGGATACTGAACACTTCTTTCACTGATCCGCAATAACTGACCAGGATTTTCGCCAGGGTATCCCCTATCCCTGTGAGGAAGGTCAGGGCCAGTCGGTAAAGCCATGCCGTATCGTCCACCACCGGAAATTCTTAATTTAGTCCACCAAATTAAACAAATTCATATCTCAATGCCCAGTTACCGCACGAGGTTTCTTATTCACTGTTGGTTTTTCCTGTTTGCGATCTTTCCAATAACCCAATCCTTTGCCCAGTCTGCATGGAATCCGCTCTTGCCGCCAAATACTTTCCGTTATCCCGGTAATCCCCATTACTGGAAAAACAAACTTCCTTACCCGGGCTATTGGCAGCAGGATGTCCACTACAGGATCTGGGCAAACCTGGATGAACAGAAAGGCATTATAACCGGCCATGAAACGCTGACCTATTGGAATAATTCACCGGATACATTGAACGTAGTTTTCTTTCACCTGTACCAAAATGCTTTTCAGCCGGGGTCTTACTACGACCAACTACAAAAAGCAAATAAACGGGATGTCCGCTACGGATCTTATGAATCTGCCGGCCTGGGAACGGAAGTGGAAGTTATCAGCGTTGACGGCAAGGACCTTGAAACAGAACCGGACAACACCATTCTGAAAGCCATTTTACCCCATGCTTTGTTGCCTGGCGATTCCATGGTTTTTGACATCCGGTTCCGTACCTATTTCGACAATGGGGGGAATGTGCGCAGGCGAATGAAAACTTTTGATTCCTGGGGATACCGGCATTATGACGGGGTGCACTGGTATCCGCGCATGGCAGTTTATGACCGGAAATTCGGTTGGACTACAGACCAACACCTGGACAAGGAATTTTATGGAGATTTCGGCACGTATGATGTATGGCTGACGACAGCCAATAATTACATAGTCGGGGCCACCGGGTATCTGTTAAACCGGGATGAGGTATTGCCGGATACGCTCCGGACTCTGCTGGATCTCCGGAATTTTGCCCATAAACCATGGGAGGAGCCGCCCTCTGAAATCATCCCTTATAATCCGGACCCTTCCACCCGGAAAACCTGGCGGTATCACGCGGAAAATGTCCATGATTTTGCTTTTACAGCCGATCCTACCTACCGCATTGGTGAAGTGGTTTGGAACAACATCCACGTTTACGCTTTTTGCCGGGAACCCCACGCTGCCGGATGGCAAAATGCTGCCCGGTTTGCCGCGGCCATAATCAAAACCTACAGCGAGAAAATAGGGCCATACGCATACCATAAAATGATTGTAGCGGATGCACAGGACGGTATGGAATATCCCATGCTAACGCTGGACGGAGGTTTTGATCCTCTTTACCGTGACCTGCTGGCCCATGAAATTGCCCACAACTGGTTTTTTGGCATGGTAGGCAACAATGAAACCTACCGTGCCGCCCTCGATGAAGGGTTTACAGAATTCCTGGACAGCTACGGACTGGAAGCCCTGGATGGTGACACCATGACGGAATCAACCCTGCACCTTTCAAAATATGAAAAGCGTTTCCGCGATCCGGTGACCGTGCGGGATGAGGAGGTTTATCTCATGTACCTGCAACATGCCCAAAAAGATGACGATGCGGTTTTAAGCACTCATTCTTCCATGTTTGGTTCCGCCTTAAGGCATGGTGGAGGTTACCGAATGGTGTATTACAAAACGGCCACCATGCTTTATAACCTGCAATATGTGCTCGGAGACAGCCTGTTCTGGGGAGCCATGCGGCATTACTTTGCCAAATGGTCTTTTGCGCATCCTTACCTGGAGGATTTCCGGCAAGCCATTATCGAATACACGCACACCGATCTCAATTGGTTTTTCGACCAATGGCTTAACACTACCAAGAAGATCGATTATGCCGTAAAGAAGGTACACAAAGGGGAAAATCCCAGGGAATGGAAAATAACCTTCCAAAGGAAAGGAAGCATGCAGATGCCCATCGATTTCCGGGTTGTCACCGACCGGGGCAGCTATGATTTCTATATTCCCAACACCTGGTTTGAAAAATCCACGGACGCCAGGGTACTGCCCCGCTGGTATGGATGGGGCAAGCTGCAACCCGAATATACAGCCACCATTACCGTGAACGGGCGGATCAGGGATGTAATCATTGACCCAAGCGGCAGGCTGGCAGATGTATACCGCCTGGACAACTATAAAAAGTGCCCTGTTCAGTTCCGGTATGATTCACAGCTAATGAACTATCCTGACAAGAAGCGCTACCGGCTGGAATGGGCGCCTACCCTTTGGTATAATGCTGTGGACGGACTGAAGCCCGGTCTCCACCTGGAGGGCGATTATATGGAACACAATCACCTGGTCAATGGCACGATCTGGTGGAACAGCAATTTACTGCAAGGCGGGATTGACTTTGCCGAATTGGCCGGGTTGGATACCATAAACCGCTGGCCGGTTTCCTTTGTATTCAGTTATGAAAATGCCCTGGATCGCCTGAACGGATCGGCTTCCTGGTATGTACACCTCGCGAAAACAGATGGTTTTCAATCATTCAAAGCAGGTATCCGTTATCCTTTAAAAAATAACCTGACAGCCGAGGTTTTCCTGTCGGCCGGGAAATACACACCGGGAGCCGGGCAGTTTTACCCTTACCACCCGGACGAATGGGAAAGCGGCCGTTGGAATAATTACTGGCAGTTCAGGCTAACCCATGATTACAAATATCCAAAAGGCCGGGGCAGCCTGAGCGGCAGCATCCGGTCCACCGCCCCTTTGAGCGATTATGATTACAACTGGGTAGACTTAGAGTCAAAAAACACTACGCGCCTGGGCAAGATGCGCCTGAATACCCGCCTGTACGGACGGCTGGGTTCCGGCAAATCCCCGGCCCCGGAATCCATGTTGTATTTCGCGGGGGCTTCCCCTGAAGAATACCAGGAAGTATCCTGGGTCAGAGCGCAAGGGTTTCTTCCGGCCGGTTATGTAAACTATGGTATCAATACCGGGCATTTTCAGTTGCCGGGCGGTCTCAACGCCCGCGGTTATGCGGGATACCGCATGATTCAGAACGGACCAGGAAATGTGCCTTACCCTATTTATAAAGGACAAAGCGGAATAGCTATTAATGCGGAACTTGAATTCAACAAGCTGGTAAACTGGAAACCGGGCATTTCCCGCAACCTGGGGCTTGTCACTTATTTATTTGGCGATGCCGGAATCATCGATTACCGCGATCTGACGGGGAAGCTGCACTGGAGCGATCCCCGCTTTGATGCCGGGGCCGGCCTGGCGCTGACTATTAAACGAATCTGGCATTTTGAAGAATGGAAACCGATGACCCTCCGGCTGGACGTCCCCTTCTTTCTCAGCAATACGCCATTCAGTGACCCGGCTTTCTGGCAATTCCGTTGGCTTATCGGCATCAACCGGGCCTTATAGCCTGCGGATTTTAACTTTTTTTACCAAAGAGTTAAACCTTTCACCGCCTCCCTGCTCTAAAGGGTCGATTATTTATTCACCCTAAAACCGTTTAATCATGAAAACCAAACACATTGCTTTTCTAGTTTTGGCCGGGTTTATCGGGTTTTCCCTTTTCCTTTCCTCTTGTCAGAAACAGGAAGAACTGCTCGATACGCTGGATGTAGGCATCAGCCAGGACAATGCACTGGCAGAAGATGCTTTCACAGAAGTGCAAATACTGGCCGACCAGGCCTACGAAGGCGGAAACCTGAGTTTCAAAACCGGCAGCGGCTGGATAGCCGGTGGATGCGCTACGATTACGCACGACACCACCTCCAACCCGAAAGTCATTACCATTGATTTCGGCCCGGTGAATTGCCTTTGTGCCGATGGTAAATACCGCAGGGGTAAGATTATCATCACCTACACAGGGCCTTACAAGCATCCGGGAACCGTTATCAACATTACCACAGCAGATTACTTTGTAAACGACAACCAGGTGATCGGCACCCGCACCGTGGTGAACCAGGGGCCGGATGCCCAGGGCCACCCCGTTTGGACCATCACCGTGAACGGGAGCATAGTAAAGGCCAACAATGGCGGCACGATCAGCTACAGCGCCCAACACACGCGTACCATGATTCATGGTTACCAAACCCCGCAAAACTGGTCTGACGATGTATACCTGATTACCGGGAGCGCTTCCGGGAAAAGCGCCAGCGGAGTGAAATATGATGTGGACATCACCGTGCCGCTGCGCAGGGAAGTGCCCTGTAAATGGTTCGTATCGGGAGTGCTTGAAATAACAAGGTATGGCGCCCAGACCAAGGTATTCACCCTGAATTACGGCAACGGTAACTGCGACAACAAGGCCTTGCTGACCGGCCCGAACGGTTATACAAAAGTGATTACACTACCCTGATTCGCAGAACATAAGGGGGTTAAACCGCGGCTTGTCCGCGGTTTTTTTATACCGGGAAATAAAGGATAAATTTCTCCCTGAAATAAGGTTCCGTAAAAATCTCTGAAAGACTGAAGCAGTAAGCATCAGTAGCTATGCCCTGTATTTCTTGCTGAATTTCCCCGCCTTTCAACAGTATCAATCCGTTGGGAAGCTCATTTTTTGAAGTTTTCCGGATAAGGGGTTTCGACCAATTAAACAACTGGCCGGCAGAGGACACTGCCCTGGAAACTACAAAATCAAAAGGATGATCAACCATTTGCCCGGGTATTTGTTTGACCTCTACATTCCGTAAGGCAAGGTCCATGGCAATGGTATAAACGGCACGCACTTTTTTTTCCACTACATCAACCAGCAGGAACTTTACCTGCGGAAACAGTATAGCCAATGGTATGCCGGGGAAACCGCCCCCGGTGCCAAGATCCAGGATTTCCGTGCCGGGGATAAAATTAAAATAACGCCCTATCGCCATACTGTGCAATACATGATGCTCATACAGGTTACCGATATCCATCCGGGAAATCAGGTTTACCCGGGTGTTCCAGAAATTATATAAATGATGAAGGTTTTCCAGCCTGGCATACTGTTCCCGGCTCAGGTTGGGAAAATATTTCCGGATCAAATTCATGCAAAATGAAAAGGATCTGTTATCAGATACGCTCTTTTTTATGCTTTAGCATATTGAAAAGCAATTCTTTGGCCCGGAATAGTTGGGCTTTTACCGTACCAAGGGGTAATTGCAGTTCATTCGCAATCTCTTCATAGGAGTACTCCTTGAAAAAACGCAGTTCAATCAATATCCTGTATTTTGGGTTCAGCTCCTGAACAACCTCCCGCAGCAATCCTTTGCGTTGTTCCTTAATGACTGTTTCCATTGGATCAGGGCCGGATGAGGGCGGGTCAAGTTGAATGGTTGACCCATCATCTTGCTGGGCAGGCATATCAATCGAAAGGGTCTGCAGTTTTTTCTTCCGGATGTGGTCAATACAATTATTTGTGGCTATTTTAAATAACCAGGTGCTGAAAGCGTATTCCGGGCTGTATTTTGCCAGATTTTTAAATGCTTTGCCAAAAGCCTCCATGGTGAGGTCTTCGGCATCATCCCGGTTGTGCACCATTTTCAGCACCATAAAATAAATGGAGTCCTTGTAGCGGGACATTAGCCTGCTATATGCCCTTTGATCCCCGTTAAGAGCGGCATTTACCAATTTGATGTCTTCCTGGGCCCGGGGTGAGAATTTGCTCTCTGCTGCCATGTAACGTTCCGTTCAATAAAGATAAAGGGCGCGGCCAAAAGCAGGAACACAGCAAGGAGCAGGTCCCACCATGGCAGCCATTTAATCATGTCCCTATGATCCAGTTTTATGGCCAGCGGACCATACAGACAATACAAAAATACAACCCTTATGACAAAAATTGCGAAAAGCGCCCATCCATAGGCTCCCGTTATACACAAAACGGCTGCTGAAAGATAGAAAATCAATTGGCTGGCGTGCCATAAAGAAAGCAATACAATATGAATAGTCTTGTAATGCCTGGCTGTGCTGTGATGCCTCTTTTTTGCGGTAAACCATTGTCGTATGCCGGCATAGGGTTCTGTGAATGTGAATGCTTCGGAGGCGCATACAATGCGGGTGTTGAAACGGGTGGCCGTCAGATTCACAAACAAGTCGTCATCCCCGGAATTCACCGGGCTGTATTTTTTGTCTTGAATTACCTGTAGAAAAGTTGTTTTCCGGCATGCCAGGTTTCTGCCGGTTCCCATATAGGGTACTCCGCTCAGGGCAAAACCCAGGTATTGAACTATCACATGAAAAACCTCGAATCTTTGCCACAAAAATTTTAGTCCCCGCTTTTTTTCAACCGGGGAAGCGCCCAATACGATTTCGTACCCCTTTTCCAATGGCGCTGTCATTCGCGCAATCCATTGATGGGAAGACGGATAACAGTCGGCATCCGTAAACAGCAGGAATTCATTCCGCGAAGTCCGCACGCCCGTTAGCAGCGCATTGCGTTTACCCGGCAGCCCATAGTCCCGGGACCTGACAGGTTTAAGCCTGGAATGGGTACGGGATAGCGCCAGTAATTGATCCCAGGTGTTGTCTTCCGACCCGTCATCCACCACAATCACTTCAAAATCAGGGTACTCCTGATCAAGAACCCGGGGCAGGTTCCGCGCCAGGCGCTCTGCCTCGTTTCTGGCACAAATTATAACAGACACCGGGCCGTTGCCCGGCCCTTCTTCTGCCGGCCGGTGGCTGATTATGGCAATACACCACCCGGATAAAAACCAAAATTGAACGCCAAAAGCGAGCAGCAGACCGGTAAACAGGACATCTGACAGTTCCATGGATAAATGTATCGGCTAAAAATAGACCGATTTTTCAGAATATTGCGGCAGACATGGAATTTACCATCATCGCCAGGGACAAAGGCAGCCGGGCACGGACCGGGATTTTGCAGACAGGCCACGGGCCGGTGGAAACCCCGATATTCATGCCGGTAGGTACGCTGGCCACTGTTAAAGCCGTACCCCGCGATGAACTGGAATCCACCCTGGATATCCGGATAATGCTCAGTAATACGTACCACTTATACCTGAGACCGGGTACGGACATTATCCGGGAAGCTGGCGGGTTGCACCGTTTCATGGGCTGGAACCGCGCCTTACTGACCGACAGTGGCGGATACCAGGTATATTCCCTGGGGGTGAACCGCAAGATCCGGGAAGACGGGGTCGCTTTTCAATCGCATATTGACGGGTCAAGGCATTTTTTCAGCCCTGAAAGCGCTATAGATATTCAGCGTATTATCGGGGCAGACATCATCATGGCTTTTGATGAATGCACTCCTTATCCCTGTGACAAGGAATACGCCAGTCAATCCATGCACTTAACCCACCGCTGGCTGGACCGGTGTTTCCGGCAATTCCATGATACGGAACCCCTGTATGGTCATGAACAGGCTTTGTTCCCCATTGTACAAGGTTCCGTTTACCGCGATCTGCGGGAACAATCCGCCACTTACGTTGCTTCGAAAGCCACCACCGGCTGCGCTATTGGTGGTCTATCCGTAGGCGAGCCCCATGAAACAATGTATGAAATGACCTCGCTGGTTTGCCGGATACTGCCGGATCATCTCCCGCGATACCTGATGGGTGTGGGAACCCCGGCCAACATCCTGGAAAGCATTGCCCTGGGCGTGGATATGTTTGACTGTGTGATGCCCACCCGCCACGCCCGGAACGGGCAGATATTCACACAGGAAGGCATTATCAATATCCGGAACCGGAAATGGGCCCGCGACTTCAGTCCGCTGGATCCCGCTGGAAGCGCTGAAGTATCCACAGCCTATTCCAAAGCTTATCTCAGGCACCTGTTTATCAGCAATGAAATACTGGGGCTGCAGATTGCCACAATGCAAAATCTGGGGCTGTACATGTGGCTGGTCCGGGAAGCCCGGAAACGCATACAACAAGGAAACTTTCACAACTGGAAAAACGAAATAATACGGAAATTGGACCAGCGTTTATAACCTAACTTTACCTGTCTTGAAAATACTGGACCTATATATCATCCGGAGGTTCCTGCTTACTTTCCTCTTCATTACGATGATTTTTGTCCTGATCTCGGTGGTCATTGATTTAACCGAGAAAATGCAGGATTTCCTGGATCATCAGGCTCCGCTGCATGCCATTTTGTTCGATTATTACCTGAACTTCATCCCTTACATAGCCGCCTTGCTGGGCCCTTTTTTCATTTTTATTTCGGTCATCTATTTCACCTCCCGGATGGCTTATAATTCTGAATTGGTTTCCATTCTTGGAAACGGGATCAGCTATTACCGTTTGCTCAGGCCCTACTTTTACGGATCCCTTATCCTGGCTGCTGCCTTGTGGGGCGCCAATCATTGGTTGGTGCCGGAAGCCAACAAAACCCGGTTTGCCTTTGAGCAGGACTATGTGAACCGGAAAATCGATTATTATACAGACATCCAGTTGGTCACCAATAAATCGGCTGAAGGGGAAACCATTATTTCCATGCAACGGTACATGGACACGCGCCAGGAAGGATACCGGTTTAGCCTGAAACGGATCCGGAATCACAGGATGACAGAATTTTTATATTCCCCGCGGATTAACTGGCATCCTGAAGAAAAAAGATGGCGGCTCAATAATTACAACGGCTGGAAAATCTTTCCTGAAGGTGATTCGGTTTATAAGGGCAACCACCTCGACACCGCCCTGGGTTTTACCCCGGCTGATTTTGTATACCGCGTGGAAGTGAAATCGACTATGAATATGCGGGAGCTGAACCGCTTCATTAAAGAGGAAAAACGGAAAGGAAGCGAAAAAGTACCGCTTTGGGAAGTGGAAAAATATCAACGCACCAGCAACGCATTTTCAGTGGTCATTCTCACTTTCATTGGCCTGGCTGTTTCATCCAGAAAATATCGTGGCGGCATGGGATTTCAATTGGCGCTCGGTCTGCTGTTTTCAGCGGCTTATGTGCTGTTCATGCGGTTTAGCACCACTTTTGCCACCAATTCCGATATGCCCGCTTTGCTGGCCGTATGGATACCGAACCTGCTGTTTGGAATTATCGCGGCAGTTTTGGTTCGTCTGGCGCCCAAATAAACCGGTGCGGGAAATCAGAATTTATCTTCCTCCTGGCTCTCCGCTTCAGGGGCATCGTTCATCCTGGACGGACGGTGAATGACCGTGGGATTTTCTTCCGGGAATTCGGACATTCGCTCTGGTTTTTGTTCTTCAAACCGCGCAAATTGTTTATTGAAGTTAAGCGTTACCCTTCCCACGGCTCCGTTCCTGTGCTTGGCGATAATGATTTCCGTAGTGGGGTCATCAGGCACTTCTGACAGCCCGTAATATTCCGGGCGGTAAATAAAGAGCACGAGGTCAGCGTCCTGTTCAATGGCGCCTGACTCCCGCAGGTCAGATAATTGCGGCCGCTTGTCCCCGCCACGCGTTTCCACCGAACGGTTCAACTGTGAAAGGGCGATAACCGGTGTGTTCAACTCTTTGGAAATGGCTTTCAGCGAACGGGATATCCGGCTGATTTCCTGTTCGCGGCTCGCTGATTGCCTGCCCCGCTCCTGGGTACCTGACATTAACTGCAAATAATCAATGATAAACAGTTGCACATGGTATTGACTGGCCAGCCGCCTGCATTTTGCCCGCAAATCAAAAACATTGATGGCCGGGGTATCGTCAATGTAAATCGGGGCCTTGCTCAACTGGTCAATACTGCGGGTAAGGCGATCCCATTGCTTCTGGGTCAGGTTGCCCCTGCGGATATTTTCCCCAGGAATAGAGGTTTCAGAAGACAGCAGCCTTTTTACCAACTGGTCTGCAGACATTTCCAGGCTGAATATAGCCACCGGAGTATTGGTCCTGACAGCCGCATTCCGGGCCATGCTAAGGGTAAAAGCCGTTTTTCCCATACCCGGACGTGCCGCTACGATAATTAAATCGGATGGCTGCCAGCCACCGGTGATACGGTCCAGCTCCACAAAACCGGAAGGCACCCCGGTAAATTCGTCTTTTTTATCCCGAAGGGCCTCCAGTTGCTCAATACTACGCTTCAGGTAATTGCTCAGCGGTTCATAATTCCGCTTCATCAGTTCATCGGTTACCCCATAAAGTTGTTGTTCGGCTTTATCCAGCAGGTCGAATACGTCAATGGTTTCATCATAGGCATCGCGGATAATCTGCGTGGAAATACGAATCAGGCTGCGCTGGATATATTTTTCAGCAATAATACGCGCGTGGGGAATGACATTGGCCGAGGAAACCACCCGGTTCGTCAGGTCGCTGACATAGAACGGACCGCCCACCTGGTCCAGTTTACCGGCTTGCCGGAGGGCTTCGGTTACGGTAAGCATGTCCACGGGTTCCCCCCTCTCAAACAATCTTACAATAACCTCATAAATGATTTGGTTGGCCTCATCATAAAAATATTCCGGCTTCAGGATTTCCATCACAGAGGCAACGGCTTCCTTATCAGACAGCAAACCGCCCAGCACGGCTTCTTCCAGGTCCCTTGCCTGCGGGGGCAATTTCCCAAAGGCCAGGGCCGAGATATCTTCCCCTCCCAGCCGTTTGCTCAAGTCAAAAATCCTTTTGGTTTTTCCGGTATTTTCTGCCATCTGTTTTGTCTCCCGCGCTTAAAAAATTTAAAGCCTAAACATAGCCCATTCGCAGCGGGCTGCCAAATAATTCCGGGGAAAAAGATTTACAAAATTTTTCCACTTTTGAATCACCCGGCTACTGATCTGTAACTGTTTGAATACTGATAATTTACAAGCAATTTTTTTGTTCTGATCCAATACTTATCCTCAATCAGGAAATTAAGGTGGAAAACCCCTGCACCCATGTGTATTGACGGGTGGAAAACCGCGGATTTTTGTGGAATTTGAGATCAGGTAAAGGCATCCAGACCGGTAATGTCCTTTCCGGTGATCAGCAGGTGGATTTCATGGGTTCCCTCGTAGGTGATTACCGATTCCAGGTTCATCATATGCCGCATAATGGGATATTCGCCCATAATGCCCATAGCGCCCAGTATTTGCCGGGCTTCGCGGGCTACCCACAGGGCCATTTCCACGTTGTTGCGTTTGGCCATGCTGATTTGCTGGGGCGTGGCTTTGCCTTCGTTTTTCAAAACCCCCAGGCGCCAGGCCAGCAACTGGGCTTTGGTGATTTCGGTGAGCATCTCGGCCAGTTTTTTCTGGGTAAGCTGAAACCCGGCCACGGGCTTACCGAATTGTTTACGCTCCAGGCTGTAGCGCAATGCGGTATCATAACAATCCATTGCTGCTCCAATGGCGCCCCAGGCAATGCCATACCTGGCGGAAGACAAACAGGACAATGGGCCCTTTAATCCTTTGACACCCGGCAGCAGATTCTCCTTGGGTACTTTCACATTGTCAAAAACCAGCTCGCCCGTGGCTGAAGCCCGCAGGCTCCATTTTCCTTTCATTTCCGGGGTGCTGAAACCCTCCATGCCCCGCTCCACAATCAGGCCGCGGATAACCCCTTCCTCGTCTTTGGCCCACACAATGGCAATCTGCGCAAACGGGGCATTCGAGATCCACATTTTACTGCCATTGAGCAGGTAATAGTCGCCTTTGTCTTCAATCCGGGTTTCCATGCCGCCCGGGTTGGAACCGTGGTTGGGTTCGGTGAGCCCGAAACAGCCCATCCATTCGCCCGAGGCCATTTTCGGCAGGTATTTTTTCCGCTGCTCCTCGGTTCCGAATTCGTAAATCGGGTACATGGCCAGGCTGCCCTGCACCGAGGCCGTGGAGCGGATGCCCGAATCGCCCCGCTCCAGCTCCTGCATAATCAGCCCGTAACTGATCTGGTCGAGCCCCGGGCAGCCGTATTTTTCCGGGAGGAAGGAACCGAAGGCCCCCATCTCCGCCAGGCCGGGAATAACCTGCGCGGGGAATTCGGCCCGCTGGGCATAATCATCAATTATTGGGGAAATTTCCTTTTTCACCCATTGGCGTATGCTGTCCCTGATCAGCTTGTGCTCATCGGTCAGCAGGTCATCAATCCGGTAATAATCCACCCCGTTAAACTGATCCTGTTCCATAGATTTACTGGGTTTGATGCAAGGCACTGCAAAGCTAATAAAACAGCACCACTACCCCACCGGCCCGGATGTAACTGAACCTCCATAACACATCCGGGATTTCATATTTAAAGGAGATTGATTAGCTTTATCAGTCATGTTAATGGGCGCAGACAATTTTGCTAAAAATCCGAAGCATTGTTGCGGGGTATGTTTACCCGGAGAATTACCTTATATAGCTAAATCATTGAAAGACATCCATTGTACTTCATACAAAGATAAAAACCAGATTTAGTAAGAAGTATAATGAGTTTAGAATGAACGAAACTAAAGATATATTTTGGAACGTAAAGGATGTTGCGAAGTACGAAAATTTCTTTGAAACAGGTATCAAAGAAAATGACCAATTCCACAGAACATATGAATTGGTAAAAAATCTGTCTTACAACATGCAATACCTTGAGTTCATTTCAAACGTATTGAAAAGGGAAATTCATACTGTAATTAATACAGAGCTCATAAAGACATTTGTTATTACTGGCATGAGTGTTATTGAATCAATACTTTATTATGCTATTAAAAGCAAAAATCTCCACAAGACCGACCCTTTTGAAGAAATTGCAGTATTCAATTCTAACGAAAAGAAAATAAATGGAGTTATTGTCAAGGTTGAAACTAGACTTTTAAAAAAGTTGAAAGAAAATAAAGAAGTAGAAATGAACTTAAATTCAATGCTTCAAAAGACAGAAAAGAATAAACTACTTGGTGACGATCATTCAATTTACCGCAAACTAAACCATTTAAGAAAACTTAGAAATAAAATTCATTTATACTTAATTGAAGAAAACTTAGCTAATGACTATAATATTGACAAGGCTCTTGAGTGGATTTATGGGGAGGATTTAACCCCTAATAAGAAGAAATCCTGGACAAAACGAATCAAAACAAAGGCAATGCAGCGTATGATAGGTGAGGAACTAGAAAAACTTCTTGAAGAGCGCAATTTGGGCAAGGCAGGTACATTGGATCTGCTGGAAGATCTGCTGAAATTGGCCAAAAGTGAGAAAAAGTATAGCATTTTACTTGAGCTTCTGACTAAATTACAGCGGATGAATGGTATTGAAGAGCCGCATAAACAGACCACAACGGCTATTTTAACCCAGACAACCCAACGAAGCACAATCGACGAAATACGTAAGGAGGAGCGGAAGCTAGAAATCAGAAATGAGTCACACGAATTACCGGAGAAAGCGGAAACAGGACAAGAAGAAGCAGTCGAAGTTCAAGAAGATCCAGAGGAAGTTGAACAAAAAGAAGAAGCTAAAGAAGTATAGTTTTGATACTTAAAACATACGAAGAAGAATATGAGCT
>CAYRDC010000019.1:30161-45684 GCA_964422925.1 uncultured Chitinophagales bacterium | reverse complement strand
AACTTACGTATTATTACTCCTTAACTACCTGTCCTAATTTTGGGGGGAATTATAGTTGGCTACCGCGATTTCATTCAATTTGCAGTGGGAATTGGATATAACCTGTAACCGATTATGAAAAAGTCATTTTTGCTTGCAATACTCTTCCTTCTGCAATTGTGGCTATATCCACAAAATAGCATCCTTAAAAAGATTCATGTTTCGAACAGTGTCGGTGTCCAATACAGACTGCCTCTGATCTTATATTTTGATATTGCCGATAACACCGGAAATAGCATTTTTGATTATCCTGAAGTGTCATTTGCTGGCACCAGGTTGATATTAAATGCAAGTTTGAATGACAAAACTTACCAAAATGAGATAGAAATAAACACTCTGGTGGGTTACCGTTTCATTAATTATTATACCCCATTTCATGATACTACACGCCAACTGTGGTTGATTAATCCCGGTTATAAAAAAATTTCACTTGATCTTGAATTATATTACTCTCACAAATTTATTCTTAATGAAAGTGGAAGAGTATCCATTGCAGCCGGGATCACTTTCCATAATGTAGGGAACAAGTCTTATACATTTATCGATACCAGTACAGTCCCGAATGTCCAGAAATATATGATTAAGCCAGCAAAGCAAACTATTTCCTCTCTGTACTTTGGAATTGGCTATTCCTGGTATAATAGGCTTAGCCTGCAAATAGGAACCTATTATCTAAACAGTTTTATCTCCGACATCAATAGGCTGGTAATCTTCAACCTCCCACATATTGACATCAAATACACTTTTCCCCTAAGAAAAGACAAAGAACCCGAGCCTGGCATAAAGCCAGAAGGTTTATGAGTTTAACCATGTACAACTCAACTGTTTTTCCCTGGCCGATTGGCCATCCTGCGCCTGTGAAGACCTTACTTTTCCATTCCGGGCTGTGACAATCACTTACCGGTTTCATTCATGCAGGTGGTTCCGGAGCTGCCGGACACTGATTGCCGGCAACTACAGAATCAACTGCAAACAACACCGCACTGCCGGCAAAACCGTCAGGCGCACGTCAAACAGCACCCCTTTTTATTAAATAACAGCCACCCGTCCCAAGAGCATGAACCTTCGCCCTGAACCGGGTCGTTTTCAGCACTTCCTTTGAAAAGCAAATCAGGGTAATCTTATCACAATGCAATTGCTATTAAATGATTTTTATTAACCTTGTATGGCAAATCTTTCCCCACAAATGCTGAGGCGGCTGACAGTGGCAGTATTTTTTTTCCTGGGCGGCACGCTCCTGGGCTTCTCTCAATTGATTGTAACCAACCGTTTTAATTTCAACCTAGGTTTTGAAACCGGATACCGCCTCCCGCCAGTATTTATAGGACCTGTAAGAACTCCCCCTTACAACAATGTCATTACTGACCCGGTAAGGCATTTCAGCGGACCCTATTTTGGTTACCATTGGGGCTTGGAATCAAGAAAGCACCGACTCGGAATTAACATCGGCCAGGATTTTCGCAGAACCATGCTGTTTTACCTTACTAAAAACCCCCAACCCGGAAACCAGCAGAATGATGAACCATACATCGGTTGGGTTTCAGACTTTAAAATTGAATATTTTTTCAGGGGATGGAATAAACTGGAGGATATGGAATTTGCCTTTGGGGTGGGATTTAGGAACCGGGGGTCAGACTTTTTAATTGTCAATACAAACCAATTGCAAAAACCATTCACTTACCATTACAAAGAATCATCACTTACTTATACTTCTGTGTATCTTTCTGTTAATAAAAGCTTTGATAAAACATATGTTATCGCACACATTACAGGATTGTTTAATCAACCAATTATAGTTGACTTCCGTGATTTCATTCAATTAAATGTCGGGATCGGTTATGAACTGTAGCTATGATGAAAAAGTTTATTGCAACATTTTTTCTCCTTTCAAAACTATTACTTGCAGTTAATGCTCAAGTAACAGTTTTCAAAATAATTGATATTAATGCAAGTACTGGTTTGCAATACAGATTACCTATTTGGATTTACAATTTTCCCACCAAACAAGGACAATTTATTTTTGAAGATCCGGTAAATTCATTCGCAGGCACCCGTGCCATATTTAATATCAGCCTTAACAACAAATCACTTTTAGACGAAATTGGATTTACCACCACTATTGGGTATCGATTCATCAATTATTTAACTCCTACTCATGACACAACCAGGCAACTTTGGTTGGTTAATCCCGGTGAAAAACGCTTATCCCTGGACCTTGGCGTTTACTATACTCATAAAATAATGACAAATGAGGTCAACAAGGTCTCATTTTCAATCGGCACAACCTACCATAATTTTGGGAGCAGATTTAATACATATTATAAATTACCAAGTAGCCCTGGTATTCAAACAGTTCAAATGTCGCAGGAGCTGTTTTCTTTATATGCAGGTGTTGGATATTCATGGTATGACAGGTTTACGATTCAAATAGGAAACTATTACTCCAACAGCAAGATATCCAGCCTCGGTTTTATCGTATTTTTCCTTCCCCACGTAGACATCAAATACACCTTTTTCCTAAAAAAAGACAAAGAACCGGAGCCTGGTATAAACCTAAAGGGTTTATAAGCTCAAGCTGGTGAAGCCGGAACTATTAATCCGTTTCCGGTAGGAAAGAGTATCTAACAGAGTCATTCTATATCGTTAGAAATGTCCTTCCAGGGTACTTGTCCGCCAAATGGGCTACCCGAAGGGTTCAGCCATTCAGCCCCGCTGCCTCTTTCACTAATAACCTGCAAACCGTTTCCGGGTCCCGCCCGAAAGCCATTATGCCGGCTTCATGCCCGCCCATCACCAGGGCCTGTATGCTCCGGAACGCTCCATGCTGCCATAAATCCCTGACAGCTTCCGCCATGGCTGCCGTGCCATAAGAGACGGAAGCCGGAGTAACAGGCCAGCGGCCTTTCCGGGCCTGCCACAAACGGTGGTGGTGAACGTGCACCACCGCGCGGATGCCCGCATCCAGCTCATAAAACATGGCATGGGTCAGGCTTTCGGAAGATGCTTTCACCGGCCCGCGGCACCAAACCCGGTTGGCGCCAATGTCCCATGCTGTGACTTGTGTAAAATGTTCCGGGCCGGCTTGTTCGACAGCCCCGGTCTGGCTGCCGGAAATTATGAACCCGGTTTCAGCGCGCAGGGAGATATTCCCGTAACCCAGCCCCTGCCGGTCCACCCCGATGAGGCCGGCCTTCCGCAGCCGGTTGCGGCAGGTAACCAGTTCCTGCAAACAGGGATGAGCAGGGGCATTGTCCGGTTCCCAATGGAGCTGAAATTTTATGACGCCTTCCTGCATGCCCTGGAATTAATCGGGGAAAAGTTCCCGCAGGCCTTTTTCGGAGGCTTCGCAGATGCCCCGTTCGGTAATCAGCCCCGTCACGAGCGGGGCCGGGGTGATGTCGAAACCCGGGTTGGCGGCCGGGGTGGCTTCCGGGCTGATGCGAACCCGTTCCTGCCCGAGCCGGCTCTGTCCCTGCACGTAATGAACTTCATCGGGGTTCCGCTCCTCGATCGGTATGCCGACCCCGGAGGCAGTGTTCCAGTCGATGCTGCTGGAGGGCAGGGCCACGTAAAACGGGATGTCGTTGTCCCTGGCGGCCAGGGCTTTCAGGTAAGTACCGATTTTGTTGGCCACATCCCCGTTGCGGGCTGTCCGGTCGGTTCCCACGAGGCAGATGTCCACCCTGCCCTGCTGCATCAGCAGGCCGCCCGCGTTATCGGTGATGAGCGTATGGGGCACGCCTTCCTGCCCGAGTTCAAAAGCCGTAAGGTTGGCCCCCTGCAGGCGGGGACGGGTTTCATCCACCCACACGTGCACGGGAATGCCTTCCCTGTGGGCCAGGTATATGGGAGCCGTGGCGGTGCCCCAGTCGATGCAACCAAGCCAACCCGCGTTGCAGTGGGTGAGGATGTTCACCGCCTGCCCCTGTTTGTCGCGGGCGATGACACGCAGCAGTTCCAGCCCGTGCTGCCCAATGCGGTGGCAGGTTTCAACGTCACGGTCGGCCATCTGCCGGGCTCCTTCCCGCAGTGCAAGGGCCGCTTCCTCCCGGCTCATGCCGGGATTGACGAGGGCTGCCTGTTGCTGAAGCGCCCAGGCCAGGTTCACAGCGGTAGGCCGCGTGGCCTGCAGCATTTCAGAGGCTTTGCGGAATGCCAGCAGCCAGTCTTTTTCAGCTGCCTCTTCCACGGCCAGGCAAAGGCCATACGCGGCTGTCACCCCGATGAGCGGTGCGCCCCGGACCACCATACCCCGGATGGCCTCGGCTGCATCACGGGTCGATTGCAGTTTTACGGTGCGGAAACGGTGCGGCAGGGCCCGCTGGTCAATTACTTCCACCGCCCCGGAAGAAGTTTCCCAAATACTCCGGTAGTTTTTTCCGTTAATCTTCATAAGCCGTATGAAACGGCTTAAATTTACCGTATAATTTCCTGACCTGAAGGCTTTGCACCACATATTCACCCGGTTCGGATGGCTTTTACTGCTGTTGATACCGGCAGGCAGGCAGGCCGTAGCCCAGGAAAACTGGGATCTGAAACTGACGGACGGAAGCATATTGCTTTCCGTGCGCGACCACTTGATCCTGGACGGGCAGGGCCGGCCCATGTTCAATATGCGTGGCAATATCATATTCTTCGGCAATGGCCAGGCCAATGAAGACATGGCCTATCTGGTGCGGGGCCGCAACCTGTTTGCACGCGAAACAGGTATCGTGTACGATCCGTCCATGGAGCAGGCGCTCTTTTCCATGCGCAAAGGACGCTTCTACCTGGGCGGTGACCTCGACCCCAACCGGCTGTTGTTCCGGGTGAAAGGCAACGGGGAATACATCTTCGGCATCTTTGACGGGCTCACCGACAGCCTGCTGGCCGAAGTGGAAGGCCGGGGCTGGACCAACTTGAACCTGGTGGCAGCCCTCATCCTGCTGAACAACTACTACAGGCAGGACAGCGTGGTCATAGCTGAACGGCCCGACATCTCGCTGTATGCTGACGAAGGCGAGGTGATCGGGATGATCCGGCCCGCCTGGCGGGATGATTTCCTGCAGGAATGGACCTGGAACGGCCATGTGCTGAAACCTTTCTGGGGCAACCGGCCCGAAGACGAGTGGACCTTTGACGGCAAATACCTGCGCCCGTACTGGGGTTTCGACCGCATGGAAGAATGGGCCTGGGACGGGGAATTCCTAAAACCGGCCTGGAACAACGACCCGAAATTCATCTACCAGTGGGACGGTGAGCTGCTGCGGCCGTTCTGGGAATACCGCCAGAGCGAGGAATGGGTGATCGAAGACGGCAACGCCCGCCCCAAATGGAGCACCGACCCCAACCGGGAGTGGATCATTGAAGGGGAAGTACCCCTGCCCGTCATTGCCCTGGTGATACTCGGCTTTGCCGACCGGTGATTTTCTAAATTACTCTTAAGAAACAATAGAAATACCTGGATTACAGAATCTTTTTCAGTATTAATTCTGGTCACATTTTTTAAATTTTTCGAACTAAATTATTGAATTTTCTCATTGTGTCTTATATATATATATATTGCGCTGGTATTTCAAGTTTTCATGGTCACAAATTTGTTTTATCTGTTACAGGTAGCTATTTATGTTAATATAGTTTTGCTACAAAACTTCCAGCCATGAGAACTACAATTCAAATCTTGTTCATTGTCGTGCTTATGACCTCCTGTAACAAAAGAAACGAATTCCCCATAGCAAACTCATCTAATATAAGATACTCGAATAAAACAGGTTTATATTTTCGAAATGTCAATAATCCTTTTGATACAGCGGGAGCAATCCATAACACAATACTGGATTACGTTATAAATAACTATCAAAATCCGAGAAGTGCAACTGATACGGAGAAACTATCTTTTGTTTGGGAATGGTTTTACGCAAATGGCGATACTTTTAACTCTCCGATTGATTCCATAAATACATCTAACAAAATCCTTAATAATGCAATAGACACAACCTGGCAAACTTTGCACGATACTGCTTTTTCAAATGGATTTTCCGGTAATTTTATGAAATACCTTGACAGCCTTGAATGGATAATGCAAGTAGATACTACCTTAATCACAACAACCGATTCTTCCACTTTATCAGACATAGTTACAAATTACATTCAAAATACGATTGACAGTATAAAATCTCTTGAAAAATCTATACCTTTGAATATAACAGATTCCATGGAAATGGCCATATTATATACATCCTGTTCCATAGGACGATTTAGTTTGGCATATTGGACGAATCAAACCATGGACTCAAATAATTTATGGGGCGCTCCATATGCTAATGCATCCGGAAAATTAGAGCAATACCCTTATCCTCCAGACTGGCTGATTCGTTGGATTGTATCTGGTAATGCGGAAAAAGACTTGATTGGAGCATTACAAGGAGGGTCTAGTGCAGCTTTAGTAACTTTTGGCAGTACATGGTTCATGGGTGAAATTTCATAGGCTGCTACTGCAGGTGCAGGGTTATTTGGCGGAATTGCTGGTGGAGTATGGGGATCAATTTAAAAATCTAAACTCATGTTTTTTATTATCGCATTTTGGATAATAGCTATTGTACTAGCTATATTAATTTATGATTTTATTACACATAGGATAAGGAGTAAGTATTTCCGTTTTTTATTATTTTTATTTTTTACCTCGTCAATTGGTATAATATCTAATCTGCTGGGGCAAGTTCTTCAAGGAACAGTAAATTATAAATTGTCCTTTGCTATTTTGTCAATGTCAAGTTTTATATCTGGGGTTTTTGCTGGTATGCTACTACGATATTTGCGAAAAAAACGATCAGTTTGATTTGGAAGACATTGATTAATTCTTGTCTTATTGGAAGAATTGCTTTAGCAGGAGGCATATACGGAGCAATAAGAGGCTCTTTTTGATAAATATGTAATCTAATTTACATGCTGTATTTGTGGATTACAATATGGATAATAATTATGGCAGGAAGTCTTTTTCTTTACAACTATTGTAATAGGCTGATATTAAATATCCGTCTAAAGATTGTATTGTCAATTCTATCTATCATTGCCTTATTTGGAATGTTTTCCTTCTTAAAGCACATTGTGGCTGATAATAAATATGAACTTGTTATAATTTTATTTTCAGCGTTTATAAGTGGGGCCTTGGCTGGTGTTATGAGAAGATTTTTAATAAAAAAAGAAGATTAGAATAAGAATCGCCAATCACCAATGTAACGGATAAATAAATACACTTTTATTACTAAATTTTGAAAAATTGATTCCCTGCCGATCATCGCCCTGGTGATATTGGGCTTTACCGACCGGTAAATCCAGGCCCGGCACCATGTGCACCCGGGAAAATCTTTTACTTTTGGATTAATCACCAGCCGTTATGCCGGTTTCACGATATGTTTTGGGAGCCATACTGATTGTTGCCAGCCTGTGGGTGTTCGCTTACATGCAATTAAAAGCGAAAAAAAAGGTTTGGAGAACAGTCAGTTATATTTTTATCGGGCTGGCCGTGGCATCTGTCAATGAAGTGGTGGGCCCCCTGGATGACGTTTGGTACATAGACCTCCTGATAAAGTTAGTTATTGCAGGTCTCACTGGTGCTGTCGCAGGGCTTTTGGCCCGGGTATTCCGGAAGTTTTCAAGAACCGTGTAAATCAGCGGCAGCCAGGCCGGCATAAAAGAATCCCCTGCCCAATCGGCAGGGGATTCTTTTTTCAAACTTCCTTTACGATTCAGTCTTTCAGCAGCTTATATGAATAGCTGGCATCGCGTGTAACGATGCGAAGAATATACAAACCGGCAGGCAGGTCTGAGCCGTTGTAGTCTGTTCCCTGCCAGTAAACCGGAGGAACCCCTTTGAGTATATTCACCAGGCGGCCGGTTTTATCATACACCATAACGGAAACTTCATAAGGGACATCAGCGGTAATGGTTACCAATTCGCTGAACGGATTGGGGTAAACCGCCCAGTCTGCGGATGTTACAATCCTTCCTCCGGTAATGGTGATAAACACCGGGTCGGATTCAGAGCTGCAGCCGTTGTCGTCCCACACCACCAGTGAGTAGAACCCGGTTTTGTCCGGAATCAGGAACTGGGTGGTGGCGCCTACAATCAGGGTATCGTAGTAATACCACTGGTATGCGGCCATCATGGGCGGCCCTGCCAATTGGTTGTTCACCACCATGATTTCCGGCTGTGGCATGGGAGGCGCAGCGCCCACCGAAGCCATGCCTGTCTTCTGGCAACTGTTATTGTCCGTGACCGTCACCAGGTAATCACCGGCAGCCAGCCCGCTGATGTTTTGCGTGGTGGAACCATTCGACCACAGGTAAATGTAGGGCGGGGTGCCGCCACTGACCGACACGGTAGCCGAACCATCGCTGCTGGCTGCGCAACTGGCATCGTTGGTGATGAACGTCAGGGCAATTTCGGTGGGTTCGTTCACGGTCACCGTATACACCGATTCACAACCTTTGTTGTCGGTCACGGTAACCATGTAATTGCCCGCACTCAGTCCGTTCTGGTTTGCACTGGTGGAGCCGTTCGACCACAGGTAGGTGTATGGCGGGGTGCCGCCCGATACCGTTACCGCGGCCGAACCGTCTTTCCCGTTGAAGCAGCTCACATCGGTATGACTTGCCGCCACAGTGATGGGCGAGGGTTCCGTGAGGGTGACCGTGGTAATGGCCTTGCAGCCTGAATTATCGGTTACGGTCACGCTGTAGGTTCCCGCGCAGAGGTTCACCGCGGTGGCGCTGGTTTGCCCCTGGCTGTCGTTCCACTTGTAGGTGTACGGAGCCGAACCACCCGAAACGGATACTGTGGCAGAGCCGTCACAATCACCGAAACAGTCGATATTCACCTGCGACTGCACGCTTACCGAAGGAGCGCCCGCGTCAATGACGTTGACTGATTCGGTAATGGTACAGCCGTTGTCATCGGTCACCGTTACGGTATAGGTGCCTGAGGCGAGGTTGCTGATGGAATTGGTGGTTCCACCGTTTGACCAGGCGTACGAGTAGGGCGCCACACCGCCCGAAACGGTGATGGTGGCCGTACCGTCCGCGTTGCCACAGGAAGCATTCGTTGATGTGATGGAACCCGTCAGGGCAGGCGGTTCACTGATGGTCACCGCAGCCGGTGTGTAGGTACACCCGCTGTTGTCGGTGATCGTAACCGTGTAGGTGCCGGCACTCAGGTTCGAAGCGGTTTGTGTGGTGGCCCCGTTCGACCAGGCATAGGTGTAGGGAGCCGTTCCGCCAGAAACCGTTACCGTGGCGGAGCCGTCATTGGCCCCGTTACAAAGGATATCCGTGCCGCTAACGGTGGCTGTCAGGGCAGCCGGTTCGTTCACGGTGATATTGGTTTGCACATCCGTGCAGTTGTTGGCATCGGTCACGGTTACACTGTAGGTACCCGCACTCAGGTTTGAAATGGTGGCCGTGGTGCCCCCGTTCGACCAGGCGTAGCTGTAGGGAGGTGTTCCACCGCTCGGGCTGGCCGTAATGGAGCCGTCAGAACCGCCATTGCAGCTGATGTCTGTGGCCACTGCGTTGGCCTGGAGCACAGCCGGTTCGTTCACCACAATGCCCGATACCACCTGGCTGCACCCGTTATTGTCGGTTACCGTCACCGAGTAGGTTCCGCCCGACAAACCGCTGATGCCGGCCCCGGTGCCCCCGTTCGACCAGGCGTAGGTGTAAGGAGCAGAGCCACCGCTGACCGACACGGAAGCCGAACCGTCAGCAGCCCCGTTACAGCTCACATCCGTACTGCTGGAAGTAATGGTCATGCCGGCCGGCTCATTGATCACGATGTTCGATACCGTGGCCGTACAGCTGGCGGCATCCGTTACCGTTACGCTGTAGGTTCCGGCACTCAGGTTTGTGGCGGTTTTGGTGGTTTGCCCGTCAGACCACGCGTAGCTGTACGGGGCCGTTCCCCCGCTGGGATTGGCTGTGGCGCTTCCGTCATTGCCCCCGTTGCACGACACATCCGTAGTGGTAACTGTGGCACTGAATGCGCTGCACGGATTCGGCTGGATGGTGAAGGTTGTCGTGTAGCAGTGGTCACCACTTTTGCCCCCGTCTCCATTGGCAGCCAGACTGGCCGCATAAATCGTAATGGACCCCACATTTGTGCCGGGCGCCTGCCAGTCCCACGACCAGGTGTTTGAATTGCTGCCGTTTGAACCGTTATAGGTTTGTTTAATGTACGTCCGGTTCGTTCCATTTACCTGTGAAACACTTGTTTTTGTGCGGTTCTGATCCGTAACAATAATAGTTCCTGCATTTGTATTCCCTTGGTCTTCCAATATCACAGCTTCAAATCCGAAAACATTTATTCCGGATTCTGAAATAGTGAGTGTCATGGTATATATCTGGTCCGGTATGTACTGTGTAACAGGGTTACCGCCATCCGTCATGCTGATTGTTAAACTACCCGGTCCACTGTTTGCATTACCAGCGTGGCAGTCCGTACAATTTTTTTCACTCGGTGCATCCGTCTTTTTGTCTGGCGGACCTCCTCGTTTAGACAACACAACCCCGTTGATTCCGAGAACCAACAAGATTGAGATCAGGTAGTAAATTGTTCTTTTGCTTTTCATAGTGCTTTGGTTTAGGTTTCGTATTAAAGAGAAATCGGTTAAGGTCAATCCCGGTTAGGTTAGCTCAAATATCAGATATGTATGTCCGGTTTTCAATGATTTATATCAATAGGAAAGCAGACTTTAGTCAACGGGAAGGAAAGGATAAAATCAGATGGATTTCAGCAATCTTTCCATGGAAACCCGGGCATGGGTTTCAGCCACAATGGTTGATACAGGTATCCGGTCCTGCTTCATGGAGTCCCTTTCACGCAGCGTAACGGTCTGGTCTTCAAGGGTTTGGTGGTCAACGGTTACGCAATAGGGAGTGCCGATGGCATCCTGCCTGCGATACCTGCGGCCAATAGCGTCTTTTTCGTCATACTGGCAGATGAAATGCAGGCGCAGTTCGTCAAATAGTTTCATTGCCATTTCGGGCAGGCCGTCTTTTTTAACCAGCGGCAAAATAGCCACTTTAACGGGCGCCAGGGGTGCCGGTATGCGTAGCACGGTCCTTTCCACCAGTTTTCCTTCCGCGTCCGGAGCCTTATCTGTGGAATATGCCTGGCTGAGCACCAGTAAAAACATCCGGTCAAGGCCTATGGACGTTTCAATCACGTAAGGGATATAACTTTTTTCCAGCTCGGGGTCATAATACTGCATTTTCCGGCCGGCCAGCTCCTGGTGCTGTTTCAGGTCGAAATCCGTCCTGGAATGTATACCTTCCACTTCCTTGAAGCCGATAGGGAAGTCATATTCAATATCCACGGCCGCATTGGCATAGTGGGCCAGCTTCAGGTGCTCATGCAGGCGGAGCTTGTCGTCCGGAATGCCCAGGGCTTTGTGCCAGTTCAGGCGCTCGGTTTTCCAGTATTCGAACCATTTCATTTCCTCGCCCGGGCGGACGAAGAACTGCATTTCCATTTGCTCGAACTCACGCATGCGGAAAAGCCACTGCCGGGCTACGATTTCATTGCGGAAGGCTTTGCCCGATTGGGCAATGCCGAAAGGAATCTTCTGCCGTACAGCTTTTTGCACATTGAGAAAATTGACGAAAATACCCTGGGCCGTTTCAGGGCGCAGGTAAATGACCGAGGATTCCCCGGCCACCGAACCCACCCGGGTTTCAAACATGAGGTTAAACTGCCGCACATCGGTCCAGTTGCGCGAGCCGGATTCCGGGTCGGCAATTTCCAGGTCAAGGATAAGCTGTTTCAATCCTTCGAGGTCGTTGGTTTCGAGGCAAGTTTTCAGCCGGTTTTCGGCAATTTTTATTTTTTCGCGGTAGCGCAGCACCCGCTCATTGGTGTTCAGGTATATGTCGCGGTCGAAGGATTCCCCGAAGCGTTTGGCGGCTTTGGCAACTTCCTTTTCAATTTTGGCTTCCTGTTTGGCGATCCATTCTTCCACCAGCACATCCGCGCGGTAGCGTTTCTTACTGTCCTTGTTGTCGATCAACGGGTCATTAAACGCGTCCACATGGCCGGAAGCTTTCCACACCTGTGGAGACATGAAAATAGCCGCATCCAGGCCTACGATATTCTCATGGAGTTGCACCATGGCTTTCCACCAGTATTGCCGGATATTATTTTTCAGCTCCACCCCATAGGGACCGTAATCATACACCGCGCCCAACCCGTCATAGATTTCACTGGAAGGGAATACAAAGCCATATTCCCGCGCATGGGATACAATTTTGCGGAACAACTCGTTATCATTAGCCATGGGGGCAAATATAGGTGATTGGCAATTATTGCCTGACGGATAAAACCCTCATTTGTTACCTTTGCGCTAACCCCGCCAGGGATCAAATCCAATCCGATGTCCGTTGAGGTCAGGAACCTTACCAAAGTATTTGAAGAGCAGCGCGCGGTGGATGATGTGTCTTTTTCCATCGGAAGTGGGGAGATAGTGGGTTTCCTGGGTCCCAACGGGGCAGGAAAATCCACTACCATGCGCATTCTGGCCTGTTACCTGCCCCAGACTTCGGGCAGTGCCTTTGTGCAGGGGCTGGATGTCACGGAGAAGAACCTGGAAGTACGCAAACAGGTAGGTTACCTGCCCGAGCACAACCCGTTGTACCCGGACATGTACGTGCGGGAATACCTGGAATTTGTGGCCCGACTGCACCGGCTGGGGAAACAAGCCGGGCAGCGCGTGGAGGATATGATCGACCTGACCGGCCTTGGGAGTGAACAGCACAAAAAAATCGGTCAGCTTTCCAAAGGATACCGGCAGCGCGTTGGCCTGGCTCAGGCCATGATACACGATCCGGCTGTGCTGATCCTGGATGAACCCACTTCCGGTCTGGATCCCAACCAGCTCAACGAAATCCGCCAGGTGATCCGGGAAGCGGGGAAAAACAAAACCGTAATCCTGTCGACCCATATCATGCAGGAGGTGCAGGCCATCTGCGACCGAGCGCTGATCATCAATAAGGGTAAACTGGTAGCTGATGACTCCGTCAGCGAGCTGGGCGCCCGCCTGAACCGGCAGATCATCACCCGGGTGGCTTTCCGCGAAAGCGTGGAAGCCGGCTTGCTGCAAAAAATACCGGGGGTGCTGAAAGCCGAAGCCGAAGGGGGAAACCGCTGGAAGCTCTTTTCGGCCGAAGACATGGACATCCGCGAAGCGGTGTTCCGGTTTGCCGTGGAACGCGGTCTTACCCTGCTGACGCTTTACCGGGAACAGCAAAACCTGGAAGAAATATTCCGCCTGTTAACCACTGAAACGGAAGAATAACCTATGTGGACCCTGTTCAGAAAAGAGGTAAAAAGTTTTTTTAATTCCGTGACGGGATACGTGGTCATCGGGGTATTCCTGCTCACCACAGGCCTCTTTGTATGGGTGTTCCCGGGCTTCAACGTGCTGGAAGGCGGATTTGCCTCGCTGGATTCGTTTTTTGAGTTTGCCCCGTTGATTTTCCTTTTCCTGGTTCCGGCCATCACCATGCGCAGCCTGGCCGAGGAAAAAAATGCCGGCACCCTGGAAATGCTGGCCACCAAACCGCTGACCGACCTGCAAATCACGGGTGGGAAATACCTGGCTTCTCTGGCCCTGTTTGTGCTGGCCCTGCTTCCTACCCTGGTGTACGTGTACAGCATTTCGCGGCTGGCCCAGCCGCCCGGTGATATTGACTGGGGGGCCATCATCGGTTCTTACATAGGGTTGCTGCTCATCGGGGCCTGCTTCACCGCCACAGGACTTTTTGCCAGCTCATTGACGAATAACCAGATTGTAGCCTTTATCCTTGGCATGTTCCTGAATTTCTTCGCGCTGTATGCGTTCGATTTCCTGAGCAATATCAGCCAGTTTTCCGGCACGCTGGATTATTACGTGAAAAACGCGGGCCTGCTGGCCCATTACAGTTCCATCAGCCGCGGGGTGCTGGACACGCGCGACCTGTTGTATTTTCTCACCTACATAGCGGTGTTTCTCACCGCCACCAAAACCGTACTGGAGAGCAGGAAATGGTAAAAAGGCAATCCCCATACCGCAAACGGTCGCTCTGGCAGCTGGCTTTCGTGCTGTTGGTTACCCTGCTGCTGAACGTGGTCTTTACCTTCCGCTTCACCCGGATTGACCTGACGCAGGACAAGCGCTTCACTATTTCGCGGGCCACGCGCGAACTGCTCAAAGACCTGGACGACCAGGTTTATGTCACCATATTCCTGGCCGGGAACCTGCCGGCCGAATACCGCAGGCTGCAAAAGGCCGTCACTGAAATGCTGGATGAATACAGCGCCTACAGCGGTAACCGGATCAGCTATGAACTGTTCGACCCGTTCAGCCTGGATGACCCGGACCAGGTGAATGCCCTGATCAAGGACCTGATGTCGAAAGGGCTGGAAACCCGGCAGATTGCCACCCAGTCGCAGGAAGAGTTTTCGCAGAAAATCCTGATTGCCGGGGCCGTACTCAATTACCGGGAAAAGGAACTGGCTGTAAATTTCCTGCCCGAGCAGCGGCAGCTCGGGGAAGACCCGGTGGAAACCGTAAATCACGGCATCGCCACCCTGGAATACACCTTATCCAATGCCATCCGCAAGCTCATGCTCACCAGGAAGCAAAAAATCGCGTTCATCCAGGGGCATGGCGAACTCTCTCCGGCCCGGCTGGCGGATATAGCGGTCACCTTGCAGGATGAACAATACGAACTGGAATTCCTGGACCTGCCTCACAGGATTGCCATACCGTCTAGCGTTGACCTGGCCATTATTGCCAAACCCATTCAAAAATTTTCTGAAAAGGATAAGTTCAAAATCGACCAGTACGTGATGAACGGTGGCCGAGTGCTCTGGCTGATTGATCCGTTGTATGCCGACATCGACAGCCTGCTGGGTTATGAGGGAAAACCTTTCGTGCTGACCATGGATTACCCGCTGAACCTCGAAGACCAGCTTTTCCAGTACGGAGTCCGCCTGAACCGCGACCTGGTGCAGGACGAGCGCTGTGCCCGCATTCCGTTGTACCGGGGCAACAGTTCCAGCCCGGCATTCTATCCCTGGTTTTTCTACCCCATCGTGCTGCCGCCCGCCAACCATCCCATCACCAAGCACGTGGGCCCGTTATGGTTCAATTTTGCCAGCTCCATTGATACCATCGGAACCCCGGGCCTGAAAAAAACCATTCTGCTCACCACCTCCGGAAGCGCCCGGCTGATGTATCATCCCATCCGGATCACGCTGAGCATGGCCGGCACCAAACCCGACCCGGTGCTGTTCAATAAGAGCAACATTCCGCTTGCCGTGTTGGTGGAGGGCACTTTTCGTTCTGTGTTCCGCAACCGGGTTCCCCACGACTTCCTGGCGATATACCGCGACAGCCTGAATCTCGAATTCCGCGAAAGCAGCCCGCCCAACCGCATGATTTTCATTGCCGATGGCGACCTGATAGCCAAC
>CAYRDC010000019.1:0-30061 GCA_964422925.1 uncultured Chitinophagales bacterium | reverse complement strand
AAGCAGCCCGCCCAACCGCATGATTTTCATTGCCGATGGCGACCTGATAGCCAACCCGCTCGGCTATTACCGGTACAACCCGAATTACCGGTACGCCAATAAGGATTTCATATTGAACTGTATCGATTATCTTGTGGATAATTACGGGCTGGTGGCCACGCGCAACAAGGAATTCCGGGTCAGGCCCCTGCAGGCTGACAAAGTCAAATCGGAACGCTTCAAATGGCAATTGATCAATCTACTGGGTCCGATCCTTATCCTATTGGTTTTTGCCGGCATTCAATCCATTATTCGCAGAAAAAAATACACCGGAACCTTATGAAGCGGAACCTGGCATACCTGATCATCATTCTCGTGCTGGCTGTTGTGGCCTGGTGGGCCCTGACAAAGCGGGGCGCCCACGCATCAGGAAAAGCCGCGGTGGAATTTGCCGTAAAAGACACCGGCCGCATCGGGGTGATTTTCCTGGCCGACATGGACAACCACCGCATCACCCTGGAAAGGCAGGAAGACGGCAGCTGGCTGCTGAACGACAAGTACCGGGCGCGGAAACCTGAAACAGAAACCCTGTTGCGTACCATAGCCCAGATACGCGTCAAGAACCCGGTGGCTGAGTCAGCCCGCGAGAATATTATCAAATCCATGGCCACGCAGAACACCAAAGTGGAAATTTACGACTGCGAAGGAGATTTAATGAAAGCCTATTACGTGGGACCGCCTACCGAATCGCTGCGGGGCAATTACATGAAACTGGAAGGGAGCGAGAAAATCTATGTAGTGCATATTCCCGGGTTTGAAGGCGAGCTGGGGCCCCGGTATTTTACGGATGAAAACAACTGGCGCGACCGCACGGTCTTTAACCTGGACCCGGAGGATTTCCGCCAGGTGACCGTGCAGTATACCGGATTTCCCGACAGCAGTTTCACATTGCGGTCAGCCGGCCGGGATTCCTTCGTCTTGCTTCAACCGGGAGACACCCTGGCCTATCCCTTTGCTATAAACCAGAAAGCAGCCCGTACCTACGCGGCTTACTTCCAGTCGCTGAAATATGAGGCACTGATTAATCAGGTACCCGGCCGCGATTCCATTATCGCCAGCCAGCCTTTTTGCGTTGTCCGGCTGGAAGGAGCACAGGACAACGTCCAGGAACTCAAGCTGTTTTACAAACCGGCCGACAAACGCACCAAAGGGTTACTGGTACAGGATAATGAAGGCAAAGTGTACGACCGCGACCGGTATTACGGCCTGATTACCGGAGGGAAAGACCTAGTGCTGATACAGGATTTTGTGTTTGGGAAAATTCTACAAACCCCGCCTTTTTTCAAAAAGGGAAATTCTTTATAACCGGCTGGTTTTCTGTTAATTAAATGCCTTTCGATTTATACACAATCGGGCGGGGCATGCAGGGTTGGCAAAATACAGAAATCTTTATCTTTGCTTTGACCAGCAACCATTAAAATACAGCCAATGAAATTTATCGCGTCAACCTCGGCACTGCTGAAAAACCTGCAAACCATACAGGGGGTTATCAGTCCAAACACGGTTCTGCCCATACTGGAAGATTTTCTTTTCGTCATCGACAACGGTACCTTAACCGTTTATGCCACCGACCTGGAAACTTCCATGTCGACCAGCATGGAAGTAGAGGCACGCGACAACGGAAAAATCGCGGTACCGGCCCGCATCCTGCTCGATACCCTGAAAAACCTGCCCGAACAACCCCTCACCTTTACCATTGACGAAAACACCTTTGCCGTTGAGATTACGTCCGAAAACGGGAAATATAAACTAACCGGTGAAAACGGGGAAGACTTTCCAAGGATACCGGTAGCCGAGGATGTGCAAAAAGTTGAATTACCGGGTCAGGCATTGCAAAGGGCTATCAACTACACCGTATTTGCAGTGAGCAACGATGAACTGCGGCCCGCCATGACCGGTGTTTATTTCGAACTGGGTGCTGATGGGGTGACTTTTGTATCAACCGATGCTCATAAGCTGGTACGCTACAAACGCAACGACCTCCAGGCGTCCCAAAACGCGGCTTTTATCGTTCCCAAAAAAGCCCTGAACCTGCTGAAAGCCACGGTACCGGAAGATGAACAGGTTAAGCTGGCTTACAACGCTTCCAACGCGTTTTTCTCCTTTGGAAAAGTGAACCTGATATGTCGTCTGATCGATGCGAAATACCCGGATTACAATGCGGTAATTCCGAAGGATAATCCCAATAAGCTTACCCTGAACCGCAATGATTATCAAAACAGCCTGAAGCGAATTTCGATTTATTCCAATAAAACCACTCATCAGGTAATTCTGAAAATCGCAGGCAGCGAATTGCAGGTTTCTGCACAAGACCTTGATTTTTCCAATGAAGCCAACGAACAGTTGAATTGCCTGTATGAAGGGGAGGATATGGAAATTGGCTTCAATGCCAAGTTCCTCATAGAAATGCTGGGGGTCCTGGAATGTGATGAGGTACGGATGGAATTATCGACTCCTACCCATGCCGGGCTCTTGCTGCCGCTCGAGCAGCAGGAAAATGAACACCTGCTGATGCTGGTCATGCCGGTTATGCTCAACGCCTGATTGAGCCATAAGAGCCTTGACCCTGAGAGTTCAAGCCGTATTGAAACCCGCCTTTATCATCAGGCAGGTGCTTCTTCTATGCTTTTTATCAGTTTTTTGCAAGCGTAATCAATTTCCTCATCGGAAATCACCAACGGTGGGGCAATGCGCAGGCAGTTATCCGCAAACAGGAACCAATCTACCAGCAGGCCATTCTCCAGGCATTGTTTAATTACCGCCTGATTTATCGTAGCGTTTTCAAATTCAATGGCCATCATCAGTCCCTTGCCCCGGATAGTTTTTATGGCCGGATGCACCAGTGCCTGGCGAAAGTGTTTTTCCTTTGGTTCAGCCTGTTCGGGAAGGTTTTTTGTTGTAATGACATTCAGGGTTGCCAGGGCCGCGGCACAACACACCGCATTCCCTCCGAAAGTAGTGATATGATTCAGGGCCGGGTTCTGCATAAAGGCCTGCATTATTCCCTTTGAGGCAACCAAAGCACTAATCGGCAGGCCCCCGCCCATTCCCTTGGCCAGGGTGATCATATCAGGCTTCAAACCGAAATGCTCAAAAGCAAATAGTTTTCCGGTCCGGCCAAACCCGGTTTGGATTTCATCCAAAACCAACAGGCAGCCGTGCCGGGCACATTGTTCCTGCAAACGTTTCGCAAAGGATTCGGAAGGGAGCCGTACCCCGGCCTCTCCCTGGATGGTTTCCATAATTACTGCAGCTGTCCTGTCAGAAATCTGTTCCAGGGCTTCAGGGTCATTGAAAGGTAGCTGATGGATCCCGGGCATCAATGGACGGAATGGTTGTTTGTATTTTTCGTCTCCGATCAGGCAAACGGCTCCCATCGTGCTGCCATGATATGCCCGGTCGAAACAGATTATTTCCGGCCGCCTGGTATATTTCCGGGCCAGCTTAATGGCCGCTTCTATGGCTTCAGCGCCTGAATTCAGGAAATACACGTTATCTAAATGATCCGGTAACAGGGTTGTAATACGCCTGGCCAGTTCTACCTGAGGCGTTTGCACCGTTTCGCCATAAACCATAAGGTGCGCGTATTGCTTTACCTGGTCCTGAACTGCCCGGATCACCTCCGGATGGCAATGTCCTACATTGCTCACATTAATTCCGCTGATCAGGTCAAGATAGCGTTCACCATCGCGGGTATACATCCAAACCCCTTTGGCCCTTTCAAACTCCAGCATCAAAGGTTCCGGGCTGGTTTGCGCAACATGCGCCAGGAATAATTGCCGGTTTGAGATCATTTTTTATCGGTTTTCAATCCCTCCAAAATTACCACGAAAAGATTCCCGGATATCACGAAGCCCGGTTATTATGCCTGAAGCCGAGCAAATAAACCCGGAAATCGAACCTCTGCATAATAATTGAATTCCTGAAAATGAGGCAAAAACGGGAACTGTCCAGTGTTTCATCCGTAAAAGTTATTAGAACAGTGAAAATGTGGAAAGAAAACTTTGCGATGGGACGTATTCCATGTAGCTTTGCCACCAGTTAAATCGACCTATTATCCCTCATCATATAGGTAGTTCAAAAAAAAAGCTCACTGGTTTCAGTGAGCTTTTTTAATCAAAGGCTGTTCGCGCAAATTTATTCTGTAACCTGTCCGTTCCCTTTTAGCTTTTCCTTGATCTTGGCTTCCAGCTCTTCGGCCAGTTCCGGATTATCATCCAATAATTGCCTTACCGATTCCCTGCCCTGGCCGAGTTTGGTTCCTTCATAGCTGTACCAGGAACCGCTTTTTTCCAGAATCCCGAATTGCGTCCCCAGGTCAATGATTTCACCGGTTTTCGAAATTCCCTTACCGTACAGGATATCAAATTCCGCAGAGCGGAACGGAGGGGCCAGCTTATTCTTGACTACTTTCACACGGGTCCGGTTTCCAACGATATTGTCCCGGTCTTTCAACTGGCCGATACGCCTGATATCGATCCGGATACTCGCATAAAATTTCAGGGCGTTTCCACCGGTGGTTGTTTCCGGATTACCGAACATCACCCCGATTTTCTCACGAAGCTGGTTGATAAATATACAGCAACAGCCGGTTTTACTTATGGTGCCTGTCAGTTTACGCATAGCCTGCGACATCAATCGCGCCTGAAGCCCGACTTTTGAATCGCCCATCTCTCCTTCCAGTTCGCTGCGCGGAACCAGGGCAGCCACCGAATCAATCACGACAATGTCCATCGCCCCGGAACGAATGAGGTGCTCTGTAATTTCAAGAGCTTGCTCCCCGCTGTCCGGCTGGCTGATCAGCAAATTGTCGACATCTACGCCCAGGTTGCTTGCATATTGTTTATCAAAAGCATGTTCTGCGTCAATGAATGCGGCCACTCCGCCCATTTTTTGGACTTCGGCAATGGCGTGCAGGGCAATGGTCGTTTTCCCGGAGGATTCCGGACCGTAAATTTCTACAATGCGCCCCCTGGGAAGCCCGTTAATGCCGAGGGCCAGATCAAGCCCTATGGAACCGGAAGAAAAAGAATCCACATTGACCACAGGAGAATCTCCCAGACGCATGACCGTTCCCTTGCCATACAGTTTATCCAGCTTTTCCAGAGTTAATTTCAGGGCTTTTTGCTTGGGTTCTTGTTCACTCATCAGTTATTACCGTTTTACTTATGTTTTAAATTCATAACCAGGCTTCTCTGCCCGGCTCTTGCCAACTACCAAGTTAAGGTATATCTGTCGTTTTTGAAACATTTTGCTCATAATATTTGCAAAGATCCCGGATGGCGCATTCTACGCATTTGGGCTTGCGGGCAGTGCAAACATACCTGCCATGCAAAATCAACCAATGATGGGCCCGGGGAATGATTTCTTCCGGGATGTATTGTACCAATTGTTTTTCTGCCTGAAGCGGATTTTTGGCACCATGGGTTAACCCAAGGCGTGCCGAAACACGGAAAACGTGCGTATCCACCGCCATGGCCGGTAAATTATACAGCACACTGGCCAACACATTGGCTGTTTTGCGGCCTACCCCGGGTAACTTTTGCAAAGTATCCCGGTCGGCAGGCAGCTGCCCGCCAAACGCTTCCATCACCATTTTGGCCATGGCAATCAGATGACGGGCCTTACTGTTAGGATAAGTAATGCTTTTAATGATTTCCTGAACCTCTTCAAAACGGGCCCGGGCCAGGGAAGCAAAATCAGGAAAACGCTGAAAAAAAGCCGGAGTAGTTTGATTCACCCTTTTATCCGTGCACTGCGCGGAAAGCATTACAGCAACAATCAACTGATAAGGAGTAATATACACCAGCTCCGTGTCCGCTTCAGGATGGTTACTTTGAAAATGTTCGATAATCCGCTGAAACCGTTCTTTCCGGGTCATGCCTAAAAATAAAAAAAGCGGATGGCAACGCATCCGCTTGGGCAAAAGCAGTAAGGGGAACCTAACAGGTCGCTGTTACCGGTTTTGATCTTTGGTTATATTCCAATACGATTTGCACTGAAGTGTCTGAAGGATTTCTTCTTAATAGGTCCAGGGATTGTAATATTCTCTGGAAAACATTGATCCGCTCCATTAAACCAGGATCCTCCAGGGCTTTTTCCTTTATTTCCAAAGTTTGGTCCCGGTTGGTTTCAGCGTATAAAAAACGTATCAGATCCATGTCAGAGTAGTCATTTGTCATAGGCAGTGTTTTTGGTTGAACGATTGGATTTTCATCCGGTGCATTCCATAAACGCTACCCGGCATGGATTATTTTCTATCCGCCTGAAAATGCCCGTATTTTACAGGGAAATCTGTTTGTGCTCAATAATCTTGCGCATATTGATCAGGGCATAGCGCATTCTGCCAAGGGCGGTATTGATACTCACGTTGGTCAGCTCGGCAATTTCCTTGAAACTCAAATTGGCATAATGTCGCAGGATCACTACTTCCTTCTGTTCCTTGGGCAATTGGTCGATCAACTTCCTGACTTTATCACTGGTTTCCTGATGGATAATCGCCTGCTCCGCATTCGTATCAGAAAACTGTAACACATTGAAAATGTCGAAGCCGTCACCCGTGGTTACTTTGGGAGTGCGCTTAGTTTTCCGGAAATGATCTATGCACAGGTTTTGTGCTATGCGCAAAGCCCAAGGAAGAAACTTACCCTCTTCCTTGTACTTATTTCTGCGCAGGGTATTAATGACCTTAATAAATGTATCCTGAAATATGTCTTCGGCCAGGTATTCATCTCTGACAAAAAGATAAATGGCCGTATAGATTTTTTCCTTGTGGCGGTTGATCAATACTTCTAAAGCTGAATCACTACCGGCTTTGTATTGCTGGACCAGTTCCTGGTCACTTAAAACCTGACTACGCATAATACTCCTATTTTAGTCAAACAAATGTTGGGTTCTAATGTTTTGTATTAGCGTAGATAAAGGTCGATAGGCTGCCGGTTTTTATGATTGGTAATTAATGGCTTATTAGGAAATACGGAAAAAATTGAGTTTTGTTCAAATAGATTAAATTTGCCGAACAATCCTCAAAGATCCATGATCAATCCAAGCCTGCAGTCTAATTCACAAAAACCAAGCCAAGATCATCAATCCCCGGCCATTGTACAGGACATTTTTATTAAAGGCGCCCGTGAGCATAACCTGAAAAACATTGACGTTTCGATACCTGCTGAACGGCTGATAGTGGTAACAGGAGTCAGCGGTTCCGGAAAATCTTCCCTCATTATTGATACCCTGTTTGCTGAGGGCCAGCGCAGGTACGTGGAATCGCTTTCTTCCTATGCCCGCCAGTTTCTGATGCGCATGGATAAACCAGATGTGGATTACATTAACGGGATACTTCCGGCCATTGCCATAGAACAAAAAGTAAGTACCCGGACTTCCCGGTCAACGGTAGGCACCCTAACAGAGATATACGATTATTTACGATTGCTGTACGCACGCATCGGCAAAACGTATTCCCCTGTTTCAGGCCAGGAAGTGAAACGTCACAGCACCGGGGATGTGGTGCAATTTATACAGGACCAGAAACCGGGAACCAAGGTGATGATAACCTTTGCCCTGGATGAGCAGGATATGAGAAACCCGCGTCTTGCTCTGGAAGTATTAATGCAAAAAGGATACACGCGGATTGTTGTGGAAGACCGGCTGGAAGAAATTGAAGATGTGTTGGACAGGAAGATACAGGAGCCGGGCAGCCGGGTGCTGGTGCTGGTTGACAGGATTGTTACCAATCCTGCTGATTCCGAACAAAGAAAGCGCATTGCCGACAGTGTGCATGCCGCTTTTTCCGATGGAAGAGGCTCCTGTACTGTGAACATTATTGGACAGGGGCTGTACACTTTTTCCAACAAGCTGGAATTGGATGGTATGCGGTTCGATGAGCCCAACGAGCACTTGTTCAGCTATAATAATCCGTACGGTGCATGCCCGAAATGCGAAGGATTCGGATCTGTCATAGGCATTGATCCCGATCGCGTTATTCCTGACAAAAGGCTGTCGGTATTTGAGAATGCCATAGCCTGCTGGCGGGGCGAGAAAATGAAAAAATGGAAAGAGGCGCTTATCCGGAATGCAAGCCATTTCGGTTTTCCCATCCACCGACCCATCCGGGAACTGACCAAAGAGCAATATGACTTGCTATGGACCGGCAATGAATATTTCAAAGGGATTAATGATTTCTTCCGGATGGTGGAAGAAAACAGCTATAAAATCCAGTACCGGGTGTTGTTGTCCCGCTACAGGGGGAAAACCGTCTGCGATGCCTGTAGGGGAACACGCTTGCGGAAAGAGGCAACCTATGTCAAAATAGCCGGCCATGATATCACCCAATTGGCTGATATGCAGGTAATCGACTTGCTGAGCTTCTTCCGGCAACTCGACCTTCCGGAGCATGAAAAAACCGTCTCAAACCGGATCATTCGGGAGATCACCAACCGCCTGCAGTTTATGGTGGATGTGGGGCTGGAATACCTTACCCTGGACAGGCTTTCCAATACCTTGTCCGGGGGAGAAACCCAGCGCATCAACCTGACCCGGACGCTGGGTTCCAACCTGACCAGTTCGCTGTACATACTGGATGAACCAAGCATCGGGCTGCATCCGCGGGATACTAGCCGGTTAATCAAAAGCCTGAAGAAACTACGTGATTTGGGAAACACGGTCATCGTCATTGAGCATGATGTGGAGATCATGGCCGCTGCGGATTACCTGATTGACATGGGACCCGAAGCCGGGACACATGGAGGCGAAGTTGTGGATTGCGGCACCCTGGAGGAAATCTGCCATGGGGGGAAGTCGCTTACGGCCAAATATCTCAACGGGGACCTGAAGATTCCGGTACCGGAATCCCGTAGGCAGGTTACCAATCGCCTGCATTTTAAAGGTATTCATCTCCACAACCTGAATGGTATCGATGTAAGTATTCCGCTGGATGTGCTTACCGTAGTGACCGGTGTCAGCGGATCCGGCAAGAGTACGCTGGTGAAGGATGTACTCTATCCGGCCATGAAAGAATGGCTGGAAACACAAAACACCAGTGGCAAGCATTTCGATTCACTGGAAGGAGATTTAAGCCGGATTGCCCGCGTTGAAATGATAGACCAAAACCCGATCGGGCGATCCAGCCGGTCAAATCCGGTCACTTACCTGAAAGCCTGGGATCTGATAAGGGAAATTTTTGCTTCCCGTCCAATGGCCCGGGTGAGGGGGTTCAAGCCCAAGCATTTTTCCTTTAACGTGGAAGGTGGAAGGTGCGAAACCTGCAAAGGCGAAGGGGAAAATGTCATTGAAATGCAGTTCCTGGCCGATGTACACCTGGTTTGCGAAGACTGTGGCGGGAAAAGATTCAAACCGGAAGTACTGGAAGTCACTTATAAAGGCAAAAACATTCATGATATCCTGGAAATGACTGTGGATGAAGCCATTGCTTTTTTCAGTGACCACGCAGAGTTGATCCGGAGGCTGAAACCTCTGGCAGATGTCGGCCTGGGGTACATCCACCTTGGGCAATCTTCCAGTACCCTGAGCGGTGGAGAAGCGCAGCGGGTGAAACTGGCTTCATACCTGGGACATGCCAACAGCCGGGAACCGTTTTTGTTCCTGTTCGATGAACCTACCACCGGACTTCATTTTCATGATATCAAAAAACTGCTCGCGGCATTTGACGCGTTGATTGAAGCCGGGCACAGCATAGTGGTTATAGAACATAACCCGGACATCATCAAATCTGCGGACTGGATCATTGATCTCGGTCCGGAAGGGGGAGAAAAAGGCGGGAATATTGTTTTTTCAGGAACTCCTGAAGAATTGCTCCTTTGCCGGGAAAGTTACACAGGCCGTTACCTGCAGCCCCATTTTTCAAAAAGCTTTTAAACCTTAAGGCCGATTTCCTGGAGCCGTTTATCCAGGAATTCCCCGGCAGAAATATCCTCATACAAGCGCGGATGTTCCTGATTTACGCAGGAATCGAGGCAAATTAACGGCATCTCAGGCAGTGGATGAAGGAAAAAAGGAAGGGAGATGTCCGGTTCACTGTCATTCCAATCGTCCGGATTTACCACCCGGTGGGTCGCGGATACCATTTGATTATTGGTTATCCGTTCAAGCATATCTCCGACATTCACAATCAGGTAAGGGGCCTTAGGTATTACCGGAAGCCATTTCTTCTCCCTGGTAAAAAACTGCAGTCCGTTTTCATTGGCAGTGGGCATCATCAGGGTAATGAGATTCACATCTTCATGGTCAGCTTCGCGCAAGGCTTTACCGGGATTATCTACAACCGGAAACCAATTTACCCGAAGAATACTGTTGCCCTGATCGATCCATTTTTTGAAATAATCCGGTTCCAATCCAAGGTAAACGGCAATGGCTTCCATAATGACTTTGGCACAGGCATGATATTGATGATACAACCTGCGGGCAATTTCATTAAAGGCCGGGAACTCGCTTACCTCCGGGTTTGGAACATATGATTTTTTATGACCAGGAACAGGTTCCCATGTCCCGAATTGCCAGAATTCCTTTAAATCAGGATATAGATTATTACGGGCATGCTCGCGGGCAAAAGGTGTATACCCTCGCTGCCCATGGGACTCCTCCAAAAGATATTTCACTTTTTCTTTTTCAGGTTGACTGAAAAACCGGGTAGCTACTAAATAAAACTCCTGGATCAGCGTCTGAGAAACTCCGTGTCCGCGTATAAAGGCAAATCCGAATTCTTCAAAAGCCTTTCCCAGGGTAAAGGCAAATGACTGGCTTTCGAATACATTGCCCGATTTAAATTCTTCGAGATTTAAATATGGCATGTTCATGGGGGGTAAAATGGACTTTAAAATTAGTAGTTACTTCGTAATAATTCAAGCGGCAGGTTAAGGTTCCAGCCTTCCGTACATTCTCGGGAAGGGAATAGTTTCCCGGACATGCCTTATGTGGCATATCCAGGCCACGAAGCGTTCCAGGCCCAGGCCGAAGCCGGCATGGGGCACTGATCCGTACCGCCTCAGGTCAAGGTACCATTCAAATACATTCATCGGCAGGTTATGTTCCTTGATCCTTTCTATTAAAAGTTCCTTATCATTTTCACGTTCCGAACCACCAACAATTTCTCCAAAACCCTCGGGCGCCAACACATCCACCCCTTTGACAAAGCGATCGTCATCGGTTCGTTTCATATAAAAAGCTTTGATCTCTTTGGGCCAGTTGTACACCATTATTGGCGTATCAAACAGGCGGGTCAATACGGTTTCATCTGACCCGCCAAAATCTTCACCGAACTGGAAATTCACCGCGCTTTCAATCCACTGGGGTATGTTGCCGGCATATTTTTCCAGTTCGCGAATTTCCACTTTAGCCTGGTCGATCCTGGCCCGATTCCAGTTAATTTCTCCCTTTTTCAATCCCCCGGAACGGATCTTTGCCTCCCGTTCAGTAATTTCTTTTTTCAGTAGCTGAATTCTTTCACGGGCTTTCTGCAAATCTTCTTCAAGGGTTTGGATACTGTTCCGGCCGTTTACGTCCTTTTCGCCCCGCAAAATGCTAACTGCATCCGTATAAGTAATCCGGGGAAAAGGATTTTTCACCTGTTCCAAAGCCGAAATATCCCTGTCCAGAACTTCCAATTCGAACCGGCAATGCGTGATGGTATCCAGCACTACAAACCGGATCATTTCCTCGATCAGGTCCATATCCATATCAAGGTCATAAAAAGCCATTTCCGGCTCGATCATCCAGAACTCTGATAAATGGCGCCTGGTTTTGGATTTCTCAGCCCGGAAAGTAGGACCGAATGTATAAATGCGGCCTAAGGCCATCGCCAGGGCTTCTCCATACAGTTGACCGGATTGAGTCAGGTAAGCCGGCTGCCCATAGAAATCCGTTTCAAACAAAGTGCTTGTACCCTCTACGGCATTTGCCGTAAAAATGGGTGTATCCATTTGCACAAATCCACGCTCCTGAAAAAACCGGTGCAGGGCAAAGATGATATGATTGCGCACCCGAAGGATTGCCCATTGTCTGCGGGAGCGGATCCATAAATGCCGATTATCCATCAGGAACTCGACCCCATGCTCCTTTTTACCGATTGGATATTCTTCCGCTTCCTGAATCACGGAAAAACCGGTAGCCTGCACTTCATAACCTCCAATCTGACGTTCATCACGAACCACTATACCGGAAATTTCCACGCTGCTTTCCAGGCTGATATGACGGGCCTTGTCAAAAGCTTCCTGTGACAGTTTTTCCTCGCTTAATACACACTGCACAAACCCGCTGCCGTCCCGCAGAATGATAAAAACCAGCCCTTTGCTGGTGCGTTTGTTCATCACCCAGCCCCTAAGCCGGATTTCTTTTCCCTCGAATGCCGTTAATTCATTGATATAGTTCATGGAACCGCTTTGCTCAGAACAGGCAGCAAATTTACAAGGAATTTAACATTAACCAGCGAAAGGTCACTTCAGGATTCCTTTCCGGGTTGCTAAATAGACAAAGCGAACCGGAAGTCTTAATTTTACAGCAGATTATGCTTAAACAGCGGCTTACACAGAAGCAAATCCAGAAATTATCGCCTCAGCAAATTCAGTTGATGAAAATGCTGCAGATACCTACCGCCAATCTGGAGCAGCGCATCAAGGAAGAACTGGAAGCAAATCCGGCCCTGGAAATGGAAAACAATGCATTGACTGAGACAGAACCGGAAGCCTGGGATGAGGAGAAAACTGAGGAAAGTAAAGAAGAAAACCAGGATCTGAATGATGACCTGGATCTCAGTGAATATCTTAGGGATGACGATATTGCGGATTATAAACTCAAATCCTATAATTATTCTCCGGACGATGAAGAAAAATCCATTCCGATTCGCGTAACCCGCACTTTTCATGAGAACCTTATGCAGCAGCTTGGTATGCTGAATCTGAATGAGCGCCAGAGGAAAATTGCCGAGCAAATTATTGGGAGTATCAGCAATGATGGATACCTGCACCGGGATTTACTGTCCATAGAAGATGACCTGGCCTTTTCCCAAAATATTATGGCTAAACCCGGAGAGCTGGAAGAAATCCTGGAAATCGTGCAAAGCCTGGATCCACCAGGGGTCGGGGCAAGAGATTTGAGGGAATGCCTGATACTGCAACTGGAAAGAAAGCATCAAACCAAAGCAGTAAAAACTGCTTTGGAAATCCTTGAAAAACACTTTGATGCTTTCGCGAAAAAACATTACGAAAAGCTTCAGAAGAATTTGAAAATCAGTGAAGATGAATTGAAAGAAGCCTTGGATGAAATCCTGAAGCTGAACCCCAAGCCGGGAGGGGCAGCTGCAGAATCCAGCCGGAACAACCAATACATCGTGCCGGATTTCATCATCACCAACAATGACGGGCAACTGGAACTTACTCTCAATAACCGAAATGCCCCAGACCTGCGTGTCAGCCCGGCCTTTCGCGACATGCTGGAACAATACAGCAAAACCAAAAAACCCGGGAAAAAACAAAAAGAAGCGATCATGTTTATCAAGCAGAAGATCGACTCTGCCAAATGGTTTATCGATGCCATCCGCCAGCGGCAACAAACTTTATACAAGACCATGCACGCCATAATGGTCTATCAATATGATTTTTTCCTGACCGGGGACGAAACCCTGATCAAACCCATGATCCTGAAAGACATTGCCGATAAAATAGGTATGGATATCTCCACAGTGTCCCGGGTGGCAAACAGCAAATACGTACAAACAGAATTTGGTACCTTTCCGTTGAAATATTTCTTTTCTGAAAGCCTGACCACTGACAGCGGGGAAGAAGTGTCAACCCGTGAAGTGAAAAAAATTCTGACTACGCTGATTGAAAATGAAGACAAAAGAAAACCCCTGAGCGATCAGAAATTAATGGAAGAACTACAGAAAAAAGGCTATCATATCGCCAGGCGGACCGTTGCCAAATACCGGGAGCAGCTCAATATCCCCGTGGCCCGTCTTCGCAAACAATTGTAAGTCTATGAAAAATTTTGCCCGAGTTTCTTCATTCATCCTGCATCCCGTTTTTATACCTCTCCTGGGGGTCGGGATCATATTCGCTGCTTTTCCGGAAATTTTTCAATTCCTGCCCTATCCCGGAGAGAGGATTGTTCTCAGGATACTTATCAATATGGTATTGTTCCCCGTATTTGCCATGTTTCTGCTGGCAGCCCTGGGATTTACACGCAGTTTTCAACTGGAAGACCGGAAACAACGGATTATACCGTTAATTCTGCTTCAATTTTTTTATATCTGGACCTGGGTTTCGTTTCATTTTGATTCAACAACACATCCGATAGTGGAAGTGCTTACCATGGGGGCTGCCTTAAGTGCAGTGCTTGCTTTTCTTGCAACAGTTCTGGTACATAAAATCAGCCTGCATGCCACTGGCTGGGGCTTGCTGGCCGGCCTGGTGCTCGGCCTGATTCCCTTGTCGGGGTTGAACCTTGAGTGGATGCTGATACTGGTGATCCTGCTGGCAGGAATAGCCGGATCCGCGAGATTAATGCTGCAAAAACACCAGGAAAAAGAAATTTACAGCGGATACCTGGTAGGGCTGTTCAGCGCCCTGGCTGCCTTGCAAATGATTTTCTAAAATCCATGAATCATGTATCAAACACTCTTGCTCGAAAAGAAAGACGGCATAGCTACGCTGACCTTAAACCGCCCGGATGTTTATAATGCTTTTGATGATACTCTGAGCTATGAACTTCAGGATGCACTGAAAAGCGTTAGCCGGGATAAAGAGGTGAGGGTGGTGGTTATTACCGGAGCCGGCAAAGCATTTTGTTCAGGGCAGGACTTAAAAGCCATTGCCGGATCAGCCGACCGCAGCCTGGGCGAATCGGTAAGGAAACGGTACAATCCCATTATCCGCGCCATCTGCGGAATGCCCAAGCCGGTTATTGCCCGGCTGAATGGAGTAGCCGCAGGTGCGGGTTGTTCCCTGGCACTCGCCTGCGATATGATCATAGCCTCAGAGAAGGCATCTCTGATTGAGGTATTTGTCAACATCGGCCTGGTTCTTGATTCAGGTTCTTCCTGGTTCCTGATGCGGGCAACGGGCTACGCCCGCGCATTTGAATTGGCCGCCACCGGCCGGAAACTTAGCGCTTCGGAAGCCCTGGAATGGGGACTGGTTAACCGGGTGGTCGCTCCGGAAGAACTTGATAATGCAGTGGAGGAAGTGGTCGCCAATTTCGCCAAGGCTCCTACCATAGCCATCGGACTTATCAAAAAAATGCTGAATAAAGCAGCTGTTTCCGACCTGGAAACCATGCTGGAATATGAAGCGTATTGTCAGGAGATCGCGGGCCGTACGGAAGATTACCGCAAAGGCGTGGAAGCGTTCCTGCAAAAAAGAAAACCCCGTTTTCGGGGCTGTTGATCAGTTATCCGGCTCACCTATGACATTTTCCAGTTCGTGTATGTCTTTTAACCGGGGCAGATCATCCACCGAATTAATACCGAAATAGTCCATGAAAGTGTCGCTGGTCGTGTAGAGAATCGGGCGACCGGGTGATTTATCGCGCCCGGCTATCAGGATCAACCCCCGGTCGAGCAATTTGTTCAAGGTATAATCGCAATTCACCCCACGGATCCGTTCAATTTCACTTTTGGTAATGGGCTGCTTATAGGCTATGATCGACAAGGTTTCCAGCGCCTGGGCAGACAATCTTTTTTTAGACCGCTGGTCAATGAGAAGGTGAATGGCCTCATGATAATCCGGTTTGGAAAGAAACTGGTAGCCCCCGCCACTTTTTTCCAGGCTGAAGGCATAGTCATTGGATGCGTATCGCTGGGTGAGCGATGCTAGCGCCTTTTCAATGGTGGCCGTTTCAATGAATTCGTCCGCTCCGGCCAGCCGGGTAAGTACATTGATCAGCTCCTGCAGGCCTACCGGTTTATCGCTGCTAAAAATGAGGGCTTCTATAATTCGCTCGAGATTTTCCATCTGCTTATGTGAAATTAACAAATGGCAGGCACATTCCCTGGACAGAGGGAAGCAGGGAAAATGAAAATTTATCCAAAATTATCCTTCCAAGGCAGCCGCACCACTGACAATTTCATTCAGTTCGGTAGTGATGGCATCCTGACGGGCCCGGTTGTAAGTCAGGCGCAGTTCACGCAATAATTCATTGGCGTTTTCGGTGGCCTGGTCCATAGAAGTCATCCGGGCGCCATGTTCTGAAGCATTATTGTCGAGCAACATCCTGTACATGCGAGTTTTCAGAATCAGGGGTATCAGGTAATGAATCAGCGTGTCCCGGTCAGGTTCGAAAATATAATTGGGAACCACAGCCGGTTTATCCTCGGCATCTATTTTGGGAATCGGCAGATATTGCTCGGTGGTAAATATCTGTGAAGCGGCATTTTTAAACTGGCTGTAAACCACTTCGATTAAATCGCTTTCACCGGTTAAAAAACTTTGCGCCAGATACTCAGCCAGTTGATTGGCATCGTCATAGTTCAAACGGGTGAACAGCCGGGAGAAATCAGCATTGATATCCTCAAAATACCGCTGGAAATATTCCTTTCCGCGTTTGCCTACTGTAAGGATATATACCTTGCCATCCGGTCCGATTTGGGCTTTCAGTTCATTAATACGCTTTTCAGCCATTCGAATCAGGTTGGCGTTAAAACTTCCGCAAAGGCCCCGGTCGGAAGTCATGACCACGATGGTTGCGTTCTGTACCGGACGCTCTACTGCAAGGGGCAATTCCAGTTCTCCCTCCAGATTGGAGACCAGCGAACTAAGAATATCGGTCATCCGGTTGGCATAGGGCCGCATTTGCAAGATGGCATCCTGCGCTTTTCGCAGCTTGGCAGCAGACACCAGTTTCATGGCTTTGGTGATCTGTTGTGTGCTAATAACCGATTTAATCCTAAGACGAACTTCTTTTAGCTTGGCAGGCATATCCCATTCAGGTTTTTAACTAAGCCGTTTCCGCTTTCTTGTAATTCAATGCCACATCAGATGCAATTTTTTCGAGCGCTGCAGTCACCTCATCATTGATGACCCCTGAGCGCAGGGTATCCAGGACATCCTGGTGCGTGGATTCCAGCTGATCGAGGAATTCCTGCTCGAAATCACGCACTTTTTCCACCGGCATGTCGAGCAGCAGCCCTTTGGTTCCCAGGTAAATAATGGCAATTTGCTTTTCAACCGGTACCGGCTGGTATTGCGGCTGTTTCAGAATTTCCACGTTTCGGGCTCCTTTATCCAGCACAGCCTTGGTGGCGGCATCCAGGTCTGAACCAAACTTGGCGAAAGCTTCCAGCTCGCGATATTGTGCCTGGTCGAGTTTCAGGGTTCCGGCTACTTTTTTCATGGCTTTGATCTGGGCATTTCCTCCCACCCGTGAAACGGAAATACCTACGTTGATAGCCGGACGAACCCCGGAATTAAACAGGTTGGATTCCAAGAAGATCTGTCCATCGGTAATGGAAATCACATTGGTCGGGATATAAGCCGAGACATCACCTGCCTGGGTTTCGATAATGGGCAGGGCTGTCAGCGAACCGCCACCTTTTACCTTGTCCTTGATGGAAGCGGGCAGGTCGTTCATTTTGGCGGCCACTTCATCGCTGCTGATGATTTTTGCGGCCCTTTCCAGCAGACGTGAGTGCAGGTAAAACACATCGCCCGGGTAGGCTTCCCGGCCGGGAGGCCGCCTGAGCAGCAGAGATACTTCACGGTAGGATACCGCCTGCTTCGACAAGTCGTCATATACGATCAATGCCGGACGTCCCGTATCCCGGAAATATTCTCCGATGGCGCATCCCGCGTAGGGTGCGTAAAACTGCAGCGGTGCCGGATCAGAGGCTGTAGCCGAAACAATGATGGTATAAGGCATGGCTCCGTATTTCTCCAAGGTCTTGGCAATTTTTGCCACCGTGGAGCCTTTTTGCCCGATGGCCACGTAGATGCAGTAAACCGGCTCGCCCTTTTCGTAGTTACTTCTTTGGTTAATAATCGTATCGATGGCAATGGCGGTTTTCCCGGTTTGCCGGTCACCAATGATCAATTCCCGTTGTCCGCGACCGATGGGGATCATGGCGTCAATAGCCTTGATACCCGTTTGCAATGGTTCGGAAACCGGTTCACGGAAAATTACACCCGGAGCCTTGCGCTCGATGGGCATTTCATACAATTCGCCCGTGATCGGCCCTTTCCCGTCTATGGGCTGACCCAAAGGATTCACTACCCGTCCCAGCATGGCTTCACCGGCCATTATGGAGGCAATCCGCCCGGTGCGCTTTACCGTATCGCCTTCCTTGATTTCTTCCGAACTGCCCATCAATACCACACCGACATTATCTTCCTCCAGGTTCAAAACCACAGCCTGAATACCGTTTTCAAATTCTACCAGTTCACCGGCTTTGGCATTATTCAAACCGTAGACACGAGCTATACCATCCCCTACCTGCAGAACGGTTCCTATTTCTTCCAGCTCAGCTTCTGTTCTGTATCCGGCCAGTTGCTGCCTGAGAATAGCCGAAATTTCATCCGGTTTTACATCTACCATCTTTACGGGTTTTTATTGTTTTAATGATTTAGCCACTTCGTCCAGTTGATGACGCAGGCTGGCATCCAATTGCTTGTTTTCAAATTGTAAAATAAAACCACCAATCAGCTTTTCATCTACCTCAGTGGCCAGTTCCACTTTTTCCTTATTGAGCGCCTTCTTGAGTTTCAGGCTGATATCTTCAATCACTTCCTCCTCAACCGGTGCTGCCGTAATCAGTTTGGCTGTTTCAATGCTCTTCAGGATGTTATATTGCCTGATAAATGCCTTGCAGATTTCATTCAGCAAAGGTTCCCGCCTCTTGCGAATGGCGATATGGATAAACAGAAGGGTCATATCCTGCAGTTTGTCCCGGAAGATCAGGTCTATAACCGCTTGTTTTTTATCTACATGAATGATGGGAGATTGCAGCAGCAGATACAAATCCCTGCTGGCTTCAATAGTTTTATCCAGCAGGCGCATATCCCGGTTGATATCCTCCAGCCGGTTTTGCTCTCTGGCCAGATCAATTATAGATTTCGCGTAGCGGTGTGCTATTCTTTGAACCGACATTGTATTCCTAATTCAGGTCAATATGGTCAAGCAAATCTTTCAGGTAGGCTTCCTGGTTTGCCTTGTCCTGCAATTCCCTCTTCAATAGTTTTTCAGCAATATCCACCGCCAGCCGGGCAGACTCGCTTTTTATGGCTGCCAGAGCGCTTTGTTTTTGATTTTCAATTTCTCTTTTGGCTTCTTCAGCAATTTTACGGGCTTGTTCGCGCGCCTGCTCACGGGCATCGGTTATGATTCTTTCACCGGCTTCCTTGGCCTCCCGCAAAATACGGTTTCTTTCCTCGCGGGCTTCATTCAGCAATTTTTCATTGTCAGCTTTAAGAGCCTGCATTTCAGCCCTGGCTTTTTCGGCTGTTTTCAGCGCTTCATCGATTCTTTGTTCCCGGCTTCTGACGGCACCGATAATAGGTTTCCACGCAAAACGGGTTAACAGGAACAGCAGGATCAGAAAGGCCAGGGTCTGCCAAACAATCAATCCCAATTCAGGTAACAACAAGTCCATTTATCCGGGTTTAGTGGTTTTCAAAATGAAGTACCTGCCCCCGGCCAATTCACCAGGGACAGGATACTTGGCTTTTCTAAAGAACCAGAATCAAAATACAGGTCAGGACGGCAAAGAGGGCTACTCCCTCAATCAGGGCAGCAGTGATAATCATGTTACCCCGAATGTCGCCTGAAGCTTCCGGCTGGCGGGCCACTGATTCCACAGAGCCTTTACCTATGCTGCCGATGCCCAATCCGGCACCGATAGCGGCCAGCCCGGCTCCGAGTCCGGCTCCCCAAGCTGCTGCTGGCACTGCCAGCAAAATGTTCATCAAATCCATCATAAATTTGGTTTTGACTGTAAATAAAAATCTTTAATGACTCTCTTCAATGGCCTGGCCAATGAAAAGGGCTGACAATATCGTAAAAATATAAGCCTGCAAAGCGGCTACCAGCAATTCCAGGCTCATCATAAACACCGCAAAAGGTACTGACATTACGGACATGCCCCAACCCACGGCCGGATGCAATTGCCCAAAAATGAAAATTAACCCGATAACGGTCAGGATAATCATATGCCCCGCCAGGATGTTGGCAAACAAACGAATCATTAACGCGAAAGGTTTGGTGAAGATACCCATGATCTCTACTATCCACATGATCGGATACAAGTAAACGGGTACTCCGGGTGGCGCGAAAATGTGTTGCCAGTAATGTTTATTGCCGCTGAAATTAACAATCAAAAAGGTAAAAGCTGCCAGCGTACCGGTGACGGCTATATTTCCGGTAACATTTCCCGAGCCGGGCAATAATCCCAACAGGTTATTGATCCAGATGAAGAAAAATACAGTAAGCAGGTATGGCAGGTAGCGATCTGATTTTTCGCCAAGGATCGGGTAAACCACTTCATCGCGAATAAACAAAACCAACGGCTCGATAAAAGCCTGGAATCCGTGAGGGGCCTCCGATTCACGGTTTTTATACTTGCGGGCCACGCCAATGAAAATCCACAATAACAGGGCTAAGCTTATCAGCATGGAGCAAACCACTTTGGTGAGCGAGAGGTTCAGGAACCACTTGCCGTCCTCGCGCTCCAGCTTGCCATGGTGCAGCACAAAGCCCTTGTAGGCATGCCCGCCTTTCAGTTTCGCGGATGAAAAGAATACCAGCCCTTCGCCCGGTGTCCAAGCCATAATGGGCAGGTCAATGGCAGCGCGGATGCTCCCGGTGGAGAAGAAATGCCACTCGTAGGAATCCTTGACGTGGTGCAGCAGGGTTTCCCCGAAATTGAACGACTCTTCCTCGTGGGTTTCAGCCGTCATTTCAGCGGTATTTTCAGTAGCCAAAACCGGTTGTCCGGAAAACCATAAGAATACAGCCAAAACCGCTGAAAATCTGATAGTTAATATAGTTTTTCCCATACCTGCCACTGAAATTGGGCGCAAGTTAGCACTTATTCAGATTTCTGAAAAGTAAAAGGGGTAAAAATCAACAGATTTATAGGGGTTTATTAAAAAGAAAAGGGGCTATATCGAGCCCCTTTTCTAAGATCGGTTTATTTCCCTGAATCAGGGAGTATCCCACCAGACGCGGCTAAATATAGTCACACCTTGCGGAACATTTGCTGAGTTATACAGCTGTTCATCTGTAGGATAGGGATACCGCCTTGGGATATCGCTACCAGAGGTTGGAGTCAGCTGTGGGAAACCGGTTCTGCGCCAGTCAGTCCATGCTTCGAGCTGGCAGAACATATGCCGGTATTTCTGGTTGATGATCAGCTCAAGCAGATCAGCATCTGCCGTTGCATCAACATCAGCCTCGAATGCAGTTGTCCATGTGGCATCAGAAACACCATATTTATTCATGGATGAATTCACAGCATCCTTCAATGACTGGCGTGCAGCAGCATAGTCCCCGTTTCTCCATTCAGCTTCTGCTTTCAGGAAAAGGGCTTCGGTATACTGCACCATAGCCACCGGAGCGTCTTTGGCAGTCCAGAACCCGCTGCCACTCCAGTCGTTGACACCGGTTCGCGGATCTACCACTCCATAAGTATTAGAATCGCCTTCCATGAACCCGTAATAGGTCATGCTGTTGCTCACATAACCCGAACGCTGGGTAACATACTGGTAAAGGGGATTCTGTCCGGAAGCCGATACGTCAAAGGGCTGCTCCATGTCTTCACTAATGTCTGAGAGGCCGTTGGCCAGGTCGCTCAATACATTTGTGTAATTCACGGATTGCACCTTGGCCAAGTGCATCTGGTAGCGCGCCCTTAATGTGTAAGCTGCTTTTTGCCATAAGCTGGGATCACCCCCGTAGATATAATCGTTTTCAATTCCGAAAACGTTTTCCAGGGGATCTGTGGATCCCAGGTCATCGATGGCTGCCGTCAACAGGTTATTGATTTCTGTGTAAATATCCTGTTGTGAATCATAAGCCGGGGTCAGGTTATCGCCACCCTGGAAGGCTTCGCTGTAAGGCATATCGCCCCACAGATCGGTCATATTGCCCAATGCCAGGGCCAGTAACACTTTACCCACGCCAGCCACATTACGGGAAAGCTGTGCAGGATCCTCAGCCTTCGCAATAAAGGTTTTAAGGTCCATCATTACACCGGCATACATGCTTCCCCAAAGGTTGTTGGGGTCAGATTCCCGGTAGATGTACACGTTAATGGCGGATGCCTGGCGGTCAGAACCTGTGATCTGTTGCATCCAGATAGCAGGTGTGCCGGCAATGTCAAATCCACCAATGTAGTAAGCCAGCGATGCTTCAATACCCGGTAACATCAGATCCAGGGAAGCATCGGTTGGGCTGTCCGGATCAATATTTATGTCCGGGTTAATCCAACGCTTGCATGACACCATGGTAAGTGCCACTAAAGCGATGATACCCAAAAATTTCAGTTTTTTCATGGTTCCATTTTTTTGGTTAAACCATTTAATTACTTCCGCTGGACTATAATCCAAGCCTCAGGCCGAAGGTATAATCCTTGGTACCGGGGTTATTGAAGTAGTCAATACCCAAACCGTTGTTGTTACCAACAAGGCTGGTTTCAGGATCAACTCCGGTGTAGGGAGTGCTCAGCCAGAGGTTGATACCGGTAAAGTACACTTCCAGGCTGCTGAATGGTGTTTTCTGCAGCATATCATTATTGAAAGTGTAGGCCAGGGTCAGTTCACGCAGGCGAATCCAATCTGTATGTTCAACATACGGTTCGGAGGGGCCTGTGAAACCTGAACCTTCGCCATCCCACCAGTACCAGTATTCATCAACGGTAACTTCAGTGGAGTTGGTTGCACCGGCACCATTTTCAACTGCCGAAGCATCATCAAATGGTGTTGCATAGTGAACCAGTTCACCGGTTGCCGGGTCGATGTGTCCGTAAACACCTTGCCAGACTTTCTTTTCACCCCTGGTTTCGGTGTCTTTGTGCGTACCGAAGAAGTACAGAGCCCCTTTGGTACCGTTCCACATCAGACCGCCTTTTTTGATGTCAAGAAGTGCGGATAATGAGAATCCTTTATAACTAAAGGTATTGATGATACCGGCTGTCCAGTCAGGATCTACGCGTCCCATCGGCTGCATGGAAGGATCTGAGAATGGGAATCCGTCCATAATGGAATTATTCGGATCATCATCAATGACAATGTTGTCATTGGCATCACGTGTCCACCGCAGACCGAAGAGGGTACGATACGGCAGTCCAACCACTGCGCGAACCTGTGGTTCGGTGAAACCGGACAGGAACACGTCTTCAACGCCCTCAGCAAGCTGAGTAACTTCAGAATAGGGGTTAGACCAGTTAGCCGTAATATCCCAGGTGAAACCGGAAGTATTTACCACATTGGCATTCAGCACTACTTCAAATCCATGCGTAGTCATGGCCCCTGCATTCACGTAGTTGGCCTGGAATCCTGAAGAAGGAGCAACAGGCACGGAAAGCAGCAGGTCGGTACTGTTGTTTTTGAAGTAAGCCACATCCAGATTTACCCGGCCGTTGAAGAAGCGCAGGTCAGCGCCTACTTCAAAGGTCTTCATGTTTTCCGGACGCAGGTTCTGGTTGCCAATGACATCACCCAGCGTATACGAGTTCACACCCAAGAACGGGAAGGTCAGACCGTTGGTCCATCCATCGCGAGGTCCCGGCTGGAAGTAATACGTACGGGTGGCGTAGGCTGCGGCATCGTTGGCGATGTTGGCGTAAGATACGCGCAACTTACCAAAGCTCAGGATGTCGTTATCCTGCAGTGCCGGCAGTTCGGTAAATACAAAGCTCAGACTTGCAGAAGGATAGAAGAATGCATTGTTGGCTTCCGGCAGGGTGGTTGACCACTCATAACGGCCGGTCAGGTCCAGATAAAGCATCCTCTTGTAATCCAATGCAGCTTCTGCATATACAGCTGCTGTCCGTTTGCGGAAATTGGATTCCGTACCGCGATTGTCAGCCGTATTGGTCATGTTGTAGAAATCAAACAACTGCAATCCGTAAGCCTGGGCGCTGGTCGCTTCATAAGTGCTTTGGTACATATTCTGCCCGAGTTTTGCGTGCAGTGACAAGTCATCGCTCAGGTCTTTGTTAATCGAAATAATCAGGTCTGAGTTGATGTCGGAATTCCAAGAGTTCGAAACTCCATTATAACCATCAGGCCATTCATTGGAATTCTTTTCAAAATAGTTGCGAACGTCTTTGAACCAGTTGTCAATACCAAAGCGGTAGAAAACGTTCAACCAGGAATTGACATCCCAGCTGGCATGCAAATCCCCGATAATACGGTTCACGCGGTCGGTGTAACGGATTTTGTTGACCACCCAGTAGGGGTTGTCATAACCCGGGCCACCGCGGAAGTTCCGTTGCGAGCCGTCCGGCAGCTGGTAACCGTAGCTGTTGTCGAAGGTTACCGGTGTACGCAACAGGCCCAGCATCAGGCCGGAGATGTTCGATCCTTTCTGAATCCGGACACCTTTACTGTTGATATACTGAACGTTAGCGCCAACAGACAATGCATTGCTCACATCGCGATCAGCAGCAAACTTCACACTGGTCCGGTCAAAACGGTTATTCGGAACAATTCCTTCCGAATTATCCGTGCCGAAAGACAGATAGAAGGTGCTCTTGTCATCTCCACCGCTTATGCTCAGGTGGTTTCTCCAGCTCATACCTTTTTGGAAGAAGGAGAACCTGTCATAAGGCGTAACCGGTGTGCCGTTAGCTGCCAGGCCTGATAGGACCGGGTCGTTCTGAACCATAGTGTCACCGGTCCACAGGATACGTCCATGCGGATCCCAGTATTTGGTCCAAACATCCATAGAAGTGCTACCGCCACCCCAGAAAAAGTTCGCGGGTACATAACTGGGATCGTTTACCCAGACTTCTTCTGAGATCGGGGGACCCCAGGATACAGCTTTGTAAAAGCCCTGGTCCGGTTCAAATACGTAGTTGGCCGGAAGTCCGAAACTACGCAGTAAATCGGTATAGGCAAAGGAACCCTGCCCAAATTTTTCCTGCAGCGGAGGCAGGTTAGACACCTTGCTGGAGGTATAAGAGGTGCTGAAATTAACCTGCATACCCTGGTTTTTGGCTCCTCTTTTTGTTGTGATAATGATAGCACCGTTGGCAGCGCGCAGCCCATACAGAGCGGTAGCGGCACCACCTTTCAGCACTGTAATGGAGGCAATGTCTTCAGGGTTCAGGTCAATGGCACGGTTCGATTCGGTTACACCGGCAACGTTGTTACCCGAGTTACCACTGTTGTCGATGGGAACACCGTCCACAACAAACAATGGTTGGTTACTACGGGTAATGGAAGCGGAGCCCCGGATTTCAATAAAGGAAGAGGCACCGGCTTCACCACTCGCACGGTTAATACGAACCCCAGCCACTTTGCCATTCAAAGCATCGATAACGCTCGTTCTGCGGGAGTCTTCAATTTCTTTACCGCTTACCTCCTGAGCGGCATACCCCAACGCCTTGGCTTCACGCTCGATACCAATGGCTGTTACCACGACTTCGTCAATACCCAAAGCGTCAACCTCCATGGTAACGTTAATGGTATTGGACGAGCCAATGGCCACTTCCTGGGTCTTCATACCCACGAAGCTGAATACCAATACAGACCCACCGGCCGGAACGTCAATTTCGTAATTGCCGCTCAGGTCAGTAGTGGTTCCCACTACCGTCCCTTTCACGACAACACTTACCCCCGGAAGGGTACTGCCGTCCTCGGCTGATGTTACTGTACCGGTAATGGTGCGCTGGGCGTAAACCTGAAACGCCAGGAACACGCCAGCTAAGGCCAGTAACAAGTTCCGTTTCATAAGATTGGGTTTTAGTTAAACAAAAAAAACACACTAAGCCATTATCGCAAATTTAGAAATCTGCTTCAACAATAAAAATTCGGTTCAAAAATTTTTTCTGCTTTTCCCTCCAAATTGTCTTTAAAACTTGAACCGAAGTGCGGCCATTCCAAAAGATAAATTCGGACGGTCAGCGCCAAAAAACGTCAAAACATCACGCGTAGCTACAGCCAATTCATACCCTTTATTCTGCGGGCCAATATGAAACCGGATACCTAAAGGTACATCAAAACGGTAATTTCCACCAAAGGTCATCCCGCTCGAAACTGTCAGAAAATTCAACAAGTCGTAGTCCATTCCAAGCCCGACAAACGGCCGTATTAAATTCCCCGGGCCCTGATTCAAGGGAATGGCTATATCCATTCCTATATGTAATTTGTCAATGATTTCACTACTGATGCCCATCCGGAATTTTGAGGGCAGGGGCACTTTTTTATCGGCCAGCCCGGATACATCAACCAAATGAATCTGACTGTTAAATATGGTACTGTCCAGGCCGCTGAAGTCAATACTGTCTACTGTAAAATCCTTCATCTCAAATACATTGGCAGACCACGTGACGCTGCCCAGTTGGGTCAGTGACATACCCACCTGAAAATATGAGGTGGACAAATTCAGCCCAACATCAAAGCCGAATCCTTTACCGGCCGGCCTGAACTGCCCAGAGGTATCCAGTGATGGTGCCGTAAGATTTCCAAAGTCAATGCCTGTTCCGGGAGTAATGGCCGTAAAGGCACTTAACTGATGATCCCGTGCCCCGGCATCTATCATGGCATAGCCAATTACATATTGAAAACCAACACCGGCATATAACCTGATATTATCATTGCTGACGATTTCGCGTCCATAACCGACTACTATATCCGTAGTGGCTGATAAGGTTATGCGGCTACTGTCGAATAATTCGGAGGCCGAAACGGGTTGAAAGCTTATCCCTATGGTATCTCCGGTGTTTGTAACAATAATCGAATCGATATAATCTGTATAATGAAAGCCGTTAAAGATCAAATTGGAAAGGCCCTGGTTAAAATAAGAAGTTGCCATCAGGTTTTGACGAATGCCAAATGCCAGTCCACCCAATTTTTTCCCGTACAGGGAGAATCCAAAAGGCATAACATTCAGATCCATTGAATTTCTTGCTCCGGAAAACATGGCAGCCAACTGGCTGGCATTGTAATTGGGTAATTGAGAAGGGTTGAACATCAGTGCCTTCAGGTCGTTCAAAGGAAACGCTTCTGAATAAAGCGACAGGTTAAATTCAGCCAGTCCGAAAGCCAGTTTGGGATTTTCGGGCAACGCCAGGTTGGCCGGATTGATGGACAGCGCCTGGTAGTCTGTGATGTTGGACGTAACGATAGCACCTCTCCCCGTAGCGGTCGTAGCGCTGTTTTCATTTTGTCCGTAAAATGGAATGGTTATGGCCATAGTCAAAACCCACACGAAGGGCGCTTTACCCGTTCTTACACTAAAGTGCATATAAAAATCCCTCTCACCAGATTTGTATTTACATAGATAACCCAAAACAAGGTTAGGTTGCATCCGTAATATTCGAAATCGGGGTAAACCGGAGAAAGAGTCAGGAGACAGACTGCTGTTCAAGCTTTTCCGGCAGGGGCCGGTAATTATATTGCTGATCCCGTAAGCGGGGTTCGAAACCAGCTTCACGAATTGCCTGTTGTATACCTTCGGCATTGAACCGGTATGATGCACCAGCCGCGGAAACCACATTTTCCTCGATCATAATGGATCCGAAATCATTGGCTCCGGCATACAGGCATGCCTGTGCCGTGTCTTTCCCTACCGTTAACCAGGAGGCCTGGATATTGGAAATATTAGGCAACATAATCCGGCTGATGGCTATCATCCGGATATATTCATTGCGGGTCACCTGATTGCGCACTCCGCGTAAATCCCTCAACATGGTTCCTTCATCCTGGAACGGCCAGGGAATAAACGCGATAAAACCTTTTGCGTCTTCAGGCTTTTTAGCCTGCACTTCCCGGATGGCCACCAAATGTTCCATTCGTTCCAGATTGGTTTCAATATGTCCGAACATCATGGTAGCGGAAGTTGTCAGGCGGAGCCGGTGGGCGGCTTCCATAACCTGCAGCCATTCGGCCGCGGTGCATTTGCCGCGGGAAATCAGCCGCCTGACCCGGTCATTCAGGATTTCGGCCCCGGCACCCGGCAGGGAGTCAAGCCCGGCTTCGATCAGGCGCTCCAGCACATATTCCGGTTCTTTCCCTTCCAGCTGGCAAATATGCATTACTTCGGGCGGCCCCAGGGCATGCAGCTTGATTCGCGGGAACATCTTTTTGATCTCCCGGAAAATATTCACGTAATAATCCAGTCCCAGCTCCGGATGATGCCCGCCCTGCAGCAACAACTGCTCTCCCCCGTAGCGAATGGTTTCTTCAATCTTAACCCGGTAGGTTTCCAGATCCGTTACATACCCTTCTTCATGTCCCGGAGGCCTGAAAAAATTACAGAATTTGCAATTTGCCACACAAATATTGGTGGTGTTCATGTTCCGGTCTATGATCCAAGTAACCACGGGTTCTGGATGAACCTGAAGTCTCAGTTCATGGGCCACCAGGGCCAGGTCAGCGGTTGGTGCCTGCTCAAACAGGTACACACCTTCCTCAGCCGTTAAAAATTCGCGGTTTAATGCACGCTGAAGTAACTCTTTTACCTTCATCGCTGTTAGGGCTTGGGAAGGGTTTGTAGTTTTACACGCCAAAATTAGCCAATCTGCCAACCATTTTTTTCAATGATCCCTTTTAAAAGCAAAAAGCTCGACAACGACCTGACAGTTCTGGTGCACGAAGACTCTTCAACACCGATGGCTGTGGTAAACATATTATATGACGTGGGCGCGCGGGATGAATCACCTGAGCGGACCGGCTTTGCCCATTTGTTTGAGCACCTGATGTTTGCCGGGTCAGCCAATGTGCCTGATTTTGACGATGTGCTCGAGCGCCTGGGCGCGGAGAACAACGCCTTTACCAACAATGACTTCACGAATTATTACGAGGTGTTGCCTGCCGCCAACCTTGAAACCGCGCTTTTCCTGGAAGCCGACCGGATGCACGCCCTGGATATCAATGACCGTTCGCTGGAAATTCAGCGCAAAGTGGTCATGGAGGAACTCAAAGAGCATTACATTAACCAGCCGTATGGCGATGCCTGGCATTTGCTCAGGGGGCTTGCCTATAAAAAACACCCGTACCGCTGGCCGACCATTGGTTTAACCCTTGACCATATTGACAGGGCTTCCCTGGAAGAAGTAAAGTCTTTTTACCGGCAGCATTACCGCCCGGACAGGGCATATCTGGCAGTGGCCGGAGGCGTGAAGGCCGAAGAGGTTATCCGGCTGGCTGAAAAACATTTCGGGGGTATTGAGCCCGGGCACTCCAAATGTCCTCCGCGGCCGGCCGAACCTGAACAGCAGGAATTGCGGTTAGCCAAAAAAACTGAACAGGTGCCGGGCAATGTACTGTATGCCGCCTGGCACATGGACCAGCGCATGAGCCCCGGTTTCTACGCGGCCGACCTGATCACCGATCTGCTCGCCAACGGCAAAAGTGCCCGCCTTTACCGGGAACTGGTCAGCCGGCAACACATCTTCGTTCAAATCGATGCCTATACGACAGGAGAGGCAGACCCCGGGCTGCTGGTTATCGAAGGCCGCCTCAGCCCCGGCATCTCCTTTGAACAAGCCCTGGAAGCATTGGACGATCAAATCGGACAACTGAAAAACCAGCCGGCAGGCGACACCGAACTGCAAAAGGTGAAAAACAAGGTAATTGCTTACCATGAGTTCGAAAAAATCAGCCTGATGAACCGGGCCTTTAACCTTTGCTATTTTGAATGGCTCGGGGAAGCCGCCCTGTGGGCCCGGGAAAACGATAAATACGCTGCGGTTTCAGCCGGGGAAATCCAGGAAACAGCGTGTAAAATTTTCTCAGACACTAATTGTTCACAGCTTTGGTACCAAAGTCAAAACCTGGAAGCATGAATATACACGTAGACACCGATTGGCTGCAACAACCTGTCAGCCTGGAAAAGCCGGAGCATTTGCCGCTTTCTAATG
>CAYRDC010000018.1:41985-48303 GCA_964422925.1 uncultured Chitinophagales bacterium | reverse complement strand
GTTGTGGTTTGATTGAAATGCTGGATTAACGATATTATACCCCCGCGCAGGGTGCTGATATCGTGGGTTTTACAAAGAAATATCGTTGATTTTTTCGGGCCCCGGCAGTTTTTTACACTGCCGGGGTCCTGCTTTTTCCCCATCCTGTAAGGGTCCGCGTTGGATTTTCCAGGTTCCCTCAGAATAATTGCAGCTGGGGCGGGCCTTTTTCCGGCTTTTTCCGTTCCTTCCCCCAGAAATTCAGGATATCCCCGTACTGCCGGTCGGTGATCTGCAGGATGCTCACCATGCCCCTGGGCGGCAGCATTTTTTTCACCCGCTGGATATGCACGGCCGCGTTTTCGCGGCTGGCGCAGTGGCGCGTGTACACGCTGTACTGCATCATGGTAAATCCGTCCTGCTGCAGTTTCCTGCGGAATTCCGAGTACTGCTTCCGGTCTTTTTTGGTGCGGACCGGCAGGTCGAAGAATACAAACAGCCACATAATGCGGTACGCGTTCAGCCGTAGTTGCGACATGGCGCGGTTATTTTCCGGTTTTTGTTTTCGCGGCCGGGGGCCAGGCCGGGTATTTGATTTTCCGGGCCTTCCCCACAAAGCAGGCCGCCAGGGAGGCCGTGGTTTCGGCCAGGCCCACCGACAGCGGCCGCAGCTTCCCGTTCACCAGGGTGTCGGTGGTCAGCACCCCGAGCAGCCGGGCCTTGTTTTCCGGGGTCAGGTTATGATAGTTTGGGTTTTGATCAATTTCCTCCCTGACGAGCGCGTCCGCGAAGGGGCGGAAGGGTTCCATAATGTCATCCGCCAGACAATAGGCATTGTAACGGTTGTGGTGATGGATGCCGAGCGTGGGCAGGAGGCCGCTTCCGCAGAGGGCGCGGGCCACCGCGGCCCGCAGGATGGCGTAAATGTAATTGAGCGAGGGGTTGGGGGGCGCCCCTTCCCGTTCGCGTTTGAAATCCGGCCCGAACAGGGCTTTCCAGTAGCGCCGGGCGCCCTGGCCTTCCAGGTTGTCGGGATCCCCGCTGCGCACGCGCGCGGCCAGCCTGCGGAGGGCATCCCCCGGACCGCCCCGCTGGTCCAGCACCGAAGCCTGGTTGCGCAGCTTGGCTTTGACGGTCTGCTGCCAGAGCTGCTTTTTCAGCGGCTCGCTGGCCGACACCTGGGCGCGGAACCTTTCGTTCTGCACCTGGTGGGTGTCGAGATGGAAAAGCATGCTGGCGGGCATGTGCCGGCTGTCGCAGATTACCACGGCCGTGTTGTTGGCCGCCAGTTCGCTCAGCACCGACTGTGTGAAGGTGATCTCCCGGTGGTCGAGCACCACGAAACCGAGGTCTTCAATGGGCGCGGTGGTTTTTTCACCGGTTTTCTTGTCGGTGATCACCAGCTGCCGGAGACGGGTGCTCAGGTGATAGGGGTTATTGAAAAAGAGGGTGCGTTTAATCATGTTAATATTATGGCATAACTATGATTCATTAAAACATTTATAAAGCAATTCTCCATCAGGATTTAGAACAAAATCCCTTCCCTCAAATAGGCAATTCAATTTTTTTGGATTTAGTCTTAAACGGTACATATAGGTATTGTCATTAAATTCTGGAAAACCGTCTTTCCCTTTTTCGAGATTAGATAGTTCTTCTTCCGGTCTTGCTTCCATATGGTTTTGTAGATAAATAAATTTAGTCGAACCTATATCGTTGAATTTGTATACTTTAAAAAGTCTATTTTGTAATTCGTCTCTATCTAGGTGAATAAGTTCTTCCGGATACTTAATGTATAAAAGCAATTTATCTCCAACTTTCAGTATGTGTTTTAATGGAATCCCGTTGGCTGTTTGATTCATAGAGCTATCTGCCCAAATATCTCTTAATCTGGAATAACCAAATTGTGTCCATTCGAAAAGACTAATAATTCTAGCAGACCTTCTGATGGAATTATTTTTCCTGTCTTCATAAAAAAGAAAAAGATAATTTTCTTCATTTTGTGCCAGTACGTATCTTTTGTATTCTTTTTTCGATACGTAGGTATGTTTTTTTAATAGAATAGCTTTTTCCTTGGTAAGATATCCTCGGCCTGCTTTTACACGGCAACGAATATGTCGTATTGGCTTTTTTTGGAAGTCTACTACTTCTGTGATTTTCTTTCCCTGCCGGAGTTGGCTAATTATGTACTTTTCTAAAACTTTGTCTAAGATTTCATCTTTACTGATTTTGACTTTTTCCATAGGTTTTCGCATGACAACCCAGAATTCATCTTTTTTTACTTTGATTTTGCCATTTTCTCGAATTACATAACCTTCTTCATTTCGCTCTGGAACTTGAACCATACCAAAATAACTTTCTTTATGTAATTGTCCACGAATACTCTTCCCTTGTACAAGCATTATATTTCCATTCCTCGTTTTTTGCACTTTACCCCTTATTCTGGCTTTTTTACGTGTAGGTGTTGATGTCCTATCTCGGTTAACATGATTTATTAGAACATTATTTTCAATGCTTGTTACGTAGCTTTCATGGAACGTTAGATATGGTTTAGTATGATATTTCTGATTGTTATTAAGGGCTTTGTAATATTTTTGAAGAATATTCTCCCTTTTCGCTGAGTTGGGAATCAGAGTCAATACGGCTGCATCTATTGCATGATGACAATGTTTGCTTCTGTCCTTTTGTTCATCTCCTTTTATCTGGTATATTTTTTTGAATATATTAGCCATTCCATCTTGCGAATCATAAGTGTTTTGTTTAGCTTTTATTACATCAACCCTATGAAACAAGGATTTCAAATAAGCTCTAGCGTATTTAGTAATAATTTGAGTATCTACTAGTTGGCTGTTCTTCCACCATTGAGGTATTTCATTTAATGTAAACGTCTTGACTTTTTTATCCCAATAATTAAAATCAAATTGAAGCAAATGCCTTTGACGAATAAGATAATTTTTCTTTTCTATATTACCGGAGCGAATAGCCTTCTTGGTTTCCTTTTTATTCTCTTCAATTTTATGAAAAAGTGTATTACGTAAATCAATCCATGGCTTTAATCGGGGCTTAATGGCTGAGTAGCCATCAGCATCCTCATTATAATTTTTTAATTGAGTTGGAATTTGATCCCTTTTTATGTTCATATTGTATCGTGCATCACATATTGTTTTATTAGCTAGAGAGTCATCAAATGAATCACTTATTGGGAAAGTATGCTCAAATTGTGTTTTCGTTCCGTCAAATAAATCCGTAAGACTAAAATGTTTTCCTGTATACAGACATATGCATTTTTGTTCTTTCCATAATCTATATTTTTCGACATCATCTTGTAAATTCTTAATTTGCTTATAAATTTCAGTTCCGTTTTCCAATTGTTCCCACCATAACCTTATTTTTTCAATGTTCTCAGCATCATTTTCATTAAGATTAGGGTACTTTTCTTTTGCAAGTCCAATAATAACTTTTGCAAATTCTTTATTTTCTTCTTCTCTTCTTTTCTGATATGTTTGAATTGCCCATCTTCTGTTAGAATCGTTTAATTCTCTGGCCATTTCTATAACAATCTTTGTTTCTATATCAATTTTCCTAATTTGTAGTAGGTGATTAACTAAATGTTTAAGTTCATACATTGTTCGCATAGCCATGGGGTTTTTCCAACCCTTAGTGGGAGGCATCGGGTCTTCTAATTGCGGAATATCAATCACTTCTCCGGTACTTCTGTCAACAATATGTATGGTTTTTTTGGGTTTTGGGTAAATATCTATATCAGAGGGATGATATAAGTATTTAAGAAATTCAGGTTTAACATTAAATTTTTCCTTCAAAGTATTCTTCACTTTTTCATCTAACCGGGGGATTAAATAATAATCGATGTCGGTATCAACGCCTCTGCTGTATGAAGCTTTTTCTTGGGGTTCTTGTTTACCATCAAGGAATTTAAGGTATTTAGTTAGTACATAATCATAATGGAAATTTCTTTCCTGCTCTGTCATTTTGTTCCAATCATTTTCTCCAAAATGTTGTAATAAGCTTTTGATTACTTCTTCACTGGCAACTTTCTTTAACTGTTCATCAAGTCCTTTTGCCCTAATTGATTCTTGTTCTGCGAAAAACTTTCTGATTAACCCATTAACTATGTTTAGTAATACTTTTTCCTTGTTTACATTGTTTATTGTTTCCGAAATGGCTGATTTAATTGTTTCTTGGTTCATAGTAAAGTATTCTTTACCAAAGACCTTATCCAGGTTAGCAAAAAATACTGCTTCAGTATAAATATGCTCACTTTGTAGATAAGGTAAAATTTTAGTAATGGCATTTCTACTTAATGAGCCATATCCCTGGGGAATATCAATCTCAATGAATTGATTTGTCTTTGTCTCATCCCATCCTAAAACTTCTTTACAGAAAGTACTAAGACCTTCTTGGGCGTCTTTGATTAGTATGTAATCAAATAATAAGTGCCATATTCCTTCAAAGTCCAGCCTTCTTTTAACTTCTTTTTTAGTCCCGTATTTTACTTGGTATTGAAGAGATAATCCTGACCAGTTAATTCCGTATTTATCATTATTCTGGATAAATTTTTCGGTCCAGCTGTCATTGAATACATTGATTAATCCAGCAATAACTGGACAAGTTGAAACTATTGGATTGCTAATAAGTATATATTCTCCTTCCCTTAATTTCTCATTATTATATTTTGCAAAGTTAAATTCGTACTTATGGTTATTAGAGAATTTCTTAACTATTTCTTCGAATTTAAAATAGCTTCTTGTATCAACTGCGCCATTTTTTTTTCGTTTAAAAAATACTTTTTCAAGTATATCCTTTTTCAGTCCAATGGGAATTGGTTGAAATAATGAATTACTACCGGTTTCTCTCCACTTAATGTTATTTATGAAAGCTAATGCTCGATATTCTTCAAAATATGGATGGCTAATGGGTATTCGGGCTTTATCTTTCTCAAGGGTACATTTACCGACAAGGCCTTTTTGGCTTCTTAAAGGCCGCACATAAAATACTGCGTTAAATAATTTTCTCGTTAACTCTTGGTGAATATTTTGTTTCTTGCATATAGCAAGGAATTCTTCTTCATAATATTTCCTTTGAATTACTCCGCTATTTCTGAATCGTTGTCCGGATTTGATTTTTTCTAAAGCATATTTAGAAATATGAAAGTTAGGGTCTTTCTGCTTCTTTTCTTCAATATCTTTGTTTTCTGCATAAGTAGATTTCCCACCTTTTCTACTTGATTTAAATCCCCTTCGCTGTGCAAAATGATAAAGAGCCCTACCAATCATATATTTCTCCTTTTGATTATTTTCTAGGGTATTTTCCAATAAAAAACACCTGAGCGAATAAGGATTTTCAAATTCAGGCTTTAATTTTTCGTCTGGATCATACTTGTTTCCGATTTTATTGAAATCCATCGCAAACCACCTAATAAAGTCCCGGTTTAATGGATATTTTCTCCCTTTATTTTTCCATTTACCATTCTCATTAATCCATTCTCCTACGCTCCATAATCTTAGTTCATGCATGGGGAGAGGACACATATTATTTTCAATAAGTACTTTTAACAATTCCCATTTTCTGTATCGTTTAGCGTTATATAGTCTACGCCTACTTCTGTTTTTCCTTCTTTCAGCAGCTAATGAGAATTCTCCTGATGTGCCGTCACCTACACCCTTTTTAAACACTACTACGCCATAATCAACAATCTGATTTTCTGAGTCACCAATTCCATTCTTAAATTTGGACAGATATTCTATACGCTCATCTTCACTGGTTTCCCTTATTGCCCATCCAATCGAATTTGTACCAAGATCAAGTCCTAAAATTCTAGCCATGTTTATTTGTTTTTTATGATTGGTTATGTAATTTTATAGCCTCAAACCACAACAAGGCTATAAGCCGAAGAGTGGAAGACTCTGGGGCATCGCAAACTACTGTGGTGCCCTTTTGTTCTTTATATAAAGACTAAAAAGTTTATAAATCACTTGATTTATTAATACTCGCATAGTAGGAAATATAATATTCTATCTATAGAAGATACCTATTTCAGTCCTTACAAGAATTTCGAATTTACTAATCTGCCCCTTAACTCCAAAATATTTTTAATAAAAATAGCGGAGAATCTTTACGCTTCCTGAGGCGTCAGGCTTTATTAAGGGCAGAAACACTTGATTCGTAATAAGATAGCCTGCATAAGGAGAGCGGTTAACTTGCAAACCCCAGCCTTTCCCGCTCCATGCAGGTATCAGATATGAAGCTAATAAAAGGAATGGCAAACTAACCGCGCAGCGGTTTAACAGTAAGACATGAACAGGAACCTGCCAACCTTTTATA
>CAYRDC010000018.1:41270-41885 GCA_964422925.1 uncultured Chitinophagales bacterium | reverse complement strand
CCTGTCAACCTTTTATAACTGCCGGTGCAGCCGGCAGCGGCAGAACCCCACCCAAACGCACAGTCATCACCAGGCAACCTTCCCCGGACACCCTTAATGATCCATACCTGCCGGTGTATGTGGTCTTCCGGAGACTTCCGCAAGGGGTTGGAAACTTATAACAGATAACGCGCATCATAATCAACCCTATGTTCCTCCAACAGGTTGATATATTCCTGGCGGAAGGTAAGCCGTTTATGATGTCTCTCCTGATTTTCAATATAGTGGATCAGTGCTTTTTTCGCTTTGATTGAATAGGTAAATGCCCCGTAGCCTATCTGCCAGGCCGTGAATCCGGGAAATATCCTTTGTTCTTTAATCCAGATGGAAGAGGCCACTTTGATATCCTTCACCAGGTCAGCCAGCGCGACCGTGGGGTGCAGGTGAATCAGGATATGGATATGGTCTTCCACCCCGTTGATGCAGTACAGGAAGCACTTTTTTTGGGTGATTATTCCCCGGATATAACGGTACAGCTGTTCCCGGTTTGGTTTGGTCAGCACATTTTCGCGGTTCTTGGTGCCGAAGACGATCTGATACAGGATTTGTGTGTAGGACGACATGGTTATTCACTGT
>CAYRDC010000018.1:0-41170 GCA_964422925.1 uncultured Chitinophagales bacterium | reverse complement strand
TAAACCCCTGTCGGGGTTATTCACTGTTAAACCCCTGTCGGGGTTATTCACTGTTAAACCCCTGTCGGGGTTATTCACTGTTGAACCCCTGTCGGGGTTATTCACTGTTAAACCCCTGTCGGGGTTATGGCCGCGTACCGGACATGCGGTTAATGCTTGTTGATCCCGCCAAAGCGGGAAGATTAACATATGTAAATGTTCAGCCTGCCAGGGCGGGATGATGCTAAATTAAGATATGTAAAGAAATTACGGAAGGTGCGTTTTGGGCCCGTTCAGCCGGCCGTTCCTTCAAACCCCAGCCTTTCCCCCAGCCCCTGGCGGAAGCACACGGCCGGGGCGTGGCAGGTAAAAAACACCATAACATTTGTCCGTTCAATCCCTCAGATATGATATTTTCCTATCCTGATGAAATTATTACATTTGTTAGTCAGGAACATGTTTTTGGCATTGAAATCAACAGCTTCTGGAATAAGCGGATCATATAATGGCACCCGATAGGAAAGGCCGGATTCTTTCCCGGAAAGTGTGAAAAATTTCAAAAAAAATCCGGGAAAATTTTGAAATAATTAAGCAATAGGTTAATTTTGCAATGACCCGGAAAGCAATCCTTCTGTGGGTGAACGATAAGGAAACGGTCTTTATCTATATGGATGAAGCCTCCATGGATACAATCAGAAAATTTCTGGAATCCCGCGATCTTTTTCTTAAAAAATTCAGGTATGTCATAGATGCACTGCTACATGGCGTGGCCACTTAGGAACAGTATAGCCGGGAAAACATTGACCAGAATACGAAACATGTAACGGCCATAAAATGCCTGCAGGGAAGCCAGAAATTCAGGATTTATTGCCAGGAACATACAGACGAATACAACCGGAAGCACATAATTCTCATTGAACTGCTGGAAAAGAAAAAAACCAGAAAGCTGGATAAAAGGATCAGGGAGATCGTTAAAAGGGTAGCCGGTTATGAGTACAAAATTGCGTAAGGAAATGAAAAACAAAGAATGGTTTGACAGGTTGTTTGAGTTTAAATCCCCTGATGAAAAGCTGGAGCATGAGACCTATATGCTCAGCTTCAAATTCATGCATGAAGTGGAAGAAGCCATGGAGCGCCAGGGCCTGAGCAAAAAACAACTTGCCGAACGGATTGGCACTTCGGCCAGTTACATTACCCAGCTGTTCCGGGGCAACCGCCTGCTGAATCTTAAAACCCTGGCCCGCCTGCAGGAAGCGCTGAATATCAGGTTTTATATTTCTGAAGAATCCAAAGAGGAGAAAAAATCCTTTGCCCCCAAAGCGGACCGGCAGGGCACATGGGTTTATCATAATTTTAGTAATTCAACTTACAAGGATACGCCTCAGGCGACAGGCATGATTAATGAATGTTCCGAATATTTCGCTGCCTGATGAAAGCTGTTCCTTCACCCCTGAAATTGCATGATTTTTCCATACTGGAATACAAATATGCATTTGTTTTACCCAAGAAAAAAGAGATAGTCCTTCAGGAATTGTTTGCCTCTTATCCGATTGATATAGATTTCAAGTATGCCTTCGAGAAAGAAGGCGATATGTTCAAAGTGGAGGTATTGCTGAAGATCAATGCCGGCAAACGGCCCAGGGCCGGTTACAGCATAACCGCTGAATGCGGGGGATTGTTTTCCATAGGGGACGACACCTTAAAAGAGGATGTAGCGGCCAATCTCCGGGCTTACAGCACTGTGAATATACTGATCGGGCAAATGCGGAATTTTATAGCCCAGCAGACAGCCCTGGCACCCTTTGGTGTGTATTTGCTGCCGCCCATCAATATTATTGACCTGTACAAGAAGAAAGAATTGGCCGCGCAGAAGCAAAAGAAGCAGAAAGCCCTTTCAATAGAATCTACTGGAAAGAATCGGAAGGGATCTAATTAAACCCCAGCCTTTCCCCCTGCCCCTGTCTGAACGTTTCCTTCCCGTCCTGCCAGGCGTAGGCGGTTTGGCCGTTCACCCAGGTGCGGAGCACGCGATGGCGGAATTCGCTGTGTTCCAGCGGGCTCCAGCCGCAGTAGTAATGCAGGGAGTCCGTGGTCACCTGGGTGCGTCCCTCCGGGTCCACCAGCACCATGTCGGCCCGGCAGCCTTCGCGCAGGTAGCCTCGTTCCTTTACCCGGAAGCATACGGCCGGGGCGTGGCACATCTTTTCCACCACGAATTCCGGGCTGAACTTGCCGATGCTGGCCAGTTCCAGCATCATGAGCAGGCTGTGCTGCACCAGGGGCAGGCCGGAGGGGGCTTCGGGGTAAGGCCTGGCTTTTTCCTCCGCGGTGTGCGGGGCGTGGTCGGTGGCCACCACGTCCAGCAGGCCGTCCTTGAGGGCCTGCTGCAGGGCCTCCTGGTCTTCCCGTTCCTTGATGGCGGGGTTGCATTTCATACGGTTGCCCAGCACGGGGTACAGCGCGCTGTTGAACCAGAGATGGTGCACGCAGACTTCGGCCGTGATGCGTTTTTCAGCCAGGGGCGTGGCATTGTCGAAGAGTTCCAGTTCGCGGGCGGTGGACAGGTGCAGGATGTGCAGGCGGGTGCCGTGTTTCCGTGCCAGGGCCACGGCTTTGGAGGAAGACAGCCAGCAGGCTTCCTCCGTGCGGATGTGGGGGTGCATTTCCGGGGGGATGTTATTTCCGTAGTGCTTCCGGGCTTCTTCCAGGTTGGCGCGGATGGTGGCTTCGTCCTCGCAGTGGGTGGCAATGAGCATGCCGCAGCGGCTGAACAGGTTTTCCAGGGTTTTTTCGTCATCCACCAGCATGTTGCCCGTGCTGCTGCCCATGAACACCTTGATGCCGCACACGCGTTCCGGGTCGGTGCGGAGCACTTCGTCCAGGTTATCGTTCGAGGCGCCCATGTAGAAGCTGTAGTTGGCGTAGCTGTTCTTCGCGGCCAGGGCGTATTTTTCTTCGAGCAGCTGTTGGGTGAGGGCAGGGGGCCGGGTGTTGGGCATTTCCATGAAGGAGGTGACGCCCCCGGCCACGGCTGCCTTTGATTCGCTGGCGATGGAGCCCTTGTGGGTCAGGCCGGGTTCGCGGAAATGCACCTGGTCGTCAATTACTCCGGGCAGGAGCCACAGACCCGTGCCGTCCACCTCTTCGCGGGCAGGCCCGTCAACGGTTCCCCCCAAGCGGGCAATGCGCCCGCTCGAAACAGCCACATCGCCCGCAAACCTGTGGCCTTCGTTGAAAATGGTTACGTTTTTTATCAGCAGCGAATACACCGTCCGGCTTTTCGCGCAAAACTACAGTTTCCCGGTCATAGCATTTTTCTTTTGTTTCGTAATTTTATTTCATCCCTTCACCCAAATAGCGCGAAATGAAAAAAGTCATTACTCTCTTGTTTGCATTGGCAGCTGTGTATTCCGTCCGGTCCCAGAGTTTCCTGGAAACCGTGGAAGGGCGTACCTGGTCGTTCCCGGAGCTGCGGGACGCCTTTGAGCAGTATGTAGAAACCCATGGCATGCCCCGTGAAGCCGGGTTGAAGCCCATTGCCCGCTGGATCTGGTACTGGGACAGCCGCCTGGATGAAAACGGGCGTTTTCCGGACAGCGGGCATGACTGGGACGAATGGCAGCATTTCCGGGTCAAGTACGGCAGCGGGCAGGGCATACAGGGCCAGTCTGTTTTTAACTGGAAGCCGCTGGGCCCCACTACCACTCCGGGTGGTTACCGGGGGCTGGGGCGCATCAATTGCCTGGCGTTTCATCCCACCGATACGGCTGTCATGTTTGTGGGCACGCCTTCGGGCGGGGTATGGAAAACCACGGACGGGGGAAACAGCTGGACACCCATCGCGGATGACTGGCCCAGCCTGGGGGTAAGCGGCATAGCCATTGACCCCAAGCATCCCGATACCATGTATTTTGCTACGGGTGATGGGGATTTCGGTTCCCTCTGGGCACTGACCGGCAATGCCAGTGGCGACAACCACAGTGTAGGCGTACTGAAAAGCACCGATGGGGGGCAGACCTGGACCACCACGGGGCTTTCGTGGACCACTTCGCAGAACAAGCTGATGCGCGACATTATCATCAATCCGGTGAATCCCAGTGTACTGATAGCTTCCGCATCAGACGGTATCTGGCGCACGGCTGATGGGGGGACCACCTGGTCAAAGGTACAGGCCGGCAATTTCAAGGACCTGGCCTTTAAGCCGGGCGACCCCAACGTGGTGTATGCTACTGATTACGGTTCGGGTGCCCAGGTATGGCGTTCGCTCGATGGCGGGCAAAACTGGTCGCAGGTCACTTCGCTCAGTGGGGCCAAGCGCATCCAGCTGGCCGTGACGGCTGCCGCGCCCAACATGGTGGAATTCGTAGCCGCCAAAACCAATGGGGGCCTGCTGGGCTTATGGGCTTCGCATGACGCAGGCAACACCTTCACCCAGGTGCACCCCGACACGCCCAATATGCTCGGCTATTATTCCGATGGTTCCGGCACGGGCGGCCAGGGCTGGTACGACCTCTGCCTCGCTATTTCCCCGGCAGACTCCAACCTGGTGTTCCTCGGGGGCGTGAACTGCTGGAAGAGTACGGACGGGGGCCATACCTGGACTACGGCCAGTATGTGGACCAGCGGCTCCTCCTACAATAAAAACGGTTCGCCCGTGGTACATGCCGACAAGCATTTTTACGCGTTCCACCCGGTGAATGTCAACAATTTCTACGATTGCAATGACGGGGGCATATACGTAACGCGCGACACCGGGGTCCACTGGAAAGACCTGACCAACGGTATGCAGATTAGCCAGTTTTACAAAATCGGTCTGTCAGCCACCGACCCCAACCTGTTGCTGGGCGGCATGCAGGACAACGGTACCCGGAAAATGGAAGGCACCGGCTGGTTCAACGCCACAGGCGGGGACGGTATGGAATGCATCATTGACTACGTGAATCCGAATATCATGTACTCCACCACCCAGTACGGCAAGATACACCGCTCCATGGACGGTTTTGCCACCTGGTGGAATACGGTAACCATCTCTGACAGCATCCCGGGCAAGCCCAGCGGCTGGTGGGTTACGCCTTATGTGCTGAACCCGCTGAATCCTTCCACGATTTACGCAGGTTACAAGGAAGTGTATAAAACCACCAACCGGGGCGATAGCTGGACACAGATCAGCAACGGGTTTACCGGGGGAACCAAGCTGCGACACCTGGCGGTGACAGCTGCCGACACGCAAGTGATTTACGCGGGAACAAAGTACGACCTCTGGCGCACGGCCGATGGCGGGGCCACATGGACCAAAATACGCACATCCGCCCAGCCGGTTTCTTACCTGATGGCCGACCCGCGCGATGCCAATACGGTATGGTACACTACTTCAGGTTATTCGGCCGGAAACAAAGTGTTTTATTCCACGGACGGGGGCACCACCTGGGTAAACTGGAGTGCCAACCTGCCCAATTATCCGGCCCATTGCATTGCCCTGGACACCAATGCCAGCGGCCTGTATGTGGGCATGGAAATCGGAGTGTTTTACCGCGATATGACCATGTCGAACTGGGCTTCTTACAGCGGGGGCCTGCCCAATGCCCCGTTGACGGAATTGGAAATATCATACCTGAATTCCCGGGTCCGGGCGGCCACTTTTGGGCGGGGCGTCTGGGAAAGTCCGCTCTACACCTGCGATGTATCAGCCGGAGCCCAGGTTACGGATGTTTCCTGCTTCGGAGTGCATGACGGATCGGTAACGGCACAGCCTTCCGGAGGCACGCCACCCTACACCTACCTCTGGAGCACCGGGGATACCGCCCAGACCCTCGACAGCCTGCCCGTGGGCACGTATGTCGTCACGGTGACGGATTCCAAAGGCTGTTATTTTGTGAAATACGCCATGGTGAACCAACCGTCTTTGCTTGCAGTAACCATAAACAGTTCCACCAACATTAGCGGTTGCTATGGTGACAGCACAGGTACGGCATCAGCCGATGCCAGCGGGGGAACTCCCCCCGTCACTTACCATTGGTCTGACGGGGAAACCGGCAAAAGCGCCCTGCACCTGCCAGCCGGCATGCATTATGTAACCGTAACCGACCAGAACGGCTGCACGGCCGTGGATTCCGTATTGATTACCCAGCCCGACCCGGTAGGGGCCATTCTCGTTACCATGCAGGATGCTTCCTGTTTTGGCGCTGCCGATGGTTTCCTGGCAGTTAGCGGGGACGGGGGCACACCGGGATACAGCTATAGCTGGAGCAATGGCAGTGTGGATTCCAGCCTGACGGGCCTGGCAGCCGGCAATTATACCGTAACGGTGACGGATGCCCACGGATGCACAGGCGCCACCTCGTTCACCATCGGCCAGCCCGATTCGTTGCAGCTCACGGCACAGGCCCTGGACATGCCTTCGTGCAACGGATTGCAGGACGGGAGCATTAGCCTGTCGGTGCAGGGCGGCACGGCTCCTTACCACTACCTGTGGGACAATGGCGACACGACCTCCGTGGCCGACAGCCTGGCAGCCGGCTCCTATGGGGTGACCGTCACGGACGCGCACAACTGCACGGACAGCACCGGGTTTACCCTGGGCGAACCGGACAGTCTCCTGACCCAAACCTCTTCCACCCCGGATGAAAACAGCCAGTGCAACGGCACAGCCAGCGTAATAGTGCAGGGCGGAACTCAGCCCTATGCCTACCTGTGGAGCGACCCGAACGGGCAGACATCCGGCATGGCGGTGAACTTATGTTCCGGGCTTTATTACGTCACGGTGACCGATGCCAACAGCTGCGCACGGGTGGATTCGGTACAGGTGCGCGACACAGTTATCTCCGGGCTGAAGGTGCCGGTTTTCATCAGGTCGTTCCGTGTTTTTCCCAACCCGAATGACGGCAACTTTACGCTGCAGATCGAAACCAAACGCAGTTTTGAAGCGGTGCTCCGGATCACGGACATGAAAGGAGCCCTTGTGGTCAGTGAGTCCTGGACAGTACCGGCCGGTCAAAGCCAACGAAATATTGATATTTCCCGGCTGGCGGAAGGAATGTATGACATTACCCTGCTGACAGGGGAGGGGATGATCCGGAAAAAGGTAATCCTCCAGCGGCCCTGATCAGAGCAGGAAGGCAAACAGGATGCTGACGGCAATCAGGATCAGGAAACCCGCGTAGAGGAATTTGCGGATTTCCCGGCTGCCGAGTACGTTGCCGTAAATCATTTTCAGCAGGTTATTGCTGGTGGTGGCCTGCAGGGTGGCCAGGGCAATCATACCGGTGCTGATGGCGAATTTCCCCTGGAACAGGCTCAGGATGAAGGGGTCGATATCGGTGACGCCCACCACGTAGCTCAGCACGTTCAGCCCCAGGCCCCCGAACTGGTTCAGCACGTAATCGGTCAGCAGGGCAAAACCCACAAACAGCAGGGCGAAGATAATAGCCACTTTGAATTCCAGCGGGTTGCGGTCGAGCTTCAGGCTTTTTTCCACTTCGCGTGCTGCAGGACTGGCTGATTCCTTTTTCCGGATGATGAGCCATCCGCCCGACATGGACAGGGCAAAAAGGAGCAGGAACCAGGGCGCCAACCGTGTGCCCACGGGTGGGTTCAAGAGGTAAGCCAGCAGTAAAATGCGCAGGTACATCATGCCCGTGGCCATGAGGATGGCCCCCGCGTAGCGGTTGCAACTGCCGCTTTGGGATTTGCTTTTGCGGGCCAGGATCAGGGTGGTGGCGGTACTGCTGTACATGCCGCCCAGGATGCCCGTCAGCACGATGCCTGACTTGGGGAAAGTGTATTTCTTCAACAGGTAGCTCAGGTAGGAAATACCCGAAACCACCACCACGGCCAGCCACAGCCGGTATGGGCTCAGGTGCACGCCCTGGATGATGTCTTTATCGGGCAGTAGGGGCAGGATGACCCCGGAAATGACGATAAACTTCGCCAGTGTGATAAATTCATCATCTTCGATGCGCCTGGAAAAGGCAATCAGCTCTTCCTTGATTTCGGTCAGTATCAGCAGCACCACGATGATCAGCAGTACCAGCCAGTGAGGCTGTAAATAAACCAGCGGGGTAAGCGTATAGGTGATCAGGGCCAGCAGGATGGTGGTCAGTCCCATTTTGCTTTGCTGCTGGATGCGCTGGAAATAAAAAATCCCCAGCAGCAGGGCCAGCACCAGGCCGCCTCCGTAGTAAGGGATGCTTTGCTCCTTGTCGAGCAGGAAGAGGATGTATCCCCAGATGCCGATGAGGGTAAAGGTGCGGTCGGAACCGAACAGCAGGCCTCTTTCTTCTTTCGCCAGCTGCCGCCTCCGCTGTTCCAGCCCGATGAGGAAAGAAAACAGAACCACCAGCAGGAAATTGATCAGGTCTTCCGGTATGGAATTCAGCCAGTTCATGTCAGCTTGAGAGGATTTCCGCGATGCGCAGCAGGTCGCGGTTCATCTCCACGTGGTGCTTGGTAGCTTTTTCAAAGGGAATGTACACCACTTCCTTGTTCACCATGCCAAGCATCACGTTCTTTTTGCCGTCCAGCAGGGCTTCCACCGCGTAAACCCCGAGGGTGGAGGCCAGTACCCGGTCCATGGTGGTTGGGTTTCCGCCCCGTTGCAGGTGCCCGAGGATGGTTACCCGCGTGTCGTAGTTGTCAAATCGCTTCTGGACCCGTTTGGCTAGTTCGATGGCCCCACCGGTTTCTTCGCCTTCGGCCACCACCACGATGCTGGAGGTTTTGTTTTTGCGCCAGCCTGTTTCCAGGATCTCGATCAGCTCGTCCACATCGGTTTTGGTTTCCGGTACCACGATGGCTTCCGCGCCACCGGCAATACCGCTGCGCAGGGCAATGAACCCCGCATCGCGGCCCATCACTTCAATGAAAAACAGCCGGTCGTGCGAGTTGGCCGTGTCCCGGATCTTGTCAATGGCCTCAATGGCGGTGTTGATGGCCGTATCATAGCCAATGGTATAATCCGTTCCGTACAGGTCGTTGTCGATGGTTCCCGGAATGCCGATAAACGGGATGTCGTATTCATTGGAAAATTCCAGGGCGCCCCGGAAGGTGCCGTCCCCGCCTATGGCGACTACCCCGTCAATCTTATGGCTTTTCAGGTGTTCGAAGGCTTTTGCGCGCCCTTCTTTGGTGCGGAAGCGTTCGCTGCGGGCGGATTTCAGTATGGTGCCTCCCCGCTGAATGATGTTGCTCACGCTGTTGGAACGCAGTTGAACAAAATTCCCGTCCACCATGCCTTCGTATCCGCGCATGATGCCGGCCACTTCCAGCCCGTAATAAATTCCGGTACGTACCACTGCCCGGATGGCTGCGTTCATACCCGGGGCGTCACCCCCGGAAGTGAACACCGCGATTTTCCGCATGTGAGCTGGTTTTTGCATAGAAAGGGCCTTGAGCCGGAAAGCGAAATTAACGGATTCATCCCGTACGAGCAAAACCGGGCTTTCCGGCCCTTAGGTCTTTTTCTGCATATACCAGCCGCGCGCCAGGTCAGGGCATGGCTGGCGGAATGGCGTCCGGCACTACGTTATCCACCGGGGGAAGGGTCTGCAAGTAGGCGAATACCGCTTCCAGGTCTTCATCGGTCATGTTGGCATAGGCATACCAGGGCATGGGAGGCAGCAGATCGCGCCCGCCTTCCTGGCCTTTGTACTTGCCCTTCCGGATGGCGGTCTTGAACTGCTCCACTGTCCAGTTACCCAGTCCCGTTTCATGCGGAGTGAGGTTGGCCGAGAAGGACATGCCCCAGGGGCCGGCCGCGGCCATGATATCCATGCTCAGGCCAATCCAGCCCGAACCGTTCATTTCCTCGGGAACTGAGGGAACCGGGTTTCCGGACGGATATCCGCTGAGCCTGCGGCTCATGTCCCATTCCGGTCCGTGATCCGTCATAACCTTGGGTGTATGGCAGTTGTCGCAATCGAGGATCGAGACCAGGTATTCACCCCGGACAATCAGATCGCTTTCACTGGTGTACAGAGCTTCTTCATTGTCATTGCCTGTAGCAGTTTCTTCAGCCGCTTCTCCGGTTGACCCGCAGGCGGCCAACAGGGCCATACTTGTGGCCAGGAAAAGAATTTTCAAAGTTTTCATGTTATTTGGAATTTAGGTTTAACAATCGGCAGGACTGCCGGAAAAAGGATTTCTGGGCTTTGCACAGCCCTGCCGTGGAGTAAATATAGGCGTTCGGTTATAAAACACAAAATAGAGCATGTAAAAAGTGCAGTAGTTTAAGTAATTAGGACAATAATACCTAAAAATATTATAAAGCTATCAGATAAAACGGCTTTTTGATTTGGAGGAAAGTGCTTTTTCCGAGGCCTTTTATAAGGAATCTATTACTTGACATATGTATGTTGGCAGACCGGAAGATTACTTTGCATTCAGAAAAACCGCTAAAAATATCTGTTCATACTCTGTTTTTACTATCCGTGGATTGAAAAGGGCAGCTGGTTTCAACAAGCTCAACCAGCGATTATTCGACAAGCTCAACCAGCGATTTGGGCATTCTGTTGTTGTTTTGGTGTGTCCGGATTTTTCGCTGCCTGAGCGGAGTCGTGTGTATTGCTGGTTTCGGCTTCGCTCAACCAGCGATTTGGGCATTCTGTTGTTGTTTTGGTGTGTCCGGATTTTTCGCTGCCTGAGCGGAGTCGTGTGTATTGCTGGTTTCGGCTTCGCTCAACCAGCGTGGTTACGCTTACTCAGTGGAATGATATTTTTTCTTTTGTTTTTATTGGGTTTGGCAGCTGCCTGAGCGCAGTCGAAGGCAGCGTTTTTATAATGAGTCTCATTCCGGCATTCGGCCAGTTTGTGGAGCTGATCATACCTTCCCATGATCAGGGCTTCTTTCTTTGCATGGCTCCAGCCCTGTATTTGTTTTTCCCTGTAATAGGCCTTATCAATCCGGTCAAATTCTTCGTAATAGACTAGTTTTACCGGCAATCTTTTTCTGGTATGATTGGCCCCTTTGCCATTTTGATGCTGGGCCAACCGTCTTTCCAGATTGGTCGTGCTGCCCGTGTAATAGCTGCCGTCAGCACATTCCAGTATGTACATGTAGGCTTTCATTTTTGCTGTTTTTCAATCACTTCCCAGTGTCCGCCTTTGACGGGGCCGATGCGTATGAGTTTACCTTCTCTTTTTAATTTTCCCACATCAATATATTCAGCTGCTTGGTTCAAGACAATATCTTGATTATCATCCGGCATTTTAAACGTTTCCCTACTCCATAAAATTAATAAAAACTACCATTCACCAAAAACCTGTTTTATAAAATATCCGGTGCAGGCGATTATTCACTGTAATATGGTAAGGAAGGCAACTATGGAGAGTGCCGGCCCACGTTTATAATCCCTTTTCCTCTTCCAGTGCGGATTCTGTAGTTTGGAAGCGAAAATCCCGCGCATGGAGTTTTTAACTGTTCCGCTTTCTGTGGCCGCGGTGCTGAGCCGCCTGGATGTCCTGATCATCGTGTTATGCCTCTTGTTTTTCATTGTTGTCAGCGTATCCTTTACACGGGAGGCTGGCCGGAGCCTGACCGGTTTTTTCCTCGGGGGGCGCAACCTGCCCTGGTACATTGCCGGCCTGTCAATGGTAGCCACCACCTTCGCGGCCGACACGCCCCTGGCTGTTACCGAGCTTATCGGGAAAAACGGCATTGCCGGCAACTGGGTCTGGTGGAATTTCCTGCTGGGCGGCATGCTCACCACCTTTTTCTTTGCCCGGCTCTGGCGCAGGGCAGGGGTGCTCACCGAGGTGGAACTGATTGAACTTCGTTACGGGGGGGCGCCTGCCCGCTGGCTGCGTGGGTTCCGTGCCGTGTATCTCGGCCTGTTTATGAACGTGCTGATCATCGGCTGGGTGAATTTTGCCATGATTTCCATCCTGGAAGGTTTCTTCCAGGTCAGCCACCAGGCGGCTTTCTGGTACACCATGGCCGCCATGGCCTTCGTGGCAATGTATTCATCCCTGGGCGGGCTGAAAGGCGTGGCCGTAACCGACAGCATACAGTTTCTACTCGCCATGACAGGCAGCATTGTACTGGCTGTGCTGGTCATCCGATCGCCTGATATTGACGGGTTGGAGGGATTAACCGGCCGGATCCGGGAAATAGCTCCGGGCGCCCTGGATTTCTTCCCCTCTATCGGGCAGTCGGCCGCAGGGCTGACGCTTTCCATTGGCCTGGGGGCTTTCCTGGCCCGGATCGGGGTGCAATGGTGGTCGAGCTGGTATCCCGGGGCGGAGCCGGGAGGCGGGGGATACATTGCCCAGCGCATGATGAGCACCAGGAATGAACCGGACGCCACGCGCGCCACCTTGCTGTTCCAGGTAGCCCATTATGCCATCCGCCCCTGGCCGTGGATCCTGGTCGGTCTGGCGGCCATCGTGCTCTACCCGGACCTGGGAGAATCGGAAAAGCAAATAGGCTACGTGTACGCCATGCGCGATTACCTGCCCAGCGGTTTCCGCGGGCTGATGATTGCCGCCTTTTTTGCCGCCTACATGAGCACTATTTCCACCCAGCTCAACTGGGGCGCCAGTTACCTGGTCAACGACCTGTACAAGCGTTTCATCCGGAAACCAAATACTTCCAATGAATCCGGGGAACCGGGCCATTACGTACTGGCCAGCCGGCTGACCACGGTATTGCTCATGCTGGTGGCCATGGGAGTGTCGGCCCGGATTACTTCCATCGCGGCTGTATGGGATTTCATCTTTCAGTGCGGGGCCGGCTTGGGACTGGTCCTGATCCTGCGCTGGTACTGGTGGCGCGTAAACGCCTGGAGCGAGATCACGGCCACCCTGGTGCCTTTTGCCGGCTATGCCCTTTCCGCCTATGTTTTTCACTTCGGCTTTGCCGGGGGCATGTTCTTTACCGTGGGCATCACTACGGCAGCCTGGCTGCTGGTAACTTTCCTGACCCCTCCGGAAGAGGAAGCCGTCTTGCAGCGGTTTTATGAAAAAGTGCATCCCGGAGGCTGGTGGGGCCGGTTTGCCGCTGGCAGCAGGGAAAGGCTGGGCCCCTTGTTCCTGATGTGGCTGGCTTCGGTGCTACTTACCTACGGGGTGCTGTTCGCCACCGGGAAATTCCTGTTGCTGGACTGGCAGGCAGGGTTGTGGTTTGCAGCCCTGGCGCTGGCTTCCAGCCTGGCCCTGCGTTACTTGGGCCGCCAGGCACGTATCTTTTAGAATTGCGTAAAGCTCGCTAAATTCAGCCTTCCTATGCATGGTAAACGCTTTTTACTGATTCTGGTCTCCGGCTTTTGCGCCTGCCTACCCGCGGGCAGGGCACAAACCATGTCCGGGGTGCTCACCCCGCAGTACGCGCCTGCCGGGTTCGGCTTTGCCCACCTGGTTGACCGCATGGATGTATTGCGCAACGATTCACTGGCCCTGTTTACGGAGCACAAGCCGTTCCGTGCCATCGACATTGAAATGGCCGTTCAGCGGGCCTGGTCCATTGATGAGCCGGCTTATTTCCTTTTTTACCGGGAATTCGGCACCGAACTGGATCACCGGAAACCCGTAGCCGGCATTTTTTACAGACATCCGGCTCATCTCTTCTCGGTGGAGCAGCCCGATTTCAGGCTGTTCATTGACCCTGGTTTCGACCTGTTCTATGGCCGGGAAACGGGCGTGAATGAGCACAAGTACGGCAACACACGCGCGGCCCTGATGCGCGGCATCATAGCCAATAAGCTGGGGTTCGCAGCCGGGATCACGGAAAACCAGGGCAACTTCCCGGAGTACGTCATGGAGCGGACTGCCAGCCAGTACCAGGCCTTTCCCGGGGAGGGGCGCACCAAACCGTTCAAAACCCACAGCCTCGACTTTACCAATGCGTGGGGATACATCACCTTTAATGTCATGCCCCAGGTAAGTGTTCAGTTCGGCCAGGATAAGCTGTTTATCGGGAACGGCTACCGCTCCATGTTCCTTTCAGGTTTCAGCAACAATTATCCCTTTCTGCGCCTGAACACGCGGGTATGGCGGGTGGAATACCAGAACCTGTTCACCCAGATGCTGGATTACCGGCCGGAAAACATAGCCGATGGGCCGATCATGAAGAAGTTCGCGGCCTTTCACCACCTGGAAATCCAGCTGGCCCGGCACCTGAACCTGGGTTTATTCGAAGGCGTGGTCTTCGCGTCCCAGGATAGCACGGGACGGCCCGGGTTTGAACTGGCTTACCTGAACCCGCTGATCTTTTACCGCTCGGTGGAATACCAGCTGGGAAGTGCCGACAATGTGGTGATGGGCCTGGACTGGAAGTGGAATTTTCTCCGGCATTTCAGCTTTTACGGGCAGTTGGTGCTGGACGACATGCGCTACTGGGACATACTGCGCAACACAGGCTGGTGGGGCAATAAATACGGCATGCAGGCCGGGTTGAAGTATTTCGATGCCTTTGGAGTGCCGTACCTGGACCTGCAGGCGGAGTTCAATACCGCCCGGCCCTACACCTTTTCACACGATGACCAGCGGATCAGCTATTCGCATTTCGCACAGCCCCTGGCGCATCCGCTCGGAGCCAATTTCCGCGAGGGCCTGCTGAGCGCCCGTTACCAGCCTGTGCCCCGGTGGCTGCTGACGGGATTCCTGTCGCTGGCTTCGTTCGGTGCTGATTCGTCAGGCACCAATTATGGCAGCAACATTTTGCTGGACAACAGCCAGCACGGAGCCGATTACGGGCATTTCACCGGCCAGGGTATACCAACCAGCCTCCTGCTGGCCCGGCTCCGGGTTTCCTGGATGTTTGCCCCCAACCTCTACCTAGACCTGCAATATATTCATCGCAGGCAAAACAGTGCGTGGAACGCGCTGGACCGGAAAACCGATTATGTGAGCCTGGGCTTCCGGATGAACCTGCCGGCCCGGGATTTTGATTTCTAAAGGGATTCGCGTAAGTCTTCCAGGAAGGAACGCAATTTTTTCAGCCTGTCTGCGATTTCCACCTGCCGGATGGTATCATCCGGGTTGTCCTGCAGCTTTTGCCGGGCGCCTTTGAGCGTATAGCCCCGCTCCTTGACCAGGTGATAGATCATGCGAAGGTTTTTCAGGTCTTTTTGCGTAAACAGCCGGTCGCCTTTCCGGTTTTTCCGGGGCTGTAAAATGTCGAATTCCTTTTCCCAGAAACGAATCAGGCTGGTGGAGACGCCAAACATTTCGGCCACTTCACCGATGGGATAATACAAACGTTCGATTTGCTTTTCCTTGTAAGGCATACGTTCGTTGCGTTGACAGGCAATGCCAGAGCAAATTAACAATTTCCTCAAAAAACCGGAAAGAATCTTTTCCCTTTAATCAAACGATTGGTTGGCCTGGCTGGCAATTTCGATCAGGCGGTCGTATTCTTCCGGGGTCAGGTCATTGTAGAAATAATTGATCGGGTTGATTTTAACCCCGTCCTTGATGATTTCGTAGTGCAGGTGAGGTGCGGTGGAAAGCCCCGTGCTGCCCACGTACCCGATCAGTTCGCCCCGCTTCACTTTCTGGCCCGGGTGCACGATGTATTTCTGCAGGTGGGCGTAATGCGATTTATAGCCGAACCCGTGGTTGATGATAACCTCGTTGCCGTAGCCGCGCGAGCGCTTGGCTTTTTCCACTACTCCGTCCCCGGTGGCATACACCTCCGTGCCGCGCGGGCAGGTAAAGTCCAGCCCTTCATGCATTTTCACGGTTTTATAAATAGGGTGGATCCGGTATCCGAACCCGGAGGAGAGACGTGTCAGGTCTTTGTTGGAAACCGGCTGAATGGCCGGGATGGCGGCCAGCATGGCTTCCTTGTTGCGGATCATATCTTCCAGCTCGTCATAACTGAGCGATTGGATATACAGCTTGCGCTTGATTTTTTCCAGGGTGCTGTCCACTTCAATCATAAGCCGTGAATTATCATAGCCGGCCAGGCGTTCAAACATTTTCGATCCCCCGTAACCGCCTTCCCGCACGTCCTTGGAAATCGGTTCGGCTTCAAAAATCATTCGGTAAATTTTGTCGTCCCGGTTTTGGAGGTCAGCCAGCACTTCGTTCATCCGGTTCAGTTCCTGGCGCATCAGCTTATATTCTATCTGCATTTTGGTAAGCTCTTCTTTCAGCTTGCGTTCCCGCGGACTTTGAAAGATGGTGCTGTACATCAGGAATATCAGGAAACCGAACAGAAGGGAAGAGGTAATCCATCCAAAAATATACCAGAACCGGGTTTTCCACGTCACCCGGTGGGTTTCGTAATTGAGGGTTTTCGGATTGAAATAATATTTCTGCTTTTTCATTCTGGCCGGTAAATGCCTAATTTTGTACCCTTACGAAAAAGACTTTCAAATATTGCCTGACAAACTTAGGGATTTTACCGGGCTGGTTCAATAATTGAACGGGTTTTAACTTTCCACATAATCACTTATGACCTCAACGGAGATTCGCCAACAATTTTTTGAATTTTTCAGCGCCCGGTCTCATCGAATCGTTTCCTCGGCTCCCATTGTGGTGAAAAACGATCCTACCCTGATGTTCACCAACGCGGGGATGAACCAGTTCAAGGATATTTTTATCGGCAACAGCACTCCTCCGGCTCCGCGGGTGGCCAATACGCAAAAATGCCTCCGCGTTTCCGGCAAACACAACGACCTGGAAGAGGTGGGGCGGGACACCTACCATCACACCATGTTCGAGATGCTGGGCAACTGGTCGTTTGGCGACTATTTCAAGCGCGAAGCCATCGAATGGGCCTGGGAATTGCTGACCGGGGTCTATGGCATTGATCCGGAGCGCCTGTATGCCACGATTTTTAAAGGAGACCCGAAGGAAGGGCTGGAGCGGGATATGGAAGCGGAAGCTATCTGGAAAAGCATTCTCCCCGCGGACCGCGTGCTGGCCTTTGGCAGGAAAGACAATTTCTGGGAAATGGGGGCCACCGGTCCCTGCGGCCCCTGCAGTGAAATCCACATAGACCTGCGTTCCGAAGCGGAAAGAAAAAAGACTCCGGGGGCAAGCCTGGTAAACACCGGGCATCCGCAGGTCATCGAACTGTGGAATCTCGTTTTCATACAGTTCAACCGCCTGGCGGACGAATCGCTGGAAAACCTTCCGGCCCGTCACGTGGATACCGGGATGGGTTTTGAGCGGCTGACCATGGCCCTCCAGGGGAAGCAATCCACTTACGATACCGACCTGTTCACGCCATTGATCCGGAAAGTGGAGTCGCTCACCAAAAAGAAATACGGCAATGGAGGCCACACCGATGTGGCCATCCGGGTGGTGACCGATCACGTACGGGCGGTTTCCTTTGCCCTGGCAGACGGGCAGCTGCCCTCCAATACCGGGGCCGGGTATGTTATCAGGCGCATCCTGCGCAGGGCGGTGCGCTATGGCTTCAGCTACCTGGGCATGGAGCGGCCCTTTATCCATGAGTTGGTGCCCGTGCTGGCCAGGCAGTTTGAACAGGTTTTCCCAGAACTGGCCAAACAGCTTGATTTTGTCAGCCGGGTGATCCGGGAAGAGGAACAGAACTTCCTGCGCACCCTGGACCGCGGATTGCGGATCCTGGATGAGTTGAGCGACAAATTGAAAAGCGGGGAAAATATCCCGGGAAAAGCTGCTTTTGAATTGTACGATACCTACGGCTTCCCACTGGACCTGACCCGGCTTATCGCGGAAGAAAAGGGCCTGGGAGTGGATGAGGAAGGATTCCAGCGGGAAATGGAAAAACAGAAAGGCCGGTCAAGGCAGGCCACCTCGCTGACTGCTGGCGATTGGGTGGAACTCGTGCCCGGCAGCAAAGGCTCCCGCTTTGTGGGGTACGAGCACACCGAAACGGAAACCCGCTTATTGCGGTACCGGAAAATCAAGCAGGGCAAGCAGGAAATTTTCCAGGCGGAACTGGAGGAAACCCCGTTTTACGCGGAGAGCGGTGGACAAATAGGCGACACCGGGGTGCTTGTGACCGGAGGACGGGAATGGAGGGTGGTGGACACCCAGAAGGAAAACGAACAAATCCTGCATTACCTGCCGGAGTTTCCGGAAAATCCCGAGTCGGTGGTGCTGGCCCGGGTGGACCGTGAAAAAAGGCGCCTGACGGCCAATAATCACAGTGCCACGCACCTGTTACAGGCCGCCCTGAAAAAGGTGCTGGGCTCCCATGTGGAGCAAAAGGGCTCCTGGGTAGGACCGGATTATTTGCGTTTTGATTTCTCGCATTTCAGCAAAATGAGCCCGGAAGAAATCGAAGCCGTGGAAGACCTGGTGAATGAGAAGATTCGGGCTAACATTCCCCGGGGCGAAGACCGCGATGTCCCCTTTAACGAAGCCCTGAAACGCGGGGCCACGGCCCTTTTTGGCGAAAAATACGGGGAGCGCGTCCGGGTCATCACTTTTGACCCCGGCTTTTCCGTGGAGCTGTGCGGGGGAACCCATGTGGAGCGCACGGGCGATATCGGCTTGTTCAAGATCACCGCGGAAAGCGCCATCGCAGCCGGCATTCGCAGGATTGAAGCCATTACCGGGCCGGCCGCATACCAGTGGTTCCGCGAACGGGCCAGGCTGGTTGACCTGATTGCCGGGCGTGTAAAGAACAAAGCGGATGTGCTGAAAGGCGTGGACAACCTGATAGCCGAAAACAAGCGCCTGCATAACCTGGTGGCTGACATGACCGCCCGCCAGGCCAGTCAACTGGCCGAACAGCTTAAGCAACAGGCCAAAGAGTTGAACGGCATACGCCTGGTCGCTGCCACGGTGGATTTACCGGATGCCAATGCCCTGAAAAGCCTGGTGTTTTCCTTGCGGCAGCAAGCTTCAACGGTGGTGCTGCTGGGGATGAACCAGAACGGTAAAGCTTTGCTGAACCTGGGCATCAGCGATAACCTGGTGAAGGAACGGAACTGGCATGCCGGCAATTTGCTGCGCGAGCTGGCCAAAGCCATCCGGGGCGGGGGAGGCGGGCAGCCTCATTTTGCCTCGGCAGGAGGCAGCCGCCCGGAAGGCATTGCCGAAGCCATTAGTCAGCTTACTCAATGGATCAACGAACAAGAAAAATGAGCCGGACCAGGCAATATGAATGTGTGATCGGGCTGGAGGTGCATGCCCAGTTGCTGACGCGCTCCAAAGCCTTCAGCCGGGATGAAGCCGCCTACGGGGCCGCCCCCAATACGCTGGTCAGCCCCGTAAGCCTCGGGCATCCGGGCACCCTGCCCTGCGTCAATGAAGCCATGGTGGAAATGGCCGTGCTGCTGGGCCTGGCCACCCACTGCAAAATCCGGAAACTCAACCGCTTTGCCCGGAAAAATTATTTCTATGCCGACCTTCCCAAGGGCTACCAGATCAGCCAGTACGAAACCCCGATCTGCGAGCATGGGTTTATCAACATCACCGTCAATGGCGAAAAAAAACGCATCGGCATCACCCGGATTCACATGGAAGAAGATTCCGGCAAAAGCATCCACGACCTGGATCCGTTTTATACCCTGATTGACCTGAACCGGGCCGGAGTGCCCCTGCTGGAAATCGTTTCGGAGCCCGATATGCGAAGCCCGGAAGAAGCGTATGAATACCTGACAGAAATCCGCAAGCTGGTGCGCTACCTGGGTATTTGTGACGGGAATATGGAGGAAGGCAGCCTCCGCTGTGATGCCAATGTATCGGTTCGCCTGGCAGGCTCCTCGGCATTCGGGCAGAAGGTAGAGGTAAAGAATATGAACTCCATCCGCAATGTCAGGCGGGCCCTGGAATACGAAATCCAGCGGCAGGTGGAATTAATCGAGTCCGGGGGCAAAGTGGAGCAGGATACACGCAGTTTTGACGCGGAGAAGGGTATTACCTTTACCATGCGCACCAAGGAAGAAGCCCACGACTATCGCTACTTTACCGAACCGGACCTGCCCCCGGTGGTCCTCACCGATGAATTTATCCAAAAAGTCAGGGAGCAGATGCCTCCTTTGCCCGAGGAGTTGTACGATAAATATGTGAAGGAATACGATCTCACCGGTTATGATGCCGGGCTGCTGACCAGCGACAAGGCCACCGCTTTGTATTTTGAATCGGTTTGCGCCCACACCTCATCCTACAAGGCGGCCGCCAACTGGGTGATGGGCCCTGTGCGTTCGTGGCTCAACGAGAAGGCGCTGGGAATGGATTCATTCCCGGTTGCCGCGGCCACATTGGCGCGCATGGTTGACCTGGTGGAAAGCGGCCAGGTAAGCTTTTCGGCTGCCTCCCGGGAAATTTTCCCGGAACTGCTGCAACATCCGGAAGCCGACCCCGAAGCCATAGCCCGCGCGAAAAACCTGATCCAGGAATCGGACGAAGAGGCTCTGATGAAATACATCCGGCAAGCCCTGGCCGCTTACCCGGATAAAGTGGAAGCCTACCGCCAGGGGAAGAAAGGCCTGCTTGGGCTCTTTATGGGCGAAGTGATGAAACGCTCCAAAGGGAAAGCCGACCCCAAAAAAGCCAGCGAATTGCTCCGAAAGGAACTCGAAAGCTGAAAAATTGTTAGTTAGCCAGTAAATAAACTTAAATCAATGATCAGAAACACGATTTTTTTATTGGCCGCTGCCGGCCTGTTGCTTGGCAATGGCTGTAACCGGGATTCCGGTTCAAATGCTAATTCCACGACCAGGGACCAGGATACCGGAAGCAACTCTTTTATAATAAATGACGGGAACTGGAGCGTAAGCGGCAAACTGGACAATGCCGAAGGCATTTTACTGGTGCTGCAGGAAATGCCCGCTTTTGTGCCGGGTCAGCAGCAACAACCACCCACTATCCTGGGAACCGATACGCTGGGCGCAGACGGGACTTTCCGCTTCAGCGGCCATGTCAATCATCCCCTGCTGGGCGTCTTGTCGAACAACAAAGGACAGGGAATCTATGTGGTAATTGACGGCTCTGATGTCGAGATTCACGGAGATGCCAGCGACCTGGACAACGCCACCACGAGCGGTTCGCCTGCCACCACGGCCGTGGAAGGCCTGATGAAAGAGGTGATTGACCGCTATAACCAAATCAGCGATCTGGAACAACAGGTTTTCAGTGCCCACCAGGCCAACCAGCCGGTCCCGGATGAAACTTTTGACCGGCTTTCCGCCCTGAACAAAAGCCTGGATGAGTACCTGACCGGTTATGTCAAACAATCCGATGAACCGATTGCCCTGATGCTGGCGGCCATGATGATGGATGTCGGGGGAAATTACGAAACCCTGAAAGCCCTGAACCAACGGTTTGAAGAAGAAAATTTTAACAGCATACCCTTTAATGCCGCGCTTTCCGATATCCTGGCAGATTATGACAAATGGATCGGGCGGGAAGCCCCGGAAATCAGTATGCCTGACCGGAACGGGGAAATACGCAATCTCTCCGACCTGCGCGGCAAGTATGTGCTGATCGATTTCTGGGCGGCCTGGTGCGCTCCCTGCCGGAGGGAAAACCCCAATGTGGTGCGCTTGTGGAACAAATACAAAAACAAAGGCTTTACCATTTTCAGTGTGTCGCTCGACAATAAAAAGGAAAACTGGCTGGAAGCCATACGCAAAGACGGGCTGGCCTGGGACAACCACGTCAGTGAACTGAAAGGATGGCAAACCAGTATTTTGACTGCTTATGGGGTAAACGCCATTCCGGCCACTTTCCTGATCAATCCGGATGGGAAAGTCATTGGAAAAGACCTCCGGGGCTATTCCCTGGAAAAGAAGCTGGAAGAATTGTTCGGAAGTTGAAATTATCCCCAATAAAGCCATAGCCCCGGCAGCGGGGCTTTATTTATTTTAGGCCTGTGCATTTAATACCTTTGCAGCAAAACCCGCTTGCCATGAAAACATATCCCTGCTCACGCACTTTCAATACCATGACAGAGATTGTTATGCCCAATGACACCAATCCGCTGGGCAATCTCATGGGGGGAAACCTGTTGAAATGGATGGATATTTGTTCGAGTATCAGCGTAATGAAACTGACCAACGGGCTGACCGTTACCGCGGCCGTGGACAATGTCAGTTTCCGTCATCCCATACGCCTGGGTGACCTCGTCATTATCGAATCCTTTGTAACGCGGGTGTTCAATACTTCGCTGGAGGTGTACCTGCGCGTTTACAAGCGCACTTTTGACGGTTCCGACCGCATCCTTTCCAACGATGCCTATTATACCTTCGTTTCAATTGACCGTACCGGAAAGCCCATTCCTGCTCCGCGGGTAAAGCCGGAAACCGAACTCGAAAAGGCTTTGTATGAGGGCGCCAAGCGCAGGCGTGAACTGCGGCTTATCCTGGCCGGCCGCATGAAACCGGGCGATTCGCCTGAGTTACAGCAAATTTTCCTGCAGGATATGTACCGGAAACCGGATATCGGCTAAAACCAAACGATAAAATGCTGGCGGGCCTGTTGCCTGCGCAGGAAAACGATCCCGGCTTGGAACAGGTCTATGGTTACGTTGGCTTCGGGCAGGGCCAAAATCTGTTTCCAGGCCCGGCTCATCCCGGGCGACCAATGAATGTCGTGGATGATGACCAGGCTGTCGTTGTGCATTACGCGCAGCAGTTGGCGGAAAGCCCATAAGGTGGCCTCTTCCCGGTGGTCCCCATCGATAAAAACAAGGTCAACATGCCCGAGGTCATGCAGGGCTTCAGGCAGTGTATTCTCAAAAGCTCCGGAGCGGATATCGACATGATCCAGGGTTAGTTTCTCCAGGTTTTGCGCAGCCAGCCCGGCCAGCTCGCTGCTCCCCTCCAGGCTGATCATCCGGGCGGTGGTTTTCGGAAAAGCCAGGTACATAGTGCTGATCCCCGTACCCGTGCCCACTTCCAGGATATGCTGTGGCTGAAAATAGTTCACAGTCCGGAAAAGAAACCGCCCGAATTTCCGCGTTACCGCGGTTTTGCGTACCAGAGAACCGATGAACATCGTTTTTTCTTCTGTACCACGTGTCCCAAATGACCGGAAAGTGATTTTTTTCCGGCTTCTTAACATTTCGGCACGCAGGGATTCTATATTTTTAAAGCCGTAATAAACCCTCCGGTCATTAATGACCTGGGTGTCGAACTTGTAGATAAACGGGGAGTGTATCCGGTATTTACTCCGGCTGATGATCAAGTATTGTAAATAGGATAAAACCCGGTGCATCATTACCGGGACGAAAATAACAGATTAACCAACGCCATTAAAACCTGAAATTGATGAAAAGACGAATTCCGGCCGGACGGATGTTATTATCCGTTGGCTTTATGCTTATCTTGGGTTTGCCTATGAACGCGCAAAAACTTAGTGACACCTACGGAATTGTAATTCATGGCGGAGCGGGCAGTATCAGGCCGGGATCGCTGACGCCAGAACAGGAAGCGGAGTACCGGAAGGTGCTTGAACAGGCTTTGCAGGCCGGGTATGATATCATTTATTCCGGGGGAGAGGCCCTGGACGCAGTGGAAGCGGCTATCAGTATCCTGGAAGATTCGCCATTGTTCAATGCCGGGAAAGGAGCCGTCTTTACCGCGAACGGGAAAAACGAACTGGACGCTTCCATCATGGACGGACGCACCCGGAATGCCGGGGCCGTGGCCGGTGCCACCCGGATTAAAAATCCGATAAAAGCAGCCAGGAAGGTGATGGACAACTCACCCCATGTGCTGTTTTCAGGCGATGGCGCCAACCAGTTTGCCGAGGAACAGGGCCTGGAAATGGTGGACAACAGCTATTTCTACACCGAGCGGCAATGGCAGAGCCTTCAGCGTATTAAGGAAAAGGAACGGCAACAAGACACTTCAGGAAAAAGCCTGATCCTCGACTGGCTCGACACAAAATACGGCACCGTTGGGTGCGCGGTCCTGGACCGGCACGGCAACCTCGCGGCAGGCACCTCTACCGGAGGTTTGACCAACAAATCCCATGGCCGTATAGGCGATTCGCCCATCATCGGAGCCGGAACCTGGGCATGGAACAAGACCTGCGCCCTGAGCTGTACCGGGCAGGGCGAGTATTACATCCGGCTGGCCCTGGCACACACGGTATCTGACCTGATGCTGTACAAAGGCTATTCCCTGGAAAAAGCCATGAACATAGCCATTCACGATTACCTGGATGATCTTGGCGGAGTGGGCGGCATGATCGGTATCGACCGGGAAGGGCATATCGCCATGGATTTCAACACCAATGGCATGTTCCGGGGATATATAAAACCGGGCGGGAAACCGCATGTCTACATGTACAAGGATGAGTAACCGGTACTGCGCCTGACACTTACAACTTTACTTCCAGGCGCAGGACAAAGTTCCGTGGCGCTTCGGCCAGTCCGGGCCGCAGGCTGTATTCGTTGTTGAGCAGGTTGTTGGCAATCAGGCTGATGCGGGTATGGCCGCTCAGTTCATAGCCAAGCCGGCCGTCCACGATCCATTCCCCTTTTCCTTCATTGGCCTGCCGGTAATCCTGCACTCCGGGGATGAAAATAACCAGGATCTTATCCACGGCTTCCATATAACTGAACCACCTTCCCGTGAAGCCCAGGGTCCAGCGCCCGAAATGGGTTTGCCCGTCCATCTTCAACGTATGGCGGAAACGATATTTCAGTACGTTATAGTCAGCCGAAGAATTTAACTGCGCGATGCTGTCGAAATCTTTAAACCGCGGATCCAGATAGGTGTATCCCCCGCTGAATTCGAGGGGGACCGGCCCGAGGTTTCCCTGGCCCGCCAGGGTAATCTCCACTCCGCGAATCATGGTGTTCCCGATGTTGACGGATTGGAAGCCCATCAGCGTACCGGATTCCCCGCCAAACAGGAATTCCATCATATCCTGGTACTCGGTCCAGAACAGGGCGAGGTCGGCAAACCCCTTCCATTCTGAAATTTTCAATCCCTGTTTAATGCCCAGTTCTGCGTTCCAGCCCGTTTCAGAATGGAGGTTGGGATTCGGATAAATATTCAGGAACCCGACACTGGTTTCAACGAACATTTCCGCAATGGTCGGAAAGCGGTAGCCCTGCCCGTAGGAGGCACGCAAAAAAGTGGCTTCCCCGGCTTTGTAATTCAACCCGACCCGGAACACGGGTTTGGACTCCCGGCTTGTATCCACGCGGTTGAATTCATAGCGGGCGCCTGCCATCAGTTTCAGCCGGTCGAAAAACCGCTTTTCCGCCTGCGCGTACAGCGCCTGGTTGCTGCCGGTGATGCTGTCTTTCGAATACAACTCCGCTACCACCGATGTGTAGCTGGCGGCCAGCCCGCCTGTCAGGGTTATGGCAGGGCCATCCCAGCTTTTACTGGCCTGGTACTCGCCATACCAAAGGTTGGAAATCGTGGACTGGTTCCGGTCGGTGAGGTTGTAGTTGCGGTACAGGCGCCCTTTCAGTTTCTGGGAAAACCCGCTTTTCCCGGCCCAGCTTAGAAACGGGTCCACCGTCAGTTTATAACCGTGGTTATCGGTCATGGTGTTGTTCAGCGGGATATATGTTTGGCTCCCGGTGCCGTTCCACATAAAAAAGGTGGCGCTGCTACCGGTCTGCACACTGGTATTCACCCCGGCTGTCAATCCCTCGGCTTCCGGGAAATGCCACCGGGTGCCGAGGCTGAACCGTATGCGCCTGCTGTATTCCCCCTGCCGGAAACTTTCGCTGCTATAGGCATAGGTCCCGGCTACCAGGTCTAGGTTGCCCAGCTTTTGCTTGTGCAGCACGCTGAATCCGGAATAGTAGGGAACCCGGTTCTTCCACCATGCTTTTTGCCTGAAAACCGTGTCGATGGAAGTAGTGTCTCCTTTCTGAATGGTATATTCTATGTGGTCTACCTCATTGGTAATATTGTTTTGGGGCTTGTTATACAGGCCGCTGAAAAAACTGATGCGTGTTTCCGGTTCGGAAGTGGGGTAGGCGGTTCGCAGGTTCACTACGCCATTCAGGGCGGCTGAACCATACAGCACCGAAGCGGCTCCCTTGATTACTTCCACCTGGCCGACATTTTCCACTGGCACAAAACTCCAGGAAGGAAAGCCCGCGTCCCCGCTCAGCATGGGCAATCCATCCACCAGGAGCATTACCCGGCTGCCGGCTCCGTAGCTGTAACCGCTGCCCCCGCGAATATTGGCCTGCCCGTCAATAATGTTTACCCCGCTCATCTTATCCAGCACCTCGTCAAGCGATACCGTATTGGTTTGTTCCAGGTAATCCGGTTTCAGGATATCCATCGACACGGTTACTTCGCTCAGTTTGGTTTCATATTTCCCCGCGCTAACCACCACCTGGTCAAGTAATTCCTGCCTGGGCACCAGTTGCACATTCAGGGTCTTTCGGCCTCCGCTGACGGCCTGCACGAGGATCACTTTGGCACGATATCCGGTAAACCGGAATTCCACCGGGTAATTTCCCGGCTCAAGTTCCATCCGGTAATACCCGTTCAGGTCCGTGGCGGTTCCCCGGTTACCGGGCAGCACCACATTGCAGCCTACCAGGGTTTCCCCGCTCAGGCTGTCGCTGATTGTGCCTTCCAGGATAAAGGGTTGCCCGGACATGAATGATGAAAGTCCGAACAGCGCGATCATTACCGGTATGCGAATGCTTCTCATTGGCTGAAATAAAGCTACGATTTTCCGGTTTGACGGACAAAAGACGATTTTCCGGATTTTTTGTAATTTACCTTTCTAAAACCTGACGACTCATGAAAAAGATTTTGACTTTTACCGCTTTGCTTACACTGGTTGCCCTGCTGGTGCAGGCCCAGCCCTGTACCCCGGACACTTCTTTTACCAGTCCGGGTATTTATCCCGACAGCCTGACCGGCATCGATACTGGCTATACGGGCATGCCTTATAACCAGGTAATTACGGTCATCATTCCGGTGGATACCATCGTTGACATAGGCTCCGGTCCCGTGCTGGCCATGATTGATTCCGTTAAACTGATCAAGTTGACGAACCTGCCCGGCTGGGCGGTGATTTCCTGCGACCCACCGACCTGCGCTTTCCCGGGAGGCGAAACCCATTGCGCCACGATTTCAGGCACTCCCAACCAGACCGATACGGTAGTAATGGACATTATCGTGTTGTATTACATCAATATTTCCGGTTTCCCGTTCCAGCAGTACGATACGATCTATGGCTATTACACCCTGGTGGTCGATCAGGGTAGCGGCATTGGCCATGTGCCTTCGGCATACCGGGCCGGAGTGCCGGTTCCAAACCCGGCAGGGGATGTGAGCTACCTGGAAATCCAGTCAAAAATTCCCGCCCAGGTAACCCTTCGCCTCGTGGATATTACCGGCCGGGAGGTCCGGGCTGACGCGTATTCTCTAAAAGGCGGAACCAATACCATTGCCATCGACACCAAAAACCTTTACCGCGGAATGTATTTCCTGATCCTGGAGCGAAGCGGATATGATCCGGTGGTCAGAAAACTGATCAAGGAATAGCAAGAAAGCCTGCCGGAAAAGGCAGGCTTTTTATTTAGATTTTTTCGATCCAGCCGTAGGGGTCCGGTTTGCGCCCTTCCCGGATGCCGATTAGTTCCTCCCGCAGGAAGTTGGACACTTCCCGGGTTTGAGGGTCGGGCAGTACCAGGTCGCGCCCTTTGTATCCCAGCACAGAGATTTGCGCAATGGCCGCGGCTGTGCCGGTTCCAAAAGCATCACGCAATTCCCCGGCTTCATAGGCCTGTACCACTTCGGTTATGGAGACCTGACGTTCTTCTACCCTATAGCCATTATCCCGGAGCAATCGTATGGCGCTGTCGCGCGTAACCCCTTCCAGTATTTCCCCGGTATCCGTAGAAGGGGTTACCACCGAATCGCCAATCTGGAAAAACACATTCATGGTTCCTATTTCATGGATATATTCGAAGTGAACCCCGTCCATCCACAGCACCTGGTCATACCCGGCTTTCTGGGCTTCTGCCATGGGCTTTAGGGTAGCCCCGTAATTGCCGGCCGCTTTGGCAAATCCGGTTCCGCCCCTGAAAGCGCGGACGTAATGATCGGCTACGAGCACGCGTACAGGCCGGCTGTAATAAGGCCCTACCGGGCTGCAGAATATGATAAACTTAAAGCGATCGGATGGTTTGATGCCCACATATTCCATGGTGCTGAATACAAAGGGCCTGATATACAAGGCGCTGCCTGGCTTGGTAGGTATCCAGTCACGGTCGAGGTTTAGCAATTCCCGTAGGCCACTCATAAAAATTTCTTCTGGAATTTTAGGTATGGCCATACGGTCGCAGCTCCGGTTGATACGCCTGAAGTTCATATCCGTCCGGAACAGCAATACATTGCCTTCCCGGTCACGGTTGGCTTTCATGCCTTCAAATAAAGACTGCCCGTAATGAAGGGCAGAGATGGCAGGGCTGAATTCCAGTTTCGAAAATGGCCCGATACGGGCATCGCGCCAGGCTCCGTCATAATAATCAGCCTGGAACATGTGGTCCGTAAAAACTTTACCAAATGGAATATTATTCAGGTCAGTTTCCGGCAGGCGGCTCTTTTCAACCTTGTCAATCTGTATGTAATATTTGTCTGTAACTAGCTCGCTCATTATCTCCGCTGCAATTTTTCGTTAGTGAACTGAAAAGAACTTTTACCGTCCGGGGCTACGAATATACAAAAAATCCCGTTCATTTTCTTGGTCCATCCCGGTTGTCTGGCCGGATAAGCATGGATTATTTGGTTTAATAAACGGATTTTTCCCTGAAAAAAGTTCATGTCAAGTGAAGTGTACAGAAAAATTACCGGTTCCGGATCCAATGATGGAAACCAGGTACAAAAGAAGGGGGAGGAGATGTATTTTAGTGCCGGGATGATGACATTGGTTTTCGCTACCAATAATCCGCATAAGCTGGCGGAGGCCCGGGAAATCCTGGGAAACACAGTTAAGCTAACCAGTCTGGAAGAAACAGGTTTTTCGGGAGAACTGCCCGAAACCCATGAGACCCTGGAAGAAAACAGTGAAGAGAAAGCCTGGGCAGCCTGGCAGGTTTTGCACAGGCCATGTATCGCTGAAGATACCGGACTCGAAGTGGATGCGCTGGCCGGGCGGCCGGGCGTATATTCTGCCCGATATGCCGGCCCCGGAAAGACTCCCGGTGACAATGTGAAACTATTGTTACGCCAAATGGAAACCATTGAGAACCGCAAAGCCAGGTTCCGGACCGTGATAACTTTGGTTGTCAATGGAAAAATTCATAAATTCGAGGGGAAGGTGGAAGGGCGGATAAGCCACCAGCCTGCCGGAATCGGTGGTTTTGGATATGACCCGGTATTCATTCCGGAGGGTTATAGAGAAACTTTTGCAGAATTGCCGGGCGCAGTCAAAAGCCGGATCAGCCATCGCTCCAGGGCGTTGCAAAAGCTTTGCAGGTTTCTGGTGGAATCTAAAATTTAACAGGATATACTGACAACCCGCTTTGCAGCGTTCACGTCAATAAAATTAAGCGCATGAAATTAAGCCTGCCGAAAAAACATGCCGAATACAAGCTGATCAAAGCTTGTGTGAAAGGCAACCGGTTGGCGCAAAAACAGTTATACGACCGTTTTGCCCCCAAAATGTTTAGCGTTTGCCTGCGGTATGCAGGCGATTATCAGCAGGCAGAAGATCTTTTGCAGGAAGGGTTTATCAAGGTATTTGGCAATCTGTCCAAATACCGGGGCGATGGATCATTTGAAGGATGGGTCCGGAGGATTTTTGTCAATACCGCTATCGAGCAGTACCGGAAATCCACTCATATGGTGCCGGTTACGGAACTGACTTCTGTCCGGTCCCTGCATGTGAACAACATAGCCCTTACCCATCTTGCGGTGGAAGATTTACTGAAAAATATCCGGGCCTTGTCCCCGGGTTACCGGACGGTGTTTAACCTCTACGCTATCGAAGGATATTCACACCGGGAGATTGCCGAAAAACTGGGCATCAGTGAAGGAACCTCAAAATCCCAGCTGGCCCGGGCACGGTATATTTTGCAAAAAATGGTATTGAAACAGCAGGAAACTGCCTATGAGCCCATTTTACAGTCAAACGAACTTTGACGATTTGTTCAGGGATTACCTGAAGCACGGAGCCGTAACGCCACCCCCGGACGGATGGGAACGGGTGGAGAAAGTGTTGCTCCGCCAGCGCAGATTGTGGCGGCTGAAACGTTTGGCTTATGGTACTGCTGCATTACTGCTGGGCGGCATGATTACCCTGGCTTACTGGCAATTCCATAACAACGCTGTTTCCACTACCGCGAAGGTATGGTTCCGGCCGGCTTCGCTCCAATCAGTGTATTCCCTCATGGACCGGCAACTAAGCCGGAAGATAAACCAGGCGCATTCCATGCCTTTTACCCCGGTGGAGGAAATCGCTGTCCCTTCAGCTTCTGAAAAGCCGGAACCCGGTATTTCCTCCAATCATTCCGAAAACCGCATTCCATCCCGGTCAGAAACAATCCGGCCTGCATTGACTGCTTATAACAGCGGGTTGCAGGCTGGCCCCTTGAACAAACTGAACACCGGTAAGTTGAGTCAAACCGGGCGTATGCCTGCATTGTACATGGATAATATAATGCGGGAAGCCCGGAGGAGGAAACCTACAGGCAGGGGCTTTGAAGTGGGGCTGGTCGCGGAATTGAACAATACCTGGATCCTCCGCGAGGAATCGAAAGAAGAACCCCCGGCCAATCCTTTCGCCCGGTACATGGCACCTCCCTACAATGAACCGCCCGACTACCGCCTGCAATTCGGAACAGCTTACGGGTTGAGCCTGGGATACAATTTTAACAGGGTCTATTCGATTGGCGTGGAATTCATCCCACAATCCAGAGAAGGTCAGGCGTATACCGTGAACACCCCGGACGGCCAGGAAACCCAACACATCAACCTGACCTATACCCGGATTCCTGTTTGGTTTAAGTACCGCGTCAGCCAGATCTCCCCGGTGATTAATCTTCCGGCTTCCGTAAATTACCTGATGGGAGTACAATACGGCAGGTTGAATGATCTTGAAATTGATCCTAACCTGACCAATTATAAAGCTGACGACTTCAGCAAAAATGAATGGGGCCTGGTGTTCGGGATGGAATACGATGTGGCCCTGGGACAACATTATAAGCTCAGCCTGGGAAGCCGAGGCAGTATATCCACAGATATGAATACCTTCCCCTTCTTCATGAGCCGCGAATTCAACACACCCGTCAACTTCTACCTTGGTATAAATGCCCGCTTTAATTACGTGTTTGGCAACAGATAGGTAATTATCCCTTCAGCAATACATAGTGTGCTATCTTTGTAATTGAATTACAGGACATTGTATTATCACTGCCTGAAAATTTTCTTTACCTGTAACTTTTTTTATCACCTGCCCGTCTTACGGGCGAATGACTTCATGGGATGACAGTGGCCGAGTTTAATGCTTGTGTGGAGGAGTATGCGGACAGGGTATATCGGTTCATCGTGAAAAATACCGGCCACCGCGAGGATGCAGAAGATATAGTCCAGAGTTCTTTCGAAAAATTGTGGTTGAAACATCGCGAGGTAGCCTACGGCAAAGCCAGGTCCTACCTGTTCACCACTGCCTACCATACCATGATTGACCATATCCGGAAACAAAACAAAACGGATTCGGTCGGGCAGTTTTCTGAAGACACTTTAACACAGGATGCGGACTACACGGGTGCCGGGGATGCCATTGAAGAAGCCCTGCAACAATTGCCGGAAATTCAGAGAACGGTACTCCTGCTGCGCGATTATGAAGGCTATACTTACGATGAAATCGGCCGGATAACCGGCCTTAGCGAATCGCAGGTGAAGGTTTACATTTTCCGGGCGCGCAAGGCTATGAAAAAACTACTGGTCAGCATTGACAGATTGATATGAAAATCACCATAAACAATTACGAGGCTTATTTACTGGACTACCTGGAAGGCAGGTTGCAGGAAGAGGATATTGCCCGGCTGGAGCAGTTCCTTGAAGCGCATCCCGAACTGGAGCGTGCCACACGGGAGGACCTGTTTTACCTGCCAGTGGCAAATCAGGAAGAATTTCCGGCTAAGGAAAGCCTGTACCGTACGGCAACCATTACCTTTATGCCTTTGCGCAGGTTAGCCGCGGTGGCCTCCCTGGCCCTGCTGGTTTCCTTTGCCTGGTGGATGATCCAGCGCAATGCCCCAGAAAAGCCTTTGGCAGAAACCCGCCAACTGCCGGGTTCCGGTACCTTGAGTGAAGGATTCCGGGAAGCCGGCAACCGGATAGCGGAAATCGCTGAAACCGCTGAACCGGAAACTGGCGGGACAGCAAATTATGAACAATTTCAGCCATCGGCTCCCGCTGTTTTCCCGGAAGCGGTTCCCGGCACGGAAACCCGGCAGGAGGAATTGCTGGCCTTCAGGCTGGAACCTCTTCGCACGGCAGTGATTGCCCAAACCAATCCCGGAGAAGAAATGCTCGTCCCGGGACTGGCCTCCAGAAGGCCCATGGACAGCCATTATCAGCCGTCCGGCTCCGGAGACCAGTTGAAGGGGCTTCAGGCCGTGCTGGCTTACAATGTGGGGAAAGCCATTTTACCGGAATCCGTCAGCCGGGACCTGGGGCTGGAAGATAAAGATGCCAAAGTGGATGATGTGATTGTTGAGGTGGATGTCCGTTCACCCTTAATCGGTTTTTTATTACCCAATGGAAAGTAAACTGCTATTTAACATGAAAACGATCAAAGTGTTAATCCTGGTCAGCCTGTTGCTGACGATGAGCCTGATTTTGCATGGTCAAACCCGTTATACCCTGCATACCATACAGGGAGAAGACGATCAATACCGGATCGAAATGATTGCGGTGGTAAAGGATACCCTGCCTGAAAACGAAGATACGACTGTCAATGTAGTGGTCAGCATCAATGCCGATACCCTGGAAGTGGACACGGCCCTGATTAAAATAGATACCACTGAAATTCAGGTTGGGAATATCAAGATTATCATCAGAACCAGTGAAAACGGAGGCAAAGCTGAAGTCATTAACATAGAAGGCCTGGAAGATTCCATATTGCAAGAAGGGCAGGACAAAATATCCGGAGCCCTGTCCAATGTAAAGGAAAAGCGCAAGCTCAAGAACCTGAAAACCCGCACTATGATGCTCGACCTGGGGGTAAACGGGTATTTGTATAACAACAGTTTGCAGTTGCCTGCCGGGTATAAGAGTATGGACCTTAACCCCGGGAAATCCATCAATGTAAAGCTTCACCTGTTCCGCCAGCGGCTGAACCTGGTCAACCACAACCTGAACCTGATGTACGGTTTAACGCTTGATATGCACAATTACCGGTTTATGGATAATTATACCCTTGCTCCGAGGATGGATACTGTCACTCCGTTGTTGCTGGACGGAGGCATCCGGAAGACCAAACTGGCAGACACCTGGCTGGAATTACCGGTATTGCTCAATATCGAAACCAATCCCTGGAACACCGATCGTTCCTTCCGGATCAATGCGGGCGCTTATGCCGGATACCTGCTGGAAGCCCATACCAAAGTCCGGAAAACGGATAAATCCAAAATTAAAGAAAAGGATGACTTCAATATGCAGAAGTTCCGCTACGGGGTGATTGGCCAGGTAGGTTATGGCTGGTTTAATGTATTTGCCGATTATTCCCTGACTGATTTATTCAATCCGGGCGAAGGGCCGGTGCTCACTCCGTTTACTGTGGGTTTGGTCATCATCGGATTTTAGAAAGGTTAACAATGTTTAACAAGGGGTTAGCCTTATCGAATGGGGGAGTCGGTATTTTTGCCGAAAAGTAGTTTTTGAAGCAGACAACCTCATTTATATTCCTTTTGTTTCTGATAGTTTATCAATCTGTTGCGCAGGGCCGTAAACAGGTCACCGCGGTGCGGATTGACTACCCCATCCGGGTTGACGGAAGGCTCGATGAAGCCGTATGGGATGAGGCGGAGCCGGCTACTGATTTTGTAACATTGGAACCAACCATTGGAGAGAAACCCCGTTATCCGACCAAAATCCGGATTTTATATGACGATAATGCGGTTTACATCGGGGCCGAAATGTTTGATCCCTACCCGGACAGCATTTCGCGACAGCTGGGAATCCGCGATGCCGGGGAAGGCAATACCGACCTGCTGTGGATCGGCATAGACAGTTATCACGACCTTCAGAGCATGTTCCTGTTCGGGGTTTCCGCGGCCAATGTGCAGTCAGACGGCCGGAATTATCTGCAGGATTTTGATTTTGAGTACGATGCCGTGTGGGACAGCCGGGTGGAAATCAACCAGGAAGGTTGGGTGGCGGAGATCCGGATACCGTATTCAGCCCTGCGCTTCAAAGACCAGGAAGTGCAAACCTGGGGTATAAACTTTATCAGAGTGGTTTGGCGCTACCGTGAAAAATACGCGTGGAACCCGATGGACCCGAACCAGGAAGGCATTGCCAGCCAGGCCGGGGAACTGGTGGGAATCAAGGGCATCAATGTCCCGGTCCGCTTGTCACTGACACCCTATATCTCCGCCTATGCGGAGCACTTTCCCCTGAACGTGCCGGGCGAATCGAACTGGGGGCGCTCCCTCCGGGGCGGCATGGACCTTAAATACGGTATTACCGAAAGTTTCACCCTCGACATGACCCTTGTGCCCGATTTCGGGCAGGTGAAATCCGACAACGAAGTGCTGAACCTGACACCCTTCGAAACCAAGTATGATGAAAACCGCCCCTTTTTTACGGAAGGAACGGAACTGTTCCAGAAAGCGGGCATATTTTATTCCAGGCGGATCGGGGGCATGCCGGTGGGTCACCTGGATGTGTACAACCAGTTGAATGACGGGGAAGTGGTGATCGACAATCCGCGGGAATCCCAGTTGCTGAACGCAACCAAAGTGACCGGGAGGACCGGGGGCAACCTGGGCATCGGGGTGTTCAATGCCGTCAGCGGGCGGACCTATGCCACGGTGGAAGACACCGCGGCCCAAACCACCCGGCAAGTGCTCACACAGCCCCTGAGCAATTACAATGTGCTGGTGCTGGACCAGGCGCTGAAAAACAATTCCTACATCACCTTTACCAATACCAATGTCTGGCGCCAGGGATCCTATGAAGACGCGAACGTTTCCGCGCTGAATTTCCAGGTGCGTGAAAAAACGAATACCTACGGAGCCACAGGTTCCTTTGTGCTGTCGCAAAACAACCTGGGGGATGGCGTTCCGGGCGCGGACCTCGGGTTTAAATACAACTGGAGCGTGGCCAAGGTAAGCGGGAAATTCCAGGCTTCCTTCGGCCAGTGGGTCGAAAGCGATACCTACGATCCCAACGATCTCGGGTTTTTGTACAGCCCCAATGATTTTAACCACAAACTGAACCTGAAGTACTCCCAAAACCAACCGGTAGGCATATTCCGGAATTTCTTCGGTTCGCTCAATATTTCATACAACCAATTGTACAAACCGAGGACCTTTACCGAACTGAATATTTTTGGCTTCAGCTACTTTACCTTCCGGAACCTGTTGACAGCCGGTATACACGGAGGAGGCAGCCCGGTGGATGGGTACGATTATTTTGAACCCAGGGTGGATGGCATGAAATTCCGCCAGCCGAAAAATTATGGTATTGGAGGATTTATCTCTACGGATTATCGGAAATCCTTTGCCCTGGATATGAATGCCGGCTTCTGGAAAGTTCCGGAATACCAGTCCACGAGCCTGGATGTATCCTTCCGGCCGCGGTTCCGCTTTAATGATCGCTTCAGCCTCTTCGCGAACATGAGCTATAACTGGGCCGTGAACTTCAAGGGATTTGCCGCTTTCGATTCCACCGGGAACCCGGTGTTCGGAAACCGGAACCGCAGGACCGTGATCCATTCCCTGGCAGCCAGCTATATTTTCACTTCCCGGATGGGTATTAACCTGAACGTGCGCCATTACTGGTCGCGGGCCGATTATGACATGTACTACAGCCTCCTGGCTAACGGCAACCTGCAGCCGGTTTCCTTTGACCCCCAGGCCGACATCAATTTCAACGCCTTCAACGTGGACCTGGTGTACAACTGGGAATTCACCCCCGGAAGCGAACTCATCCTCACCTGGAAAAATGCCATTTACAGTGGCGATTCCGAAAACGGGTATTTCAACAATTTCATGCATACCCTGCAGTCTGACCAGAAAAACACCTTTTCCGTAAAACTTCTGTATTACTTCGATTATCAGCGCCTGTTCAGAAGCTAAAGCCGGCTTCCGGGTTTTTTTAATAGCTTTATTCCTAAATCCGGAACAGTATGGCAACAGAGGACTTCCGCGCTTTGTTTGCGCGGCAAACGGAGAATTTTTTCGCCCGTGCCCCGGGCAGAACGGTCCGGGAGCGTGCCCGGAAACTGCGGGCGATGAAAAAATGGATCCGGGGCAACCGCCAGCGGATCACGGAGGCCATCGCGCAGGATTTTGGCAAGCCCCGGCTGGAATCATACCTCACCGAGGTGATGTTGGTGGTTAAGGAAATTGACCACGCGCTGTTCCACCTGAAGGAATGGACCCGGCCGGTACGCGTAGGCACCCCGCTGCATTTGTTCGGAACCCGGTCATGGATCATCCGGGAACCCATTGGGGTCAGCCTTATTATGTCGCCCTGGAATTTCCCCTTTATGCTGGCGGTGAACCCAATGATTTCCTGCCTGGCGGCCGGGGGCAATGCCGTGGTGAAACCCAGCGAAAACACGCCCCATACATCGGCCCTCCTGGCCGGCATGGCCTCTGACCTTTTTGACCCGGACGAGATGGCCGTGGTGCAGGGTGGAGTGGAAACGGCCAAAGCCTTGCTGGAACTGCCGTTTCATCACATTTTCTTTACCGGAAGCCCGGAAGTGGGTAAAAAAGTAATGGCAGCGGCTGCCAGACACCTCGCTTCGGTTACCCTGGAACTGGGCGGACGCAACCCGGCCATCGTACACGAGTCCGCCAACCTGGATACAACCGCCTCGCGCCTGCTGTTTGGCAAATTCCTCAATGCCGCCCAGAGCTGCGTGGCCCCGAATTATGTGCTGGTGCAACGGAAGATCTATGATCCGCTCGTTCAGGCTTTGCGGGAGCGATATGAAAAATTTTCGGCTCCGGGGGATGAACCCATCAGTTCAATAGTAAACGAGCCGCATTTCCAGCGGTTGAGCCGCCTGCTGGAGGAAGCCCGGAAAGCCGGGGCCAGGCCTGTGTGGGAACCGGTGCTGAACCCCAGCGACCGTACCATCCGGCCCGTGGTTCTCACCGGGGTCAGCCCGGATAACCCCATTCTGCGGGAAGAGATTTTCGGGCCTTTGCTGCCGCTGCTACCCTATGACGACCTGGACGAGGCCATACATTTTGTAAACCAACAGCCAGTGCCCCTGGCCTTGTACCTGTTTGCCCGCAGCCGGAAAGCGGTGAAACATATCATCCGGGCTACCCGGGCGGGCACCACCGTGGTCAACGACATCAGCGTTCAGTTCGCGCATCCCGGATTGCCCTTCGGTGGGGTGAATTTCAGCGGCATCGGGAAAGCCCACGGCTACCATGGCTTCCTGGCGTTCACCAATGAGCGGGCGCTGGTAAAACAACCGGCCGGGTTTTCCGCTTTCAGCTGGTTTCAACCGCCTTACAGGCGCTGGAAGGAGAAACTGATCGATTGGATCACCTGGAAGCTTTAGGCTATGGACAACCACTTTGATTACATCATTATCGGTTCCGGATTTGGAGGCAGCGTGTCGGCCATGCGGCTGGCCGAGAAAGGGTACAGTGTGCTGGTCCTGGAAAAAGGCAAACGCTTTGCTGCCGGAGACTTCCCGCGAAGCAACTGGCAGCTCCGGAAATTCCTCTGGGCCCCGGCCATTCGCTGCTACGGGATCCAGAAAATCGATTTTTTCAGCCAGGCCATGGTGCTGAGCGGCACCGGGGTGGGCGGGGGCAGCCTGGTATATGCCAACACCCACATGATGCCGCCCGATTCCTTTTACCGGAACCCGGTCTGGGCCCGTTACCGCGACTGGAAGCAAACCCTGGCCCCGTTTTATGAAAAAGCCAAGTTCATGCTGGGTACCACCCGGTATGAAAAAGTGAATGCTGAAGACCTGGTGCTGGAAGAAGTCGCCCGGGAATGGGACCGGGCGCATACCTGTAAGCCGGTGGATGGGGTGGGGGTCTATTTCGGCCCGGTGGAGGAGGCGAAAGACCCGTACTTCAGGGGGCTGGGGCCCGAACGCAAGGGCTGCCGCGAATGTGCCGGCTGCATGGTTGGCTGCCGCTACAACGCCAAAAACACGCTGGATAAGAATTACCTCTGGTTTGCCGAACGCTTCGGGGCCAGGATACAGGCCGAAACCATAGCAGATAAAATAGAATATACCGGTGAGGGCTACCGGGTGCATACCTACCGCCTGGGAAAAAGATCTGAGCGCCAGGTTTTTTACTCCAAAGGGCTGGTGGTGTCGGCCGGGGTGCTGGGCACCCTGAAACTGTTGCTTCGCCAGAAATACGACCTGAAAACGCTGGCCGGGCTTTCGGACAGGCTGGGAGAGAACCTGTTGACCAATTCCGAATCGCTCTGCGGGGTGATCGCGGCCGACCGCAAGCTGAACCACGGGCTGGCCATCAACCGGGTGTTCGAACCCGATGAGCAGACCCATATCGAGCTGTGCAAATACCCGGATGGTTCCACCCTGATGACCCTGCTGGGCACTTTGGCGGCCGGGCCGGGGCCCGTGTGGCTGCGCGTCCTGAAATGGTTCGGGCGCGTGCTGACGCATCCCGGGCAGGTGCTGCGGGCCCGTTTCAGCCGGAACAAAGCCGCGCGCAGCCTGTTCCTCCTGGTTATGCAATCGGCCGACAACCGGATGCGCATGCGCTGGAAGCGCGGGATCCTGGGCAAACGCCTGAAAATGGAAAACCCCGGCAAACGGGTTCCGGCCTATATCGATGTGGGACAAAAGGTGATGGAGGATTACGCGCGCAAGGTGAACGGAGTGCCCATGAATGCCACATCCGAAATTTTCCTGAACCTGAGTTCAACGGCCCATATCCTGGGTGGCTGCCCCATGGGGCCGGACAAGGAAAGCGGGGTGGTGGATGACCGCTTCCGGGTGCATGGTTACCCGGCTATGTACATCATTGACGGTTCCATCATTCCCTGCAACCTGGGCGTAAATCCCAGCCTGACCATTACGGCACTGGCCGAATACGCTATGGACCAGGTCCCGCGCAAGCCGGGCAGCATTCAGAAAACCCTGGAGGAACAGATGGCGGAAAGGGCTTAGCCGATTTTCCCCTTCACAATGGCAAGTATTTCCTTTTCCTGGCGAATGGCTTCTCCGGCCATGCCTTTGGAAGCCTGCAGTTTTTCCCTGACAAAGGGGTCGTCTTCCATGCCGGAAGCGTTGATCTGCACGTTGAGCCCGGCCCCCAGGACGGCCGTACGCGCGCACAAGGCGCCCACCCCGGCATCCGACACGGAATTCGGGTTGCCCGTTTCGGCCATGGCTTTAATAATTTCAAAAGATTCCAGGGCCAGCTCCATCACCCGGAAAGGAACGGCAATGGCTTGTCTGGTGGCTTCCCGGATGGCCTCCTGGCGGGCGGCTTTTTCTTCTTCCGTGCCTTTGGGCAGGCGAAAAGCCTCCATGATGGCGTTGAAAGCCCGGGTGTCTTCGTCCACCAGCTTCAGCAGCTCATCCTTGATGCGCTGTCCCTTTTCCGCCCAGCCGGAGAATTCTTCCCAGCGCTCTTCCCAGCCGCGTTTGTGACTCGAGAGGTTGGCTACCATGGTTGCCAGGGATACGCCCAGGGCGCCCACATAGGCCGAAATGGAGCCCCCTCCGGGAGCCGGAGATTCCGAAGCCGTTTCATTGCTGAAAGCCCGGAGATCCATGCGCAGCAGGGGAACCTTAGAATCGTCTTCCAGCATGTACTCGATGATCTTCTTCTTCGGGTCGAAAGGCGACAGTTCGTCCAGCCCCATGGACTTGATGGCGATTTTCACCAGTTCCTCTTCCGAAACGCCCACGGAGCGCTGCTGCTTGCGCAGGAAGTATTTCCCGGCATCGAGCATGGCGCTCAGCGGGATGAGCCCAACCAGCTCGGAGCCGGTGACCCGCAAGCCGCGCTTCGAGGCGCTCTTCACGCATTCCTCGAAGGCGATGTGCACGGGCGTAACGTTGATATTGGTGATGTTCATGGAAACCTGGGCGATGCCGTATTCCTCGATATACCATCCTATGGCTTTCACCCCCTTGCAGGCACCGGGGATGCGCACCGGGTTGCCGGCTTCATCCCGGACAATTTCCCCGGTAATGGGATTCCCCTTGCGCTTGATCCGCCCGTTCTCCCGCACGTCAAAGGCGACTGAATTGGCCCGCCTGACCGAGGTCGTGTTGAGGTTTACGTTATAGGCCACCAGGAAATCGCGCGCCCCGATGGCGATGTTGCCGGTTTTCGGATTGAATTCGGCCGGGCCGGCATCCGGTTTCCAGGCCGGATCCTTGATCTTTTCGGGGATGCCTTCGTATTCCCCGGCCCGTACATTGGCCAGGTTCCTGCGCTTTTCCTCGGTGGCGGCATTTTCATAGAAATACACGGGTATGCCCAGTTCAGCGCCCACCCGCTCGCCCAGCCTGCGGGCATAGGCGGCTGTTTCCTCCATGCTGATGTTGGCCACCGGCACGAGGGGGCATACATCGGTGGCCCCGAAACGGGGATGTTCCCCGTGGTGCTGCCGCATGTCAATCAGCCCGGCTGCCTTGCGGATGGCCCGGAACGCGGCTTCAATGACCGGTTCGGGCTCGCCCACGAAAGTCACCACCGTGCGGTTGGTAGCTTTCCCGGGGTCCACGTCCAGCAGTTTCACGCCCTCCACCTGTTCGATCTGGGCTGTAATCTGGCGGATCACCTCTATATCGCGCCCTTCGCTGAAATTCGGCACGCATTCTATCAGTTGCCTGGCCATACGTTCAATGCATTTGGTAAGCGGGGCTAAATTATGGTTTCAGGCGGAGAAAGAAAAAGCCCCGCTTGCGGCAGGGCTGCCGAATACAGATTGATGGCCATTTCCATTCCATTGCTCTTGGTTTCAGCTGCAGGGATGGATATTGGGAGTGAGGAGTGAGTTGGTGAGCGGAAGTTACAAACTTACTGATTATGGTTCAGTCTTCGCCATGGCTTTGGCAGGTGAAGCCCGCCTTCGTCCCGCAATGGGCGGGACTTCGACAGGCGAAGATGGTTTAAGTTACGCTGCGCTAAACTTTTGAGAGTCATTGGCTTTTGGTTATTGGG
>CAYRDC010000017.1:54083-55172 GCA_964422925.1 uncultured Chitinophagales bacterium | reverse complement strand
TGATGTTCACGCTTTCGGAATGGCCCCCGTCAACCGGCACCCGCACAGCCGTGGCCGTTATGCGCAGCTCAGGCAGCTCCAGTATTTTCCGGCTTTCTTCCATCACCTTCACCTCTTCGCGGGTATAGCCGTTATCGAGAAAAATGTCGCACGCGGGGAGCACGTTGCGGTCAATCGGGTGGGGATAAACCATGGGCCCGTTGCGCCCGGCCCGTTCATTTTCCCACTGGTCAACAGCTTTCTTGCCGGTGCCGGTCACCGACTGGTAGGTAGACACCACTACCCGCTCCAGGCCAAATGCCTTATGCAAGGGATACAAGGCCATCACCAGCTGGATGGTAGAGCAATTGGGATTGGCAATGATGTAATGACCCTTTTCGATAGCCGAAGCATTGATTTCAGGAACCACCAGGGGAACTTCCGGATTCAATCGCCAGGCGCTGGAGTTGTCGATGACCCTGCATCCGTTTCCGGCAAAGCGCGGAGCCCATTCCCGAGAAACGGCTGCCCCGGCCGAAAACAAAGCCAGCCCGGGCCGGGCGGCAAGGCCTTCTTCCAGGGTCACCACTTTCAGGGAACGCCCGCGGAAAGGCAGTTCCATGCCGGCTGAGCGCTCTGATGCCGCGCATATCACTTCCTCAGCCGGGAAATCCCGCTCTTCCAGCACCCGCAGCATGGTGCGGCCCACAAGCCCTGTAGCGCCTGCAATCAACAACTTCATAACAAACCCTCCGGGCTAAAGTTAACGACTTCGCGGCAAAGAAAAGTTTGCTCCGGGATGCCCGAATACGCTAAATTGAGTAATTTCATTTTTCTGTTATGAGGCCATTCACTATCCTGTTGCTGATCCTGTCGGGGCTGACCGCCAGGCCCCAGTTTTTCGATGATTTTTCCGATGGAGATTTCACGGCCAACCCCACCTGGCAGGGGGAATCCGCCAAGTTTATGGTAAACGCCACAAAACAGTTGCAACTCAACGACCCGGTGGGCACGGATGTGGCCCATCTTTCGGTACCCGTGCTGATGGCCGACAGCACCACCTGGGAATTTTATTTCAAGTTGAACTTTGCCCCTTCTGCCAACAACCGC
>CAYRDC010000017.1:0-53983 GCA_964422925.1 uncultured Chitinophagales bacterium | reverse complement strand
AATGGCGGCACCCTCTGGCAACTGGAAGCTACTGCCACAGACAACACCTATCCCTCCGGGCAGTACTTCGGATTTTACTGCAAGCATACCACCTCCAACGCATCCGCCTTTTTCTTTGATGACATACTGATCGATCCCGTTCAGGTCGATACCTCCGGTCCGGTGATTCTCAACCTATCGGTTACAGACAGCACGGCCCTGGATATACGTTTTTCCGAGCCGCTTGACCAGGCCTCTGCCGGAACCACTCCGAACTACCAGGCACTCATTGCCGGGCCACCCGCGCAGGCCCAGCCGGACGGCAGCGATCCCGCACTGGTCCACTTAACCTGGGCCAACCCGTTTACCAATGGCCAGCAAGACACCCTGTCGGTGGCAGGGGTAAAGGACCTGCAGGGAAATACCATGCAAGCGGCTGCCATTCCGTTTGTGTATTACAAACCGGTGCCGGGAGACATGGTAATCAACGAAATCATGGCCGATCCCAATCCGCCTGTCGGGCTGCCCGAAGCTGAATATGTTGAATTATACAATCTTTCCGGCCTGCCCATTGATTTGCAGGGCTGGACTTTTTCAGATGCATCTTCTACCGTCCCGTTGCCTCCGGTGCAGCTGCCGCCCGGTGGACTGGGCATTGTATGTGATCAGGCCGATACGGCACTGTTCAAATCCTTTGGAACGCTAATCCCCGTAGTCGGCCTGCCCGCCCTCAACAACAGCGGGGATGACCTCACGCTGACAGGCCCCTGGGGAACAACCATTTACCAGGTGCACTACACCGATGGATGGTACCGGGATGCCGGTAAAAGTTTCGGGGGTTGGTCGCTGGAACTCATCGATCCGCAAAGCCAGTGTTCCGGGGCCAGCAACTGGATCGCCTCGGAAAATCCGGCAGGCGGAACGCCTGGTTTTCCAAACAGCGTATTGGGAAAATACCCGGACACCACGGGGCCTTACCTGCTGTACGCGGATTTGCTGAATGATTCCACGCTGAAAGTGTTTTTCTCCGAAGCGGTGATAACGGCTGAGGCTACCGACACAGTCCATTATACCATTACCCCGGACCTGGGGAAACCGCTGCAGGCCATTCCCCAGGGCAACGGGCAGGACCAATACCACCTGCGCCTGCCAAAAGCCGTGCAACAAGGCAGCTTGTATACCCTGCATGCCAGCGGCATTCACGACTGCCCGGGCAATGAACTGGCCTTTCCGGACACCCTGGCATTCATTAAACCCTTTCCCGTGGACAGCGGTGACCTCGTAATCAATGAAGTGTTGTTCAATCCCGTTTCGGGAGGGGTTGATTATGTGGAAGTCGTAAATTTGTCGCAAAACATCCTGGACCTGCGCGGTTTGCAGTGGATCGAGGAAAACCCGGTATTCCACACAGCAGATGACGAGGTCACGCTTTCCGGCAAGCCCATTCTTCTGAAACCCGGAGAATACCTGGCCTTTACCTCCGACCGCCAGCAGACGCTATACGACTACTACACGCCAAACCCCGGAGGAGTCATAGAGGTACCCGGTTTACCCAACTGGCCCGATGATGACGGGGTGGTAAAACTGCAAAAAGACAGCCTGCATGTCCTGGACCGGTTGCATTATTCCGAAAGCTGGCATTTCCCCCTGATTGATGACGTGAACGGGGTTTCGCTGGAACGGATCAACCCCAATGCCCCTACCCAGGATAAAAACAACTGGCACAGCGCTGCTTCCACGGCCGGCTATGGAACTCCGGCTTACAGGAATTCGCAAATGAGCCTTTTTGCCCCTTCCGCGGAACGGTTTACCATAGAGCCCGAAACTTTCTCCCCCGACCAGGACGGGTACAACGATTACCTCACTGTCCATTACAACCTCCAGGATCCGGGCTTTACCGCCACCGTCCGCGTATTTGACGTAAACGGCCGACCGGTGAAAGTGCTGCTTGACAATAAATTGCTCGCCACGGAAGGGTTCCTGACCTGGGACGGCACCGGAGAAGACCTTCAACCGCTCCCGCAGGGAATCTATATCCTTGCATTCGAGCTGGTACATCCCGGCAATCCCGGGCAGGTCGAACGGTTCAGGAAGAAATGCGTTATAACGCGACTGGCCAGGTGACCGGGAATTATTCCTTTCCAATAGGTTCCTTTACGTAATACCGGAACTTGATAAACAAAATCAGGTCGATGATAAAATGAGCGGAAATGGCAGCAAACAAACCGATGTACTCAAACAGATAGCCCAGCCCGGCACTGATTACAATCATAAGCACACCGTACAGGCTCATTTGCCAGTCAAAAGGATTGATGTAGCCATGCAGGACGATAAACACGAAAGCGGTCAGCCAGATGCCCAGGTAAGGTTGCAGGCCGCCCCGGAAAAACAATTCCTCCCCGATCCCCGCAGCCAGCGATAAAAATATCAGGTCTATCAACCGGAGGTCCGCTCCCTGGATAATCCTCGTAAAAAAATTTCTGGAATCTTTCAGCAAGGGCGTATTGATCAGCCACAGCATATTCAGGGCGGCAATCAGCCCAAACAGCAGGCCACGGTATACCTGGTACATCCAGCCGGACCCATATTGAACCAGGTAGCTTACATCCAGGCCCTGGAAGTAATAGATAATCAACAGGCCCAGGCTGCCGAACCCGAACAGCGTGGCCAGGCCCATGATCCAGAAAAATTTCCGTGTATTCCGCATAAGGCTAATAAAAAAAGTCTGCCCGCAGGGGACAGGCCTCTTGCAAATTCTTACCGGTTATTTGGATTTAAAAGAGATCTCATTGACGATATCCATTTCTATGCTTTGCCCCATTTGCTCTACTCCTAATTTCAGGTCCTGCTCTATATCGCCACGGACCGTCCAGCCGGTGGAAATATCTACGGCCATCTCGCCTTCCAGTGTTCCTTCCAGTGATTTTAACCCTGTCTGGTTGGCCACACTGTTGCCTTCATCCATAGACAAATTCCCCGTAACCGAAATGATGGCTTTTCCGTCTTTGATCTCTTGGAGCGTATAGGTTGTCTCCACCTGCATTGGAAATTGCGATTTCAGGCTTAAAGTCCTGGCCCAGGAATCCCCCACATGAACCGGATCTTCCGGGAAAACAGCAAAAAAGTAATCCATGTTTTCCTTGAAATTAGACTGCAGATCCGGCAACTGTCCCTGCGCCAATTCTTCAGTCAGCTCATCCAGCCCTTCAATGTCAACCACTTTTCCGTGTTTATCCATTTTCATGGTCAGGTGGGCATTCAGGATCGGTTCAAATGCCTCCTTGTACACATCAGACATGGTTCCGGAAGCGGCATCCGGATCATCCGAATCATAGCGAAGTTTACCCATCATAGGCATATTCTGCTCAAAAACAATATGATCATAACTGGTTGATACGGTAATGATGCCTTCATTATCCACATCATCCACATTCATGGTCATTTCCATATTCATGTCCGTGGTGATGTCCATACCCATGGTATTTGCCGTGCTGTTTACCGTCATTTCCATGGAATACTGTTGTCCCTTTTCAAGGTTCAATTGCAGCGTTACCGCATCGCCTTTTGATTCGCTTTTGCAGGATGACACCACAGTGAAGGCCGTTAAAGCAACAAGCAGCAGGGTTTGCCTTTTGTTAATCATTGGTTTAAGATTTAAAAGTTCGTGTTAAAAATATGGAATCCTTTTCAATGGGCGTGTAAATATTCATTCACGCGCAAAGCAACATTTTGCCGGATATTCATCCAGAAGAGGTTGAAATCAAGTACATGATAGTTCTTCCTCAACAATTTTAACCTGCCCGGCAACCGGTCAGGATGGATCCAGAGCACACCACTGGAGGTTTTGGCGTCTACACTTCCGGGGATGATGGATCCAAAGTCCGGCTCCAGGCTGCCGAGGTTTTCCTCGTAAATGGCATATGTGCCGTCCAGTTTCCAGTTAAGCGGGTTTACGCTGATGGTCTTTTCACCGGTCCATTTGGGCACATAGCCCCATTTGTAAGTTCGCCAGGTGAGGTAGCATCCGGTTTCGGAAGAGGAGGCACAGGGGCTGAGCACGGTGAGAGAATCCGGGTTTACCGGCCAGCCGATGATATAGGCTGCCACAAGGCGCTGTTTCAGTGAGTCGGCAGTTAGGTATTTTTCAAGGAGCCGGTAAGCCATCAGGCCTCCTTGGCTGTGCCCCGCGATGATAAAGGGGCGCCCCAGGTTGTAATGGTTCAGGTAATACTCAAAAGCCCGGCAAACATCTTCAAAAGCAAGGTTAAGCGCCTGTTCCCCGGAGCCGGATTTATCCCAGAAGGCTTTTAATGCGGCCTGCCGGTAACGGGGTGCGTACACGCGGCATGAACCGTTGAAAACCGAAGCCTGGTGGCGTAGAGGCCAGTAGTCTGTCCGTTTATTGATTTTTGAATCATGAATACCGGCATTCCACCGCCTGCCCCCCATGTAAGTGGTTGGGTGGATATAAAAAACATCGACCCGTGCCGTGGCTTCCCCGTTACGCATGAGGGAAGAATCGGGTACCAGGTCGGCTGGGTCGTTCTTGTTTGGTAAGGCGGCCCAGGAGTCTTCCACCTCATAGTCCGGGGCAGGGGGCGGGGCAAACTTTGAATAAGGCGTATGCGGGCCCCGCATGCCCACACAGGATGAAAAAATTACTAACACAAATACCAGCCAAAACAGCTTCATGCCAGTTTGTGTAATTTTACAGCGCAAATCTAACAGTATTCCCTTACCCAATCATACCTAAATAAAATGTCAGAAAAAACTCCGGTCACCAGCATTGCCGATTTTGGCGAATTCAAACTGATAAAGCAGCTTACCAGGGATTTTACCAGCAAACAAAACACGACACTAACCGCTGGCGGAGACGATGCCGCAGTAATCAAAACAGGCAAAAGCAAGGTAATGCTTGTTTCAGTTGATTACATGCTGGAAGGCATTCATTTCGACCTGATATACCATCCGCTGAAGCACCTTGGTTACAAAACGGTGGTGATGGCCATTTCCGATATCTACGCCATGAACGCCCGCCCCCAGCAGGTTACGGTTTCAGTAGCTGTATCAAGCCGCTTTTCGGTGGAAGCCCTGGAAGAGCTGTATAAAGGCATCTGGCATGCCTGCGACCGCTACGATGTCGATCTGGTGGGAGGCGATACTTCCGCAAGTCCTAAAGGGCTTGTGATCAGCGTAACCGCGCTGGGCCAGGCCGCGGAAAAAGACATCGTCTACCGCCATACGGCCTCGCCCGGTGACCTTATCGTTGTCAGTGGCGATCTGGGTGCCGCGTTTACCGGCTTGCAATTGCTGGAACGGGAAAAACAAATTTTTCTGGAAAACCCGGAGATCCAGCCTGACCTGGAAGGAGAAGAATACATTGTTGGCCGGCAATTGAAACCGGAAGCCAGGAAAGACATTATCGATATCCTGGAAGACCTGAAGGTAAAACCCACCGCCATGATTGATGTTTCGGATGGCTTATCCTCGGATATCCTGCAAATTTGCACCGCTTCAGGCACGGGCTGCCGCCTGCGCGAAGCCGACATTCCCATTGCCCAGGAAACCTATGACCGCTGCCTGAAATTTCACATAGACGCAACGACAGCCGCCCTGAATGGCGGGGAAGATTATGAGCTGTTGTTCACTATCCGTCCGGAGGACAAAGCTAGATTTCATAACAATCCCTATTTCAGCCTCATCGGGGAAATCACCCGTGAAAAAGACGGATATGTATTATTGTCCAAGGCCGGGAAAATTCATTCACTGAAAGCACAAGGTTGGAATCACCTGAACCCTGAAGCATAAAAAAACATCCGCCAACAGTGGCGGATGCTCCTCTACGCTTATGAAAAGAAAACTGACCTTAAGGGTGTCTGCTACGTTAGCTGAACATAGTAATTAATTAACGGCAACTGTTTTCTTTTTAGTATTGATATGATAAACCTTTCGTTTAATCCTCTCAACAATCAGGTACATAACCGGTACAATAACCAGGGTTAAGAAAGTAGCAAAAAGCAGACCAAAGATCACGGTCCATGCCATGGGCGCCCAGAAAGCTGCGCTATCGCCTCCCCAATAGATATTCGGATCAAGCCGGGTAAACAAACTGGAATAATTAAAATTCAGCCCGATGGCCAGGGGTATCAAACCCAGCACCGTGGTGATGGCTGTCAATAAAACCGGCCTTAACCTTGTGGACCCGCCCCGGATGATGGCTTCTTTTACTTCTTCATCGTCCAGCACTTCCACCTCTAACTCGCGCCTTTTGCGTTCGCGAAGCAGGTTTATGTAATCGATAAGCACAATGGCATTGTTGACCACCACACCAGCCAGGGAAATAATGCCGATTCCGGTCATAATGATTACAAAATCCATCCGGAAAATGGCCAGCCCCAGCAACACCCCGATCGTGGAAAACAACACCGTAAGCATGATCATAAAGGGCGCGGCCAGACTGTTAAACTGCGTAACGATAATCAGGAAAATCAGGAAAATAGCGATCATAAGGGCCTTTCCAAGGAAAGAAGTGGATTCGGCCTGTTCTTCCTGTTCTCCGGTAAATTTCAACTTATACCCATCGGGTAATTTATAATCGGCAAACAATGTCTTTAGCTGCGCAATAATTTCATTGGCATTGTAACCCTGCTTGACATTGGAATAGACCGTTACCACTCTTTTCAGGTCCTTGCGCTTTATGGCGTTATAGGTAAACGCAGATTGCTGACGGGCTATAGCTGAAATGGGAACCTGGCTGATTTTGCCGGTAGCCTGGTCGCGGAATGTAATTCGCTGGTTTAGCAATTGGTTCCGGTCGTACCGGTAACGGTCGCTCAGGCGAATCACAATCGGGTATTTATCTTCACCGATTTTGTATTTGGAAATTTCTTTTCCAAATAATGCGGTCCTGATTTCATTGGCGACCCTGGAAGTGCTTACTCCAAACCATCCTGCTGCCTTGCGGTCTACCGTAATGAGGATTTCCGGGTTATTCTGGTTGATATCGGTCAGCAACTCCTCGATGCCGGGAATGCCCGATTCGTTGATGATGCGCTTGATGTCCTGGGCCCGGGTAAACAGGGTGTCGAGGTCATCGCCCGATATCTCTATGTTGATGGGCTTGCCGAAATCCGGTCCGTGCCGGTTTTTCTCTACCGTGATGGTGACTCCGGGCGTGCCCACCAGGGCATCCCGAACATCTTCCATAATACGGTTTGTGCTTATCCCCTTCCGGAATTCATAATCTATAAATGAAACGGTTATACGCGCCCGGTTGGGCGTAGGCCCTCCACTGGGACCCTGCATCTGGTCATTGGTTCCTTCGCCCACTTGTGCAATCATCGACTCCACAACAAACCATCTGTCACCAATTACTTCCTTTATTTTATGCTCAACCTTTTTCGTAAACGCATTGGTAACTTCGATATCGGTTCCTATTGGAAATTCAATAAACACATTAATATATCTGGCTTCCGTGTTGGGCATTAAATCCACTTTTGGCGCCCTGACAGCCGTGATAAGAAATGCAAGAATTAACAGACCAAAAGTTCCACCCAGAAAGAGGTATGGATTGCCTTTTTTAAGGGCAAAAGCAACGGTATTATGGTATGCTTTTTCAAGAGCCGGAAGCCCCTTGTCCTGGAACCAACGGGCCGAACGCCTGATCAGGTAGGCATCCACCAAAAGAGCAGCTACCAGAATGAGCGCCAGGTTACGCACCACCATTATGCCAGCAAAATGTGCGAGTAACCCGATGACCACGGTAACAGCAATAGTAGTGAACAAGCGCTTCACCTTCAGGCGCGTTCTGATTGCTTCAATTTTTATAAAACGGCTGGCCAGCACCGGGTTAATGACCAATGCTACAAACAACGATGAACTCAGCACAATAATCAGGGTGATCGGGAGGTACCGCATAAACTCACCCATAATACTGTTCCAGAAAACCAACGGTAAAAAAGCAGCCAGTGTGGTTGCGGTCGAAGCAATGATAGGCCAGGCTACTTCGCCAACCCCTTTGCGCGCTGCCAACACCGGGTTTTCCCCCTGTTGTACAAAACGGTAAATATTTTCAATAACCACAATCCCGTTATCGACCAGCATACCCAGTGCAAGGATCAGGGAAAACAGCACCATCATGTTCAGGGTGATTCCCGCGAAGGAGAGGATGATAAATCCTATCAGCATAGAAAGCGGAATGGCAATACCGACAAACAGGGCATTCCGGATACCGAGGAAAAATACCAGCACCAGGATTACCAGGATTACTCCGGAAATAATGCTGTTTTCCATATTATGAACCATCTTCCTGGTAAACCGGCTCTGGTCATTGGTAATGGTCACGGTTAGGTCCTTCGGTAAATGCGTTTGCCGGGCCTGTTCAATGATTTGCTTAATCTTATCTGAGGCATTCAGTAAGTTTTCACCGCTGCGTTTTACAACATCCAGCGTTACTACCGGCATACCGTTCAGTCTGGAATAGCTGGTTCTTTCTTCCTCCTTGAACCGGACATCAGCAATATCCCTGAGCAAGACTATTTTCTGCTTCTCATTCTTGACAACGACATTTTTAATATCTTCAATGGACTGGAATTCACCGACTATGCGCAGGGATCTCCGGAATTCATCCGTCAGCAGGCTGCCACCGGAAATAGTGATGTTTTCTGCCCGGATCTTGTTTTCAATATCCTGGAAACTGATTTCCAGCGATTCCATTTTATAAAGATCCACGCTGATTTCCACTTCGCGGTCAGGCAAGCCGCGAATTTCGGCTTTCGATATTTCCGGCAGTTTTTCTATTTCATCTTTCAGATATTCTGCGTAATCCCGTAATTCTTCCGGGCTATAGTCGCCCGATAGGTTTACGAACATGATGGGCAATTCCGAAAGGTTAATTTCCTTTACTTCCGGGTCAGAAGGAAGGTCATTGGGCAGGTCTTTTTTAGCCCGGTCAACCGCATCCTTAGTTTTATCCAGTGCTTCACTCACCTCCACATCCGGATTGAATTCTGCGATTACCATCGAAAAATCCTGCTGGTTGGTAGAGGTAATGGTCTTTACCCCGCTGATGGTGTTCAGCTCGTTTTCAATAGGCCGGCTCACCAGGTTTTCCATATCCGAAGGGGAATTGCCCGGATAAGGGGTACTGATAAGGATCTGGGGAAATACGATTTCCGGGAATTGTTCTCTGGGCATGGACAAATAGGAAGACAGCCCGAAAATGATCAGCATGATGGTCAGCAGGAATACAGTAGTCCGGTTATGGATACTGGCGGTAGACAGTTTAAATTCCCGGTCAAGCTTTTTATTGTCTATCTGGTTGCTCATTGCTAATGATTAATTGAGGGAATGGGTTACGGAATGATTTTAAGCAATGCACCCGGGCTGGTTTCCACAGCCCCTTTGGTTATCAGCAGGTCGCCTTCATGCAAACCATTGAGCACTTCCACATACCCGTTGTTTTCCTTGCCCAATTCAAGGGGTGACCTCCGGGCTGCGAACTGTCCGCCCTCCTGAACAGCAATCAGGACATAGGGATTATCATTCACATCGTGCTGAATATACTTGGAAGGAATCTGGATGGCCTGTTTATTTACATAATCTGTTACCTGAATCGTAGCCAGTAAATTTGGCTTAACGAGGTGCTTCGGATTTGGAATCACTACTTTGATGCGGAAGGTCCGGTTGTTGGGGTTGATCACCTGGCCCACACTCTGCACCTTTCCCGAAACGGAATAGCCTGGCAATGTGGCAAAACGCACCCGCACAGTATCACCTGGTGTAACGGTGTTCAAATAACTTTCGGGTACATCGGCATTCACTTCCATTTTGTCCAGGTTAACCACCCTGAGCAAACGGGTGCCGGCCATAACCATTTCCCCTTGCTTCACATTCAGTTCATCCACCGTGCCGGCAACAGGCGCTTTGACATAGTACAGATCCAATTGTGCGTTCAGAGTGGCCAGCCGTTTTTGTAATGCTTCATAGTTGTTTTTAGCCTGCAGGTACTGCATTTCAGAACCAATGCCCTGGCTCCAGAGCCTGTCCTGCTTTTCATAAACATCCCTGGCCAAAGCCAGCGAAGTCTTTACTTCGGCAATATTACTTTCAATCACTGACGCATCAATCTTTGCCAATAATTGGCCCTTCTTCACTTGCTGCCCTTCCCGCACAAAAAGCTCGCTTAACGAACCTGTGGCATTGCTTGAAACCAATACGTTTTCATTGGATTCGGCCAGGCCCTGCACCTCGTAATGGTGCCTGAATACAGAAAAGGCAAGCGTATCTACCTTCACCGGCTTCAATTCTTTCCGGGTTGTATCCAGTTGCTGTTGCAAACTTTCCAATTCCTTGATTTTCCGCTCCAAATCCCTAAGGGCTATTTTCTTTTCTTTCAGGAGCTGCGTAACCTCGTCCAGGGTTTTGGGTTCTTCCTGTTTTTCTTTCTGCCCACCACAGGCCGTCCACCCTAAAAAGGCGGTAAACAATACTATGATCAGATACTTGTTCATTTTTATGGGTTTACTGGGTTGTAAATACCTAATGCTTTTTCGAGGTCAGACCGGGCTACCAGCAGGGAATACAAGGCATTTACATAGGCAGTCTGCGTCTGAAATAAGGTAGCCTGGGCATTGTTTACCTCCAGGCTTGACCCTACGCCTTCGTTGTATTTAATCCGGGCTGTATTCAGGATTCTCTGAGCCAGGTCAAGGTTTTGCTGCTGGGTATTTAGCTGGGCAGCGGCATTCATATAATTCATCCTGGCCTGTTCTACTTCCAGCTTCATGCTTTCCTGCAACTGCTGGCGCGCGTTTTCAATCTTCATCAAATTGATTTTTTCTTTCTGAATGGTGGCTCTTTTCTGAAAGCTGTCAAAAATGGGCACGTTCAGGGTAATACCCCACAAGGCTGTTTCAAACCAGGGCTGTCCTTTCTGAAAAAAATCAAAGGCATTTCGCTGCGCTTCCTGCGAATAGTTTCCAATCAAACGCAGGCTTGGGTAATAACCAGCCCGGTAACGCTTTATATTTATCTCTGTAAGCAGTGCCTGGGTATTCAGAATATCATATTCAATGCGGTTCATGTAATTGAATGATTGCTCCAGCAAATCATTTCCCTGTGTAATAAAATCGTCCAGCGATCCTGTCAGAACCAGGCTGTCAGCCAGGGGCATGCCCATTTGAAACTTGAGCAATTGGTAGGAAAGGACCAGCTGCCGGTGTGTATTTTGCATTTGCAATTGTACATTTGACCTTGAAAGCTTCAACCGGTCCACCTCCACCGATTCGATGAGGCCTTCTTTGTACATGGCTTCGGTTTCCCGCAACATATCTTCCACAGTTTGCAGGTTTTGGGAGGCCAGCTCATAGGAACGCTGGCTGACCAATGCCAGGTAATAGGCCTTTTCAACCTGCTGCAGGATATCCCTTTCCGTCTGTTTGGTTTGCTTGCGGGTAAGTTCCACAAACATTTTGGAAGCCTTCAGCCCGATCAGGTAGGAACCATCAAAAATCAACTGGCTGGCATTGACCGAAGCTTTGGCATTTTGGCTGGTGCCAAATTGCACTTCAATATAATCGCCCGGCTGGCCGCCTAAGAATTCAGCCGGAATTAAAGAAGTCGGCAGGCTGACAAAATTCTGATAACTGACTGTACCGCTGATTTGCGGAAGCCCGGTGCTTAACAGTTCTGAAACTGACTGCCTGGATTGGTCAACATCCAGGTGAGCGTTTTCCAATTGAATATTGTTTTCCAGGGCATATTGCTGGGCTTCTTTCAAAGAAAACCGGTAAACGGTAGAATCCTGTGCCCCGGCCAGGGAAATAGCTAACCAAAAAGCCAAACCCCCCGCCAGTAGTTTTTTATTTATCATCAGTCAATGATTTTATTCGTTGGTAGATTTCGATTCCCTTTTCCGTGGCAATGCCATACAAATGGTATTCGAGAAAAGTCTTCTGTACCACCTGCCGGTCCATCCCGGTTTTGCGGGCCAGACCGGAATCCACGATAGCTTCCAGCATGGCTACATACATCCTGGCCACGATATCCGGGTCAAGGTCCTGCCGATACAAGCCTTCGGCCTGCCCCCGTTTCAGGTTCTCGCTGACAACCCGGTGTATGAACAGGTTCTTAAACCCGTGAAATACCTTCCAGGCACCGGCATGATATTTTTCCAGGTCGTACAATACCGATGGCCTTAAATGGTTGGAAATCTTACAATGATGCAGGTAAATGCGAAACCACTCGTCTACCGCGTTATCAGCTTCCTGCTGAATTTCAGTCAAACGTGCTTCATGACGCTTTACAAAACGCAAAAGGATTTGCTTAACCAGTTCATCCTTGTTAGGAAAATGCTTGTATAATGTCTTTTTTGACTTACCGGTCTCATGGGCCAGATCGTCCATGCTGACACTGCGAAAACCATATTCAATAAACAGGTTTTCCGCACGGTCCAGGATTTCCTGTAAAGTTTCTTCCATGGGAATTTAATTTTCCGGAAGGCGCAAAGATAAACCCTTTTGCGAAAAGGGAAACTATTTACACGATAAAAGTTTCCTGCGTTTAATAAACCTTAACAAATGAAAGGAAAATCACAGGTCGCGTTTCCTGACCAGCGTCCAGTTAAGCAGTACAAAAAGCAGGCTGTATGCCAAGGATATTGCCATAAAATCCAGCCTAGGAAAATTATTCTCAGGCAGGCCGAGTCCGCTTTGCAGGAGATCAGAATAAGGAAAAGGTATTATCGAATACAAGGACTTGGAAGGAAGGTAGTTAATCCATTGTGTCCGTACCAATCCGCGTATGATCGGCTCAATAATAACCAGATAAAGTAAAAACATAAGAATTGAAAGGCCTGTTTTCCGGAACAGGTGCGCCAGTAAGGAAGCAAACAGCATAAGCCCAAAAGCATGTACAAAAAATCCGGCCAGGAACCAGGATTGCTCCTTGATAAGGCCGGAAGTAATAACAGGTGTATTCAGCAATCCCATGGTCAGACCAATGAGCGTCACAGCTATGGTAGCAGCAAACGCAAGCATCAGCATAACCCAGATTTTCGAAAGGACGATATCCCAGCGGCTTTGCCCGTCAATGATGTTTTGGCGCAATGTCCGAAACTGGTACTCATTAGTAATCAATATGACGATGAGGACAGCCAGAATCAGGTTAAAAAACAGGCTTGCCACATAGGTAAGGTTATGCCAGACATCGGGAAATTGAAGCAATTCATTGGCAAAGGGGCGGAATCCTCCAATGGAAAAATTCTGGGCGCTTAAAAAGAATAAAATCAGGCAGATTATGTACAACCCGGCTAAGGCCTTGAATGTCTTGTAAGGCCATATCTTTTTCCACTCTATGCTTGACAGTTTATTCATCATCCGTGGTTAATTCCAGGAAATGGCTTTCCAGCGTCTTATGGCGTATGCTCAGATGCGTGAGCACAATACCGGATTCAAAAGCTTTCCGGTTGATTTCCGATGGATCTAAATCACCGGCTGTTATCAGGAGTACGCCATCAGCTTGTTGCACACGGTCGCTGCCAAGCCAGTCTGCTAACATTTTTTGGAGCATAGACATGTTGTCACTGGCTGCTTCGATTTTTTCCTCACTGGCCAGGGCATTGCTCACCGGTCCCTCAGCCAGCAGTTTTCCTTTTTTTAAAACGGCCACATGTGTACAAACTTTTTCTACTTCATCCAGCAGATGACTGGCCAGTATGATGGTTTTGCCTTGAGAGGCAATGTCTTTTATCAGTTCCCGGACCTCCGCAATTCCCTGGGGATCGAGTCCGTTGGTGGGTTCATCCAGGACCATTACTCTGGGTGAACCGATCAAGGTGGCGGCAATGGCCAAACGTTGTTTCATGCCCGAGGAAAAGGTCTTATAAGCAGTGTTTTTCCACTGGCTCAGGTTCACGGTTTCGAGCGCCTGATCAAGGTTGTCGTAGCCGCAGCCCTTTATATCTGCGATTATCCGCAGATTCTGCAGTGCGGTCAGATAAGGGTAAAAATTAGGCTGTTCCAGCAGCGCACCGATGTTCTTTCTTATGCCCGGCCCGGAGTTTCCGCCAAGCCACTCATAGCTGCCCGAGTCAGCCCGTATCACGCCAAGCACAATACCCAGTGTAGTGGTCTTTCCGCTGCCGTTTGGTCCCAGGATGCCATATACGCTGCCTTCCGGCACATTCAGGCTTAGGCTTTGAACGGCATGCACCTTCCCATACCATTTGTGAATTTGCCGCACCGTTAAAACTGATTCCATTTTTGAAATGCCCAAAGTTAATAATTGCGCCCTTGCCAATGGAAAATTAAGTATATTTAGTTTGTCTTACACTCCGTTATAAAATGTTAAGGCCGTTTTTACAGGAAGACGGGTTGGAAGCCGGCTGTGATGAAGCCGGCCGCGGCAGTCTGGCAGGCCCCGTGGTAGCCGCTGCTGTCATTCTTCCCAAATCTTTTAGCCTTCCATTATTGAATGATTCCAAAAAGCTCAACGCCCGCATACGGGAAGAGCTGGCCCCTGTCATAAAATCCAAAGCCGTCAGTTGGGCCGTAGCATTCATCGACAATCATGAAATTGACCGGATCAATATTCTCAATGCCAGTATCAAAGCCATGCACCAGGCTATCGGCCAGTTATCGGAAACCCCTGACAGGTTGTTAATTGACGGGAACCGATTCAAACCATACAAGAAGATCCCCTTTCATTGCATTGTTGGCGGGGACGGACTTTATGCGTCCATCGCAGCGGCATCCGTCCTGGCAAAAACTGAACGGGATGTTTTCATGCGCCAGATATCAAAGGATTTTCCCTCTTACCAGTGGGCCAGGAACAAAGGATATCCTACCCCTGCGCATCGCAAGGCTATTATCCACGAGGGGCCTACCCCTTACCACCGCAAATCATTTCGGTTGTATCCTTCCGGCAGGCAAACCAGCTTGTTTGCATAAGGATAAATAAAAAAAAAACAGGCCTTTAAGCTCGCGCTTAAAGGCCTGCGAATTTCATTGCAAAATACCTTGCAATTACTCTTCTGCTGCTTTACGTTTCCAATCGAAATCCATACCCAGCATCACTTCATGCGAACCCCAGGAATAATTCTGGAATTCACCGGTTGTGAAGTCGTAGCTATAGGCAAAATGGTATTTGCCAAGTAGTTTGGCACCAATCAGCGCGGAAATAAAGTTTCCTTTACCGCCTCTGTAGCCAACGCCCAAATACAGTTGCTCGTTGAGCAGATGCGCTTTGGCATCGATTTCATACTGTAACGGGGCACCTGCAGCGCCTTTTATCATCATGGATGGTTCAAAGGTAAAGTTTTCGTTTGATCGCATTTTGTAACCAGCTACAACTCCATAATGGATTGCGTCTGATATTTCATTTTTCGTCAGCTGAAGTAACCTGGGAGCTGAGACACCGGCATAAAATTTATCGCCATAATAGAAGATGCCAAAATTCATGTCGATGATCATATCTCCGTTAAGGGCCAGCACAGAAGGATCATTACCCACCAAAGTTCTTACCTCGCTTTGACGAAGTTGGTACCTAATGAAATTCAGGCCCAGTCCGATAGACAAAGTGTTGTCGCCTACAGGTATCAGGTAGGCATACCCTGTCTGCACACCGGTTCTTTGTTCCGGGCCTACAAGGTCATTCACCAGGGTAGCACCCAGTCCAACACGACCTAATGCCCCGTGAAGCGATACGGTTTGCGTAATCGGTGCACCCGGAAAACGTACCCATTCGCCCCGGATATGAGCCCTCAGGGCCCACTGGCCTGCGCTTCCCGCTGCGGCAGGATTCCAGGTGAAATAATTCAGCTGGTAATTAGTGAGCAGGGGTTCCTGTTGGCCCCAGGCATTAGCTGTGGCCAACAGGATTATTGCGATTATTGATAACCTTTTCATGGTTGTTTTCATTTTTTAAGATTAGCGAATGATGGTTATTGGTCCGCGATGCACCAATCCGGTCTGTCCATCCAGTTTGATTACGTAGAAGTATGTACCGGCCGGAAGGTTTCCACCATCCCAGGCAGTAGCATTCGCGTAATCAGTGGTTTGATAGACCAGCTGTCCCCATCTGTTATAAATTTTAACAGTATTTCTTGGGAAGAAATCAATGATCGGGATAACCCAGGTATCATTGGTTCCGTCCCCGTTCGGGGTAAAGGTATTCGGAGCATCCAGCGGAGTATTCGGGTCAATGGTAACAACTACATCATCGCTGTTTACACAACCATGAATATCTGTCACGGTTAGTGTATAGGTAGTTGTTTGCAATGGTTGCGCAACAGGATCCGGAATGGTATTATCATCCAGGCTGCCATCATTAGGCTGCCAATCCCAAGTTGCGGCTGCGGGGCTGCTGCTTCCGTTAAACTGGGTGGTATGTCCCAGGTAAATGGTTACATCAGCTCCGGCATCAACCACCGGCAGAGCCCATACAATGGTGCTGGCCGAAGTTGAATTGGTACAACCATTTGAATCTGTGTATGTGTAGGTAACTGTATGGTTGCCCGGTCCGGCAAAATTAGGTACGTAAGCCGTACCGAATACGCCTGTGCCGCTAAAGACACCTCCCGGAGGATTACCCACCAACTGGCTCATCGGATCATCCACGCAATATTCAGGATTCAGACCGCTGAAGCTTACCACTGGCAGCGGGTTCACTGTCAGGGTCATTTCATCCTGGGCGGTACACCCATTGGCATCGGTTACGATCAGGGTATACGTGGTAGTGGATGTTGGATTAGCTGTTGGATTAGGAGCCACCGGGTTGTCGAGATTGGTCATCGGCAGCCAGTTATAGGCATAAGCCGGAGCGCCACCTGCGGCAGACGGGCTGCCACCGATTACGGCAGATTCACCAATACAGATGCTGATGTCAGGACCGGCACTTACAGTCGGGCCTGCCACGACAACCACATTCACTACATCGCTGCTGGTACAACCGTTGGCATCCGTTACGGTTACCGTATAGGTTGTGGAAGCAGTGGGGCTGGCATCCGGATTAGCTACTGAAGCAGAGCTTAATCCTGTTGCAGGAGTCCATGTGTAAGTAAATGGAGGTGTTCCGCCACTGCCTGTTGGAGCGCCACCAATGGTTACGCTATTGCCGTCACAAACACGTTGGTCAGATCCGGCATCTGCCACCGGATTCGGATTCACAGTTACAACAATTTCATCGGTTGACTGGCAGCCGTTGGCATCGGTAACGGTTACCGTGTAGTGTGTAGTGGCAGCAGGGCTGGCTGTCGGATTGGCTACATTCGGTGCGCTCAATCCGGAAGTGGGAGCCCAGGAATAGGTATAAGGCGGAGTACCCGCAGCGCCAGTTGGCGCTCCACCAATGGTTACGGCATCTCCATCACAAATAGCCACGTCAGCACCGGCAGTAGCCACCGGAACCGGGTTAACGGTTACTGTCACCATATCGGTAGAAGTACATCCACCGGCATCGGTTACAGTTACTGTGTAAGTTGTGGTGGTGGTTGGGCTGGCTGTCGGGTTCGGGTCAGTGGTACTGCTCAATCCCGTAGCAGGCGCCCAGCTATAGGTATAAGGAGGTGTACCGGAAGAACCTGTGGGAGCGCCACCAATGGTTACGGCATCACCGGCACAAATCACCTGGTCATTCCCGGCAAAGGCAATCGGGTTGGGCGATACATTCACTGTCACCATATCCGTTCCACTACAACCATTGGCATCGGTCACGGTTACGGTGTAAGTAGTTGTTCCGGCCGGTGAAGCAGTCGGGTTTGAAACCGTGGTGCTGCTCAGGCCACCGGCTGGCGCCCAGCTATAGGTATAAGGAGGCGTTCCACCGGAAGCAGTTGGTGTGCCTCCCAAGGTTACGGATGAGCCGTCACACATTCCTTGGTCCGCACCGGCATCTACTACCGGGTTATCGTTAACGGTTACTGTTACAACGTCTTCACCTGTACACCCATTGGCATCGGTTACCGTCACCGTGTAGGTTGTGGTAACTGAGGGTGTGGCAAACGGGTTGGGATCTACAGAGGAACTCAGGCCTGTGGCCGGTGCCCAACTGTAGGATACAATAATCGGAGTGGAGATACCCGGAGTTCCGGTCGGTGCACCACCGATTTGTACGGATTCGCCTTCGCAGATCACAGCATCCACACCGGCATCAGCCGTGGGAACATCGTTCACTACGATATCCAGCGAATCTTCATTGTAACAGCCGTAAATATCAGTCACTTGGTAATGAATCGTATGGGTGCCAACACCGGCAGTGCCCGGGTCAAACAGTCCGCTCACCGGATCAATAATACCGGGGCCGGAGAAGGTACCCAGCGGGGTAGCCGCTGTCAGGTTAACAGCCGGCTCATCCACGCAGAACGGACCAACCGGGGTAATGCTGGCATCCGGCAGATCATGAACCGTTACCTGCCTGTCGTCACAGTTGGTACAACCGTTTTGATCGGTGTAGCAGTAGGAAACGGTATGCGTACCGGCACCTGCCGTGGCGGGTGCGAACTCACCGTCACCGGTTACGAAGTTCAGTGTCCAGCTCTGGATGGCACCATTGTCACCGCCCACGAAGTCGGCAGCTTCCATTTTCCACTGGCCATTCGGGTTCAGGATGCCGTTGTTCAGGATACCCAGATCCTGACCATTGGCCGCTGTATAGGTTCCTGAAATAGCCGGTGTACCACCGCACACATTTTCCATTTCATTTCCGAGTCCGGGAACCACACAGGCATCCACGTTGTCACCGGAGCATCCAAAGAAGCTACCCGGATAACCAGGACGGTCCATCAGGTCAATGACCGTTCCGTCCGGGGCAATCAGTCTTATGGCCACGTCACCGATCCAGGTATGGTTCAGCTGGAAGCATACGCTTTCGAGCATTATATCAACGCCTAAGGTAGTTCCAGGCAAACCGGAAACATTCAGTTTTTCCTGTACCCAGGCCCCGGCACCATCCGGGATCGGAACCGGAGGACCACTATATGTGGCAGAATAAGGCCCGCTCAGATCAGTGACCCCAGGACCTGACCAAGCACCGCCTGCGGGTGTTCCGCTTATTGCAACAGGAGCATCATCTATACAGTAATCGGTTCCTAAACCTGTTTGGTTAACCACCGGCAGCGGGTTCACAAATACGGTTACGGAATCTGTTTCGGAACAGCCAAAAGCATCCGTAACTGTTAAATAATAGGTGGTGGTTACCGGAGGAGAAGCCAGCGGGTTGGCTACATTGGTAGCGCTCAGGCCCGTAGCTGGCGACCAGGAATAGGTGTAAGGAGGAGTTCCCAACAGGGCTGAGGGGTTGCCGCCCAGCACCGTGGTGTCTCCGTAACAAATAGTGTCATCCAGCCCGGCTACGGGAATTAAACACCCGTCATAAAATATCATGCGTACCACAGGAGTTCCCACAAACTGACTGGGGAATGGATCAACATGTGACCAGCCGTCCACGTTTCCGTAAGGATTGGATGGCCAGCGGATCCATACCTTATCCGCGGTGTAAATATTGGCTGTTTTCGAAATGGCCACCCCCTTTTGTCCCGGCAATTCTTCAATGGTAGCCACATATTCCTTGCCGGCATCCACAATAACAGGCTGGGCAAACTCCACAGAGTGTGTCTGCCCGGTGGTAGCATTCGGGACGATGGCTACCGGGGTTTCATCCACCATAGTATCCGGGAATCCCGTTCCGTTATTAAATGACCAGATCGCACATTTATACTGGTTACCCGCGGAAGGCGTCATACCAAATCCATTCGGGTTACCGAGCCGCACACCTATTTTGGTTACACCGGCTGTATTGTGTATGGTGTACTGGTTACCGATGCTGCCCCCCGCGCTGTTTGAACTGTAAATGCCATAGGCAAAAGTGATATTGTCATCATCGCGCGAATACAACGTGTCATCAATGACGAATACCCCTGTGGCTACGTCATTGCTGGCATTCTGGTCAGTAGGTGTACTGGTTACGGTACATTGAACTGTATAAGTGTCAGCCGGATTAGCCAGTAAATTAAGACTTGTGGTCAGACCCGGTGTCAGGAAGGTAGTAGTTGCTCCTGGAGCCAAGGAAACCCCTGAACTGGTTTGGCTATATATTAAACCATTGCTGGCTCCTTGAATATCCACTGTCATTTGCACATTGGTCAGGGTTTGCAGCCCCACATTGGTGGCCCGGGCGACTATGCTGCCTTCCGCCTGGGATACGGGTATTACCGTATATTCCGTAGGATCGACCCCGGCAGCGGCATCGTAGTTATACTGTGGTTCGATCGAAAAGTCGTCCACCGCCATATCAGAGGTATATGAACTACCGATATGGGCAACAATCCGGAATTTAACCGAGGAGTTACCCAGGTAGGATCCTATATTAATCACTTTTTCCTGCCAGAGGTTCTGGTTATCGGTCCAGGGTGCAGCCAGTTGAGTCCAGGTAGCTCCGTTGTTGGTAGACACATCCACAGACATGGTACCCATGGCTGAACCGTACATGTGATACCAGAATTTCATCAATAAACCGGCAGCAGACACTCCGGAAAAGTCGAATTCAGGCGTATACAGGTAAGCTGTATTATTATAGCAGCTCCAGCCTGAAGACTCTGAATACACATAGTGCCCGCTGGCATTACCCTGCGTATGGTCAGAGGAAGGGCCTGTTCCGAAAGACGGAGTGGAACCGGAATAGATCACCCAGTGCGGGGTGGAATGGTTTATGGCCCATTGTGAAGAAGCCGGAGGATCACAGGGCCACCAGGAATAATAGTAGCAGGTAGCACTACAATTGGACCATGAGTCAAAGTCCTGCACATAGGGGAATGTACTGATCTGGCCAATGGCCCGGCCACTCCCGAATATCAGCAGGACTGCACTTATAAGCGTAAAGGTCAATCGTTTCATGTTCAATAGATTTTTGTTTGAATAACTCCCCTTTGAAATTATTTTTCACCTCCCTGGAGAAATTCCAATTGGGATTTTAAATTCTCAATTTCCTGTGCAGCCCGGGGATCATCTTTAAACTGTTCCATCCAGGCAATTAACTGCTGGATAGATTGAATCTGATCCGCTAATTCTTCTTCAGGGGTAGGCGGCCGGTTAGACACAGGGGTTACCTGATCGTTTTGTTTTACGGCAGGGGTTGTCCCCGACTGGTTAACCTGATCAGCCAAACTCCCTATCGAAGAAGTTGGGGTTACATTGTTTGGATTGGCCTGGGTTCCTTCCGGAGTTTCCATGCCATAGGCCTGTTTCAGAAGTGTCAGTTCATGCTGGGCTGCTTTCAAATCAAAATTCGGGTTATTCTGATTTGCCGCAATTTTCTGTTCCATAGCCCGGACTTCATCCAGTTGTTCCTGGGTTTGGGCATAGGATACCGTTGCTGCGAATAACAGCAGCACGACAGGCACTAAACCGATTAATCTGTAGATTAATGCTCTCATAACCATTTGTTTTTAACTGTGTTTTAAGACTTTATAACCAATATACCCGGAGCAGGTCTCCGGCCTATTAGTCTCTCCAAATTTTCAATCAGACTGCCACCAATACAAGGGGTTTTAAGCAACAACACCTACCCTTTTCGGACTTCTCCATTGAATCGGGAAGTGTAAATGTATTAAAAATTTACTTGGCAATAGCAAATTTTCCGTCTAAATATAAAATTTTGTTGGCGAATTCCACTAAAATCCGTCAAACTTTTTTTTTGTGATTAGGCAAATATAAAATAACCTCTCTATTGATAGCAATTTTTTTCTGATTTTTCTTGATTGCCTGAATCCGGTAATACCCTTATCCCGCCCTGAAATATTTTATGGGGCGTCTCCATTGCCCCACTCTCTTTTTTTCATCCATTCCCACCAATCAGGCATGTATTGCATCATAGCCAGTTCTTTCATTTTCGCCAGGGCTGGTTTGGCCGGGGAGCCAAAGTATGCCTGGCCCCCGGGAAGCGATTTGGCCACGCCCGACTGGGCATACACTTCCGCCCAGTCTCCGATCACCAGGTCTTTTGAAATGCCTACCTGGCCCCATAGAATCACTTCATCTCCAATGGTTACTTTGCCAGCTATTCCCACCTGGGCAGCGATCAGACATCGCTTACCGATTACTGTTCCATGCCCTACATGCACCTGGTTGTCTATTTTGGTTCCCTTTCCTATTACCGTATCGCCTGAAACCCCACTGTCTATCGTACAGGCAGCCCCGATCTCGACATCGTCTTCAATGATTACCCGTCCGCAGGACTCCAGCTTTTCATACCGAGGTTCCGGTTTTTCAAACCGCTTGAAATAAAAAGCATCTGCTCCGATAACACTTCCGCTGTGAATGACTACCCGCTCGCCAATAATGGTATGGTCATAAATCGTGACATTTGGATATATAACCGTATCTTTCCCGATGCACACATCATTGCCGATAAAGACCCCTTCATATATCCTTGCGGTGGGATGGATATCTGCGGAATCCGGTCGGTTGTGCATTTCCATTTTTGGGAAAAAATGGCGGACCAGGCGGTTGTAATCCCGGAATGGTTCTTCGGAAAAAATCAGGACTTTGTTCTCCGGAGGAGTTTGCACCTTATTAATAATAATAAAGCCGGCCGGAGAGTCAAGAGCGCGCTGGTAATATTTTTCGAAGTCCACAAAGGTCAGGTCGCCCGGGCTCACTTTATGTATTTCATTAATGCCCAGAACCAGTTCATTGCCCCGGCCGCTGTGCCGGGCATTTATCAATGCGCAGATTTCCTGAACAGTTACAGGGTCTGGGAGTTTCACGAGCTGGATTTTTGTAAATGATTATTCAAATGTAATGAAATTGAATACCGGAAGTAAAATCACCGGCTCCCACTTTTCATTTTTTTACTTTTGCTGCTATTAATTGAATAGACGAGAATGAAACAAACACCGTTTGCAGCCTATCATGAAAAGCTGGGGGCCCGGATGGTAGAATTTGCCGGTTTTTATATGCCGGTATTTTACCAAAGCATTAATGCAGAACATCTGAATGTACGAAGCAATGTAGGCGTTTTTGATGTTTCCCATATGGGGGAATTCCTGGTGGAAGGAGAAGGCGCCCGTGACCTTGTCCAGTACCTGACCACCAATGATGTGGACCGCCTTGTTACGGGCCAGGCCCAATACACCTGTTTCCCCAACGAAAACGGTGGGATTGTGGACGACCTGTTGGTATACAAACTTTCCGAAGAAAAATACATGCTGGTGGTAAACGCTGCCAACATTGCCAAGGACTGGGAATGGGTCAACCGGCACAACCGGTTCAGTGCCCGGACCCAAAATATCAGCAATCATACGGCTCAGCTGGCCGTGCAGGGGCCCAACGCGCTGAAGGTCCTGCAAAAAATCACACCGGTTCCGCTCGATCAGATTGCTTATTATCATTTCACCACCGGAGCGTTGGCTGGTGTTGACGGGGTACTGATTTCAGCTACCGGTTATACCGGAGCCGGTGGATTCGAGATATATTTTGACCAGGCTCATGCAGGCGCTATCTGGGAATCCATTTTTGATGCCGGTAAGGAGTATGATATCATGCCGGCCGGACTGGGGGCCCGCGACACGCTGCGGCTTGAAATGGGTTTTTGCCTGTACGGAAACGATATCGATGACACCACCTCCCCGCTGGAAGCCGGCCTAGGATGGATCACGCGGTTGAAGGCAGAGAATAACCAGTTTATAAACAGGGATTACTTCATCCGGCAGAAAGAAGAAGGGTTGAAAAAGAAACTGGCCGGTTTTGAATTAACCGAACGGGGCATTCCACGCCACGGCTACCGGATCCTGAATCCGGCCGGGGAAGTGATTGGCCGGGTTACTTCCGGAACCCAGTCACCCAGCCTGAACAAAGCCATAGGCATGGGGTATATTCCACTGGAATATGCCGCACCCGGTTCGGAAATACATATTGAAATCCGTAACAAACCCATAGCAGCCAGGGTCGTCAGGCTGCCCTTTTACAAACCTGATTAATAAAGATTATGGCACAAGGAACCCTGGAAGTCTGTTTATCTCCTGTTTTACTGGAACCCTACGATGTTCAGGGAAAACGGGTAGTGGTGATTGATGTATTGCGTGCCACCACCACCATTTGCACTGCCCTCCATCACGGGGCTGAAAGCGTAATTCCCGTAATGGACAAAAAAGCCTGCCTGGCATACAGCGGGCGTGGATTTTTGCTGGCAGCCGAGCGTAAGGGGATGAAAGTGGAAGGTTTCCAGTTCGGGAATTCACCGCTGGAATATACCCCCAACGTGGTGTCCGGCAAAACCCTGGTGCTGACCACCACCAACGGTACCCGGGCCATCCGGGAATTGAAAGAAGCCAAACAGGTTTTGGCCGGAGCTTTTGTAAACCTGACAGCATTGACTGACTTCCTGGCTTCATCTTATGATGATACGCTGCTGTTATGCTCCGGATGGAAAGGCAGGGTAAACCTAGAAGACACTTTATTTGCCGGAGCTGTTGCCGAACGGCTGGATGGTCCTTTTGAACTGATCGGGGACGAGAGCCTGGTGGCCAAGGCATTGTACAGGCAGCATCAGGGTAATCTGTATGGAATCATTTCCCAATCTTCCCATTATAAACGCCTGGCCAGGCTCGGCACCCGCAAGGATATTGAGTACAGCATGACCCCTGACCGGGCTCCGGTAGTACCGGTCCTGAAGGAAAATGCTTTTGTTATTGCCTGAGCCTGGGGTTGTTTTTATGCCGGGTAGCATCCCGCTGGTTTTTCTTTTCCAGGTTGGCAGAAAAAGCTTTTTCCAGGTCCACTCCTGTCTGATTGGCCAGGCAAATCAAAACGAATAAGACATCGGCCATTTCATCGGCAAGGGAGCCGGGTTTTGCGTCTGCTTTGTATGATTGATCGCCATACTTCCGGGAAATAATGCGGGCCAGCTCGCCTACTTCTTCTGTGAGCAGGGCCATATTGGTCAGTTCGCTGAAATACCTGACACCCGTTTCCCGGATCCAGCGGTCAACGGTTTCCTGGGCTTTGCGGAATGTCAGGCGCGGGGTTGAGTTGTTGCTCATACTCTTTCAGGATTTTTGCTTTAACGGTATCTGCAGGATTTTCCAGCACATCCATCAGTTTTTCAATATACACCGGATCATCCCGGTAGGTGCCGAACCATTTATACAGGCTCCGGTCCGGAATAAAATACAAGACCAGGAAAATCATGGTTCCTGCCAACAGGCGTGGTAACAGGGCGCTGTATTGGCCACGCACTTTCCCGCGGCTTTCAGCAGGCGTAGTCCGGTAATTGACCAACATAACAATCAGCACGGCCAGGCTGAATGACACGGACACTGCCAGGAATATGCCGCTGTTTTTCCAGAAGCTGAATTTATACAGCAAACCAAGCAGGCCCATGGCAAGCGCCCAAAGCCCCACGCTATAAATTATCCGTATAATCCGCTCAATTTTCGAATTGGCGATGACCAGGCCACCGGAAAGCAGGTAATACACGCCCAGGATGGTTACGGCCGCAACCAGCAGGGGCCCGGCAAAACTTACCCGTCCGTACAACATAAGCAGGGTAGCCAGGCCAAACAGAATCACCAGCCACTCGATGTTTTTACTTACTCTCATTCGCGGTTTTTCGAATCAATAATTATGGTGACCGGGCCGTCATTCACCAGTTCCACTTCCATGTAGGCGCCAAAATCGCCTGTTTCCACTTCCTGGCCGGTGAGGCTTTCCAGCAAACGCACAAAACGCTCGTATAGTGGGATTGCTGTCTCCGGAGGCGCGGCTTTGATCCAGGAAGGGCGGTTGCCTTTTTTGGTGCTCGCGTGCAGGGTAAACTGGCTGACCACCAGCAGGCGGCCTCCGGATTCAGCCAGGGATAAATTCATTTTCCCTTCCGGATCACTGAAAATCCGGAGCCGGACCACTTTACCGGCCATCCATTCCAGGTCTTCCTCCGTATCGCCAGCTTCGAACCCTGCCAAAACGAGCAGGCCCTTTCCGATCAAACCCTTTACCTGTCCGTTTACACGGACCTCCGCGTGCTGTACCCGTTGAATGACTACTCGCATAGCTTAATCGATTTCCCAGTATTTTTTCTCACGCAATTCTTCCAACAGCAAAATATACCGGTCATACCTGTCAGGGGATATTTCCCCGGCATCGAGGGCAGCCAGAACGGCACATCCCGGCTCATTGATGTGCAGGCAATCATTAAAGCGGCAGCCGGAAAGCCTGCTTCTCATTTCCGGGAAGTAATGCGATAATTCCTCCGGCCGCACATCAATGAGCTTCCACTCCTTTATGCCGGGCGTATCTATGATGTACCCGCCTTCCGGCAGGCGATACATTTGGCTGAAGGTAGTCGTATGTTTTCCTTTTCCTGTATAACGGCTCAACTCCTGTACTTTAAGGTTCAGGTCCGGTATCAACCGGTTTATGATCGTGGATTTGCCGGTACCACTGTGCCCGGAAAGAAGGGTGGTTTTTTCATGAAGCAGCTGTTTGATGGGCTCAAACCCCTCTCCTGTTTTCGCGGATACAGAATAAACGGGATAGCCCAGGGGTTCATACACAGCCCGGAAGTGGTCCAGCTTCTCCAACGATTTTTCCGTGAACAAATCCGATTTATTGACAATGATCTTCGCAGGGATGTGAAACAGTTCGCAGGTTGTGAGAAACCGGTCCGCGAAACCGGGTTTTAAATCGGGTTGAACCAGGGTTACCAGCAAAAAGGCCTGGTCAATATTGGCTGCGAGCACATGTCGCTGAAACCGGTTTTTGGGGGATTCGCGCACCAGGTAATTTTCCCGCGGAAGTATCCATTGAATAGTTCCTTCACCGGGTTCCCTGCCTGGTTTTATTTCTACGATATCGCCAATTACTGCCGGGTTGGTAGTGCTTAATCCCTGAATTCTTAGCCGGCCGCGCGCCCGGCATTTTATAACACGCCCCTCCTCCGTTTCGACCCAATGCCAGCTGCCGGTCGTTTTGATAACTTTTCCTTTCAACGCATTTAGTTTTTAGCCATCCAGGCGGGAAATTCATGTAAGGCCCGGGACAATGCTTCCAGTTTTTCCGGTTCAGCTTCAGCCAATGAGCCCACCACGATGATATCGGCTCCGGCAGTGGCCAGTTCCAGGGCTTGTTCCGGGGTTCGTATTCCGCCTCCGACCATCAAAGGCAAGTGAACCGTTTCCCGTACGGCTTTTACCATCTCAGCCGATACCGGGCGGACTGCCCCGCTGCCGCCATCCAGGTAAATGTATTGCAATCCCAGGAATTTACCTGCCAGCGCTGTAACCGCAGCGATTTCCGGTTTGTCGTATGGTATGGGAAGATTTTGCGACACATAATGGGCTGTGGTCATTTTACCCCCGTCAACCAAAAGATATCCGGTTGGCAATACCTCCAGGCCCGCTGCCCGTACGGCAGGAGCCGCCTCTACCTGGCGGCCGATGAGTAAATCAGCATTGCGTCCGGAAATCAGGCTATGAAACAAAATAGCATCCGCCAACGGGGAAACCTGCTGCGCATTTCCCGGGAAAATCACTAACGGTACATCCAGTGATTTTTTTATCTCTTTCAATCCCGGTTCGAAATCCTTTTCGCAAAGCAGGCTTCCGCCATAAAAAACAAGATCAGGCCTTACCCGGTAGTTACCGTCAAACCAGGGAATTAAGGATGCAGCATCTGCACGGTCCGGATCAACCAGTACAGCCAGTAATTTCCGCCCGGTATGGAAAGCCGATTGAATCAATCCTGAAACCTGCATAAACTTTAATTGAGCATAACAAAGGTACTTTTTAATATCTTTTGATCCATGTCATTGTTTTTAAAAAATCCTGCTTGTATATTTATCATTCTAATTCAATCTTTACCTAAAGCCAAAGTCATGGATCCCCGCCATCTGAGTAAGTTAAATGAACTTATCAAACAAACCAATTGCCATAAACATTACCGGTGCCAAAAAAACAATTTCCAGGCAAGCTGCAAAGCCAGGGATATTGGTCTGGATACTTTTGTTGAATGCAACGATGCCGGAGCTGCATTTTGCAAATTTTCCCTTTTCCTGGGAAATGGCTATTTCTGCACTTGCCCGGTGAGAGTATATCTGGCAAAATACGTTGAAAAAGAGCAACCCCTTCCAGAGATAAACAATTAATTCTGAACCTTTCCTTGTTTTAACTACGTATTACGTATTGCTTTTGCGCTAAACCCCTCAAAACGGTATATAGGAATTTATATACTGTTTGACTATGAAAAAAGAAAGAACTGCCAACATCCTTTTGGTTGAAGACAATTCAGGTGACATTATTCTTATTAAAGAGGCATTGCTTGAGGCATCTTTTCCTCATGAATTACATATTGCTACCAAGGGAGAAGAAGCCCTGGATTTTTTATACAGGCGTCCTCCTTTTGAAGATGCCCCCAAGCCGGATATTATTTTACTGGACCTGAATTTACCGGGGAAAAACGGATTGGATGTATTGCAAGACATCAAAAACAACAATGAATTGCGGACAATTCCGGTAATTATGCTTACAACTTCTTCATCAGAATCTGATATTCAATCGAGCTATAGTTTGCATGCCAATTGCTTTATCACCAAACCGATTGATTTTGATGACTTCAATGAAATAGTAAAAGTCATAGAAAGGTTCTGGTTTGAAATAGCCAGATTGCCTGAATAAATGTGAAAAGAAACGTTTTATGATCAACCTGTTACTGGTGGAAGACAATCCGGGCGATGCTTTGCTGATCCAGGAATATTTGTCCGATTCCACTGAACTCCAATGTGAAATTACCCATGTAGATACACTCGATAAAGCTATAAAAGCACTTGAATCCACCTCCTATGAAATGGTGCTTCTTGATTTATTCCTGCCCGACAGCCAGGGATTGGTTACCTGCATGACCCTGCTCGATAAATTTCCGGACTTACTGATCATTGTGCTGACAGGGCTGGATGATGATGATGTGGGGAAATGGGCTTCCAAAATGGGCGCCCAGGATTTCTTATTCAAAAATGATTTGAATACCGAATTACTCTCCCGCTCAATAGTGTATGCACTGGAAAGACACGCCCAAAACCGGAAGATCAAATCCATTGCCTATGACCTCTCGGTAATGAAACGAAGGCTGGAAGAAGCCCAGTCACTGGCCCGGCTGGGGAGCTGGGAATATGAACCCGGAAAGGAATTTATGTACTGGTCTGACGAAACATATCGCCTGCTGGGAGAAATCAAAGGGAAAATCATGCCCACACTGAATGTTTTCCTGGAGCATTTTTCCAAAAAGGCCGCCAACCAGCTGAAAGATCATATTAACCAGGCTATAAAAGTAGGATTTGAAGTTGGCCTGGACCTGCCTTTGGCTAAAGGAACCGCACAATGGGTCAATATAAGGCTTCGCCCGAAAAAAGCAGGAGAAAACTGGACTTCTGTGTTGGGAATTATTCAGGATATTTCTGAAAGAAAACCCGAAGCCTAAATTCACTGTTATTTCATGCATTGGAATTGGGGAAATAATCAAATGGATTATAGTAAATATTTTACCCAAACCAACTTCCAGGGATTTAACCGGGTAATTACTCTTACAGCAGGGATTTGCTTTATCGCCCTTGGAACCAGCCTGATTTTTCTTGCGAAGCAGCCAGACCATACGCAAATTGGAATGGAAGGTGTTGGTATCGGATTACTTTTTTTGTCCGTTTCGTTGATTGCCCGATACTCCAAATGGGTTCATTCTTATTTGCGAATCATTACCTTTCTGTTTCTATTCCTGGCCATAAGCTGGGGATTTTGGGTGGGGTACAGAACCTATTCTCCCCAAAGTACACTTATGGGGCTCATGGTTGGTGTGTTTGTAGTCTCATTGATCATAGACAATCCCAATATGATCATCCTTTTCGGATTGTTGATGGTAGGCGCAATCAACCTGATATTCACAATGACCGGGCACCAATATGATGAGTTGATCCTGGTGACCCTCTATATAACAATAGTGGTTGCCATAGGATACGTGATCACCAATGCCCGGATGTCCCTGCTGAACAAGCTGGCTTTCAACAAAGAATTACTTGAACGTATTTTCAACGAATCGTCTGACGCGCTATTCCTGTTGGATCCGGAACATCTTACCATTCTGAAATGCAACAATATGGCCAGGCAAATGCTCGATTCGCCACAAATGGAAATAAAAGAGGGCACCTCGTTCAATAGTATATTCCCAACAATTGATATTCAGCATATTTACAAAAAGGTGATTTTAGGCAATGCGGTTTTGAAACGGGAAATGTTTTACCATGACAGTGAGGGAAACGACAAATGGGTGTATCTGTTCATGAAAAAAATTGAATTTCATGACGACATCCTGGTACTGGCCCGTCTTTCAGATATCACGGAGTTAAAGAAAACGAGCATGGACCTGGCCTCCTCCAAGAAAGAACTGGAGCACCGCAATAAAGAGCTTAAGGATTTCACGCACATTACTTCCCACGATTTGCAAGAACCATTGCGCATGGTAGGAAGTTTTGTACAACTGTTGCAGAAAAGGTATGAAGATAATCTGGACGAAAAAGGCCGGGAATATATTCAGCAGGCAGTAACCGGTGTAAAGCGGATGCAATCGCTAATCAGGGATTTGTTAATGTTGTCGCGTTTACAGCGTAGCGATATAATCCGCCTGGACGTTGACCTCGAAGAGCTTCTGGCTGAGATTATGGAAAATCTGCAACCAGAACTGGACAATACCGGGGCTGTGGTAACTTATCAGGAAGCGCCTGTTGTAAAAGGTAATCCCACCCAACTCACCCAGTTGTTCCAGAACCTCATCCGAAACGCCATTAAGTTTCAGCCCCAGGGCCAGCAACCGGAAATCAATATATCATTCAAACAAACGGATAAAGGCTTGGAAATTTGTATAGAAGATAATGGTATCGGGATTGATCCGGTTTATCATGAAAAGATTTTTGATGTTTTCAAGAGGCTTCACACCCAATCGGAATACCCGGGCACGGGTATTGGATTGGCCATATGCCGGAAAATCGTTGAGCAGCATGGAGGAAAAATCTGGGTGGAATCGGAGCCGGGAAAGGGATCCAAATTTTGGTTTACCCTGAAAGATTAATTACTTTTTTCTGCGCTTTTCCCGCAAAGCCGCCTCCAGCATATCCCAGTAATGGGCAGGTAGTTTTTCCAGGTTATTGAATTCACCGGCTCCCTGCAGCCATTCGCCCCCGTCAATGGTAACCACTTCGCCTGTCATATAAGCTGAATAGGAAGACATCAGGTAAGAGGCCAGGTTGGCCAGTTCGGTATGTTCCCCAAAACGCCTGAGGGGGATTTCCTGTTTTGGATCGATGAGCGATTGCAGCTCTTTGGGAAAGAGCCGTGACCAGGCGCCTTCGGTAGGAAACGGCCCCGGGGCAATGGCATTGAAGCGAATGCCGTATTTCGCCCATTCCACGGCCAGGCTGCGCGTAAGGGCCAGAACCCCGGCTTTCCCGCAGGCACTGGGAACCACATAGCCCGAGCCCGTCCATGCATAGGTGGTGGTTATGCTTAAAACCGTTCCCTGAATTTTTTCCTTTATCCAGTATTTGCCCATGGCCAGCGAACAGTTGTAGGTCCCCTTCAATACAATGTCAACCACTACATCAAAGGCATGGTGAGACAATCTTTCCGTAGGGCTGATAAAATTACCGGCCGCGTTGTTGACCAGTCCGTCAATCCTGCCAAAATGCGTAACCCCGGTTTCAATAGCCTGTTCCACCTGCTTATAATTCCTGACATCGCACACCACGGGCAAAACCTCAGCCCCGGTTTCATCGCGGATTTCCCGGGCGGTCTTATCCAATACTTCCTGTTTCCGGCTGGCAATGATTATGCCTGCCCCGAGATGGGCAAAGGCAGTGGCCATTGCCCTTCCCAGGCCGGTTCCCCCTCCGGTAATCAATATTACCCTTCCTTGTAAAGTGTTGTCGGGCAGCATGAGTTTGTTCCTGTCCATTGTATCGTTTTTCATTTAGCAGCCTGCTATTTTAGTAATTTTAACCGGTCATTGAAAATGAGTCGCTTCGAAAAACATATATTTATTTGCATAAACCAACGCTATGACGGCAGGCAGTGCTGTGGCAAAACGCAGGGCGAAGAATTGGTTTTCACCTTGAAACAACTGGTTAAAATGCACAGGCTGCAGGGAAAGATCCGGGTGAATAAATCGGGTTGCCTGGATGCCTGCAAACTGGGTCCTGCCATGGTTATTTACCCGGAAGGCACCTGGTACGGGAAGCTGACAAAAGAAAAAGTGGAGGAAATCTTTCATCAACATATCCTGGGTGGCAAACCGGTCAAGGGATATTTACTTAAATTCGGGCGTGAGGGTACGAAATTCCATCCCTAAAACCAACTTTATGAAAACATTGAAAATCATGGTACCATTGTTGCTGATCCTGGCAGCAGGGTGCACCAATTATGGGAAAAAAGTCACCCGGGATGAAAACGAAGTCTATTACAAATCACCGGTAACCGAACAGGAAGCCAACCAGCTGGCTGATTACCTGGTGGATTTAGGCTATTTCAATGATAAGCCAAAATCTGTACAACTGCTCCGCGACAGCGCAAATAACCTGGTTTTAAATATGATCATTGCTGAAGATTACCGTGAAGACGAAAGCACGAAAAGGACTTTGGTTGGTATAGGGGCAGAAATTTGCAGGGATGTTTTCGAATGCAATAATATAACCGTGAATATCTGCGACCAGCGCTTTAATACCGTAAGTTCTCTGCCGATGCATCGCATTACCATGGGCCAGGGTGATTTGTTTTATACCAACGATATCAAGCCTGATGAGGCACAAGCCGTGAAAGACCATTTGTTTAAACTGGGCGCTTTCACGCCCAAGGACGATGTTACTCTTTACCTCGAAAAACAGGGCGATACCTATTTGTTTGAAATGACTTCTCTCGAAGGGGCTGAAACCAACCCGGAAGTTTTACAAAAAGCACAGATTCTGATGCGGGAACTGTCAAACAATGTTTTGGACGGAAAGCCCGTTGACTTTTATTTCCTGGACGTTTCCATGCAAATCAAAGGCATTCTGCATTATTCGGATATAACCGTAAACGATACCATACCTTCTGAATAAAATTTTGTCGATCATGAAAAAGTTGTTTCCTGTTTTTTTGGTTTTGTTCCTGTTGGTCATGTCCGCCAATCTGTCGGCCCAGGTGGTTTATGAAACGGATTGGAAATCGGAAGCTGATAAAATCGTTTATGTAACCGATTGGAAAAGTGAAGCTGACATGATTGTGTATGTAACCGACTGGAAAAGTGAGGCGGAACCGGAAAGCGGTATCTGGTACTGGACTGACTGGGAAAACGAAGCAGACTGGAAAATTTACTTTACTGATTGGAAATCGGAAGCAAATTTGATCATTTATTATACCGACTGGAAAAGCGAAGCCGGCTGGACGGATAACTGACCATCCAAATCAAGGAGGAACACGAATTATGTGGCTGCTTCTCGATATCGGGAATACGCGGGTTAAATATGCCCTGTACCAGGGGGGCAATTTCATCTTGCGGGAAGAAATCCGGGGAGAAGTTGTCACTCGCCTTAAACCATTATTCAGCGAATATAAAATCTCTCATGCCATAATGGCGGCCACCGGCAGCATTCCGGAAAGCTTGCCGGCTTTTTTGGATCAGCACTGCGCATTGACTGAGCTGACTCACGCTACCCCGCTTCCGGTTAGACTGGCTTATAACACCCCCGAAACCCTGGGCGCAGACCGGGTGGCAGCCGTGGTGGGTGCCAGCTATCAATTCCCCGGCCGTCCGGTGTTGGTCATTGACGTGGGCACTTGTATAACACTCGATTTCATAGACACTGAGGGGACTTACCGGGGAGGCAGTATATCCCCGGGTTTGGATATGCGGTTTAAGGCAATGCATACTTTTACGGCCCGCCTGCCGTTAATCCCAAGGCCTGCGGAACTATCCCTGACCGGAAACAGCACCCGTGACTGCCTGGCCAGCGGAGCCTTGCAAGGCGCTGTCTTTGAGGTGGATGGGTTTATTCAGGCTTACAGGCATAAATATCCCGGGCTGAAGGTAATTCTAACCGGAGGCGATGCGGATTTTTTTGAAAGCCAATTGAAAAGTAAGATATTTGCCTTCCCAGATTTGGTGGAGTTCGGCCTTGTTAAAATCCTGGAATATAATGGCGTTAAAGCATAAGGGCTTTTGGACTGCTATGTTGTTGCTGGTTGCTTTCCCTTCATTTTCCCAAATCAATTCTCCCTACACGAGATTCGGCCTGGGCAGCCTGCAATCCCCGCTCTACGCCATAAACCGCTCCATGGGAGGAATTTCCGCAGCTTACGGTTCATTGTTTAATATCAACCCGAACAACCCGGCCAGCTACGGCTACTTTTACAAGGAAATCTATACCACTTACTACGAAAAGGTAAAGCGCGATACGACTTATTTTGACGAAACACTGGGCAAGGAAGTGACCCGCAAATACGTAGATTCGGTTCGCCACGATACGTTATTTTACGTTTTCAAAGCTTCATCGCTGCAAACCGGGGTGTATGCTGATTTCCGGTTCCCGCGCAATGCCCAAACCACAAACCCTTCAGGAGACGCCTCCCTAAGCTACCTGGCTTTCGGGTTTCCCATCCCCAAATTCGGTGGAATGAGTGTCGGGTTGGTTCCCTATTCAGTGGTAAATTACAACATCACCACCAGCATTGAAAAAGACACGCTGATAGGGCCGGAAAACAACATTTTTACCGGAAGCGGCCGCTTATATAAATTTTATTTCGGTACAGGCGGCAAGTGGAAGGGTTTTTCAGCCGGGATCAACGGGGCATACCTGTTCGGGACCCTGATCAATACGCGTATAAATTATTTCCCCGAACAGTCCAATTCATTCGGAACCCGGGTCGAAACCATCACTTCCGTTGGAGGGCTTACCTGGAATGCCGGTTTGCAATATGAGCATCAGATCAGCCCGGGCGTCATGCTGCGGGTTGGCGCGGCAGGCAACACAACCACCCGGATCCGGGTTTCTTCAGATACTTTAAAAGACCGGATTTTGGTGCGCACCAATGACAAATACACCCATATCGATTCGATGGGAACCTCATTGAATAACCGGGGAACGCTCACCGTCCCGGCTTCAATAACAGGTGGGTTGGCTATTCAAAACGGAGATCACTGGCTGGTGGGCTCTGATTTCATATTTGCCCGCTGGGGCGATTCCCCGGGCCTTCTGGCTGCCTACCCGCAACACAACAGCTGGCGATGGAGCATTGGCGGGGCATACCGGCCCGCGTTAACGCTTGAAGAAACCCGCTTCCTGCGGACCATTACTTACCGGGCAGGATTTTACTATGGACAGAATAACCTGATCATAAACAATAATCCCCTGAATGAATTTGGCATAAGCTTTGGGCTTGGGATACCTGTCAGGCAGAAACTGCCCAGGAGCCCCCTGGCTTCAAGCTTGAATTTTGCTTTTGAATTCGGAAACCAGGGAAATATCTCGGACAATCTGATCAAAGAGAATTTTTTCAAATTTACCCTTGGGCTAAACCTGAACGACAATTTTTGGATTTTTAAAACCAAGTTCAAGTAACCGATAAAAAACCCTGAGGATGAAATCTCTGAACAAATTAAACACATACTGGATAACCCTGCTGGCCAGCGGAATATTCACTTTTCAGGCTTGTGCAGCCGGTGCGGTTACTACAGGGAATGATATCGTGCCGGAATCTGCCGGAAATATGTTTATACCCGGACAATGCGATTCGCTGGGTCCTGACACCAATAAAACCCTGGATTATCTTTCCCTGTACATGGAATTCTATTCCCACGAAGATTACAAGGAGGCCATACCTTACTGGCGCTATGTGTACCGGAACGCGCCCGGGTTTCACGATGCCGTGTACAGCAACGGGATTAAAATGTACAAGGCATTCATAGACACAACCCCTGAAGGCCCGGTACGGGAAGCCCTGATCGATACTTTATTCTCGATTTATGACAAACGTATAGAGTGTTTTGGCAGGCGTGGGTACAACCTGGGGCGCAAAGCCTATGATATGATGAAATACCGGCCAACAGACGTGCCCGCTATCCGGGAATTGCTCAATGAATCGATCGCGGCCAGCGGAACCGAAGCCGAATATTTTCTGCTGGAGCCCTATATCCGGCTGAACGCCAGGCTATACTTGAGGAAAGAATTGAGCCGGGAAGATATGCTTGCCAAATATGCGGAAGTCGCCAATATCGTAGAAGTGAATAAAAACAGCCGTTACGGCCAATATTATACCCAATCGATGGACCGCATCGTGGCTTACCTGACCGAAATCGGCTTGCTGAACTGCACCACGTTGGTTCCATTTTATTCAGAGGCCTATACCAAAAACCCGGATAACCAGGAACTCTGGGAGAAGGCATTTAATACGCTGAAGGGTTGCAACAATTGCAACGACACGATTGTTGAGATGTTTGCCAGGTTTTTTGAGGCCACCTCAAGCCCGGCTGTGGCCATCAAACTGGCGGACTGCTATGTAGATGCCGGGAAAACCGGTAAAGGGATTTTCTATATCGACAAAGCCATTGAAACCCTGGAAGATCCGGAGCAAAAGGCTGACCTTGCCTACAAAGCGGCCCTGATTTATTATGCCAAAGTGAAGAATTTTCCCAAAGCGCGGGAATATTGCTATAAGGCGCTAAAATACCGGCCTGATTGGGGCAAGCCCTATCTCCTGATTGGAAATTTGTATGCCAGTTCCGGCAAACTTTGCGGGCCCGGCACCGGGTGGGAAAGCCAGGTTGTGATCTGGCCGGCTATGGACAAGTGGATCAAAGCAAAAACGGTTGATCCTTCGGTGGCAGACGAAGCCAACAAACAAATCAAAAAGTACCACCAGTATATGCCCAAATTTGAAGAGATTTTTGCCCGGGGTTATCAATTGGGTGCGACCTACAAGGTGAATTGCTGGATCCAGGAAACCACAACCATCCGGGCTTCGGATAAATGACCCATTTAATAAAGCAACCCGGGAATTTTTTATTTTCAGATCTGGATTCATGGCACGGCCTGTACTGATCATATTGGGTTTACTCGGTTTTTTCTCTTGCCGGAACAGCATTCAGGAGGTGCGGGCCACAGCTGCCATGTATGAACCTGCCACTGAAATCGGCCGGAACATCCACATGAAATATACTGACGGGCAAAAACTGCTGATGACCCTGGAAGCCCGGGAAATAATACGCCATAACGAAAAAGAGCCCTGGACCGAATTTCCGGCCGGAGTCATTATCCGCTTTTACAACGATTCGGCCCAAAGCCCCACCGTGCTGCAGGCCGGGTATGCCCGCCAGTATGAACAAAAAAACCTGCTGACATTCCGCGACAGCGTGAAAATAACCGGGCCGGAACACAGCCTGGTGACTGATGAACTTACCTGGAACCAAAAAGAGCATACTATCCACACTGATAAATTTGTTAAAATTGTTACACCCAATGAACGGATAAGCGGAACAGGGCTGGAAGCGGACGAAGACTTAAGCCATTATAAGATTTTGAATATAACCGGCACGGTACATGTGGAAGAACCAACTGATGAAAATCTTTGAAATAGCCTGGCTGGCTATTGCTATTCTTTCGGCCGGCCTGGGTATTTACAAATGGACCGGTTCGTCAGAATCACGCAACAATGCCTGGTTCCTTTTTCTGATTACCGCCCTGGCCCTGTTTATGTTTTTTCTGAAAAGGTACAGTCGGAAAATGCTGTCACGGAGGGAAAAGCAGAACGATACCAACGCGACTGATTCCTGATTATGGAAACTTTTCTCATTATCCTTTGCCTGGGCCTGTCGGCCTTTTTTTCCGGTATGGAGATTGCTTTCGTTTCGGCCAACCGGTTACGGGTCGAAGTTGAAAAATCCAAAAACCTGGCCGGCAAAGTCATAGCAAACCTTTCTCAAAACCCTTCTCATTTCATAGGGACCCTGCTGGTAGGAAACAATATTGCCCTGGTAATATTTGGTATGCTCATGGCGGCTAACCTGGAACCGGCCATATCCGGCTGGTTTCACGGAAATGTTTCCGCCTTTACCATCATGCTGATCCAAACGATTATCACCACGCTGATCGTTTTGCTGGCCGGAGAGTTTTTGCCAAAAGTGCTTTTCCGGATCAATCCCAACACCATGCTCCGGCTCTTTGCCTTACCCATGTGGTTTTTCTATGTGCTCATCTACCCGCTGGTCAAAAGTATCACCTGGATATCCAAACAATTCCTGGAAGTATTTCTGCAGACCCGTATTGAAGAAGCCGCCCCGGTGTTTACCAAAACCGACCTGGAACATTTTGTGCGCGAATCAGGCGGCAACAGCAGTGATGGGCCGGAAATCAACGCGGATATTTTTGAAAACGCCCTGTACCTGCCACAGGTGAAAGTACGGGAATGCATGATTCCGCGCACTGAAATCATTGCTATTGATGTACGGGCAAGCATCGGGGAGCTGAAGGAAAAGTTTATTGTCGAAAAAGTATCGCGCATCCTCGTGTATGACGATTCCATCGACAATATACTGGGCTATGTCCATCACCATGCGTTACTCAAGAAGCCCAGGAGGATAAAATCCATTTTGTTCAGTATTCCGCTGGTGCCGGAAACCATGCCTGCCAGCGACCTGCTGAACCTTTTTATCAAAAACCGGAAATCCATCGCCTGGGTGGTGGATGAATTTGGCGGAACAGCCGGTGTCATTACCCTGGAAGACGTTATAGAGGAAATATTCGGAGAAATTGAAGACGAGCACGACAAAAGCACCCGGCTCGAACAGAAGCTTAATGACCGGACCTACCTGCTGTCGGCCCGGCTGGAAATCGATTACCTGAATGAAACCTATGGATTGAACCTTCCGGAAGGAGAATATGAAACCCTGGCGGGATTGATAGTAGATACCTGCGAAAACATCCCTAAACCCAACGAAACCATAGAAATCGGGCCGTACCGGTTTACCATTCTGAAAGTAAGCAAAACCCGGATTGAAACGGTAAAAATGGAAATCTTCTGAGTGGTTGTGTTACGCCTTATAAATCAATCCGGTAAATTTTGTTATCTGCCGGGAATCCGCTTATTTTGCAAATCCTTTTTTAAACGGAGCATACTATGGCGGTAATTATGAAATTAAGGAAGCGCGGAGGCCTCATCGTGGCTATGATCGGAATAGCCATTGTCAGCTTCCTGTTGATGGATTCTCTGAATTCAAGAACCGGGATTTTCAACCGGAATAAAGATGTCAATGTAATAGGAAAGATCAATGGCCGGGTTATTGATTATACAGAATTCAACCGGTTATATGACCAGGAAGAAGAAAAAACCAAGTTTTACAGCGGCATTTGGCTGAGCGATTACCAGCTGACCGATGCCGATATGTACAATATCCGCCAGCAGACTTGGACCGACCTGGTTGAAGATATTGTGATGGAAGAGGAATACGAAGCCCTTGGGTTGCAGGTCACCCCCCTGGAACTGCAGCAATATATCACCGGCCCACAACCGGCCAATGAAATTCTCACTTTTTACCGCCAATACCTTAGCGGTGATCCCAACGCCCCGTTTAATCCCGCTGCAATGAGCAATTTTATTCAAAACCTGGCAGCTATAGGCCCCGGAGACAAAGCTTATCCGCTTAAACAGTTTTACCTCTACCTGGAAAAAGATATTAAGCGCAACCTGTTGCGGCAGAAATACATCAACCTCCTGCAAAAATCCGTGTACACTCCTGAATGGCAGGCAAAGGATGACTTCATCCGGAAAAATTCCCTGGTTGATTTCAAATATATGGCTTTGCGTTTTGAAGGGTTGGACAAAGACCAATTCGTACCCACGGATGAGCAGTTGAAAGCTTACCTGGAAGAGCACCGGGCCATGTTTGAAGATGAAGCGATCCGGAACATAGAATTTGTGGTATGGGATATTTTGCCGACCCGGCAGGATACGGCCAGCACGGCTGCCTGGCTGGAAGAAAAAACCGGCCAGTGGCTGAATGCCCGGGAGGACAGCCTTTTCCTGGCCCGGTATTCGACAGATCCTTACACGGGGTATTATCAATTTAAAGATGAGCTGAAAACTATCATGGCCGATACTTTCTTCCAGGTGGACACCGGGTCGATGGTGGGCCCGTGGCTGGAAGACGGGTATTATAAAACAGCCCGGGTTTACGACCGCCAGGTAATTCCTGATTCGGTAAAGGTGCAACACATCCTGGTGGCATGGCCAAAAAGCGGTGACAAGGATTCGGCCCGCTCAGTAATGGATTCAGTGCAAACCCTTTTGGCACAGGGAACTCCATTCGATACTTTGGCCCGGAAAATTTCAGACGATCGCAATAACCGGAACAACGGGGGCGACCTCGGGTGGCTGAAACCTTCGGATAACCTGCTGAAAAGTTTTAAAGACGCCTGCTTTATCCACCATAAACCTGGCGAAACCTTCAGGGTGGAAACCCAGGCGGGTGTGCACCTGGTAAAGATCACGGAAAGCGCGGAAAAACATCCGGCCGTTAAAGTGGGCATCCTTTCCGTAAAAATCACCCCGGGGCCGGAAACCCGTGACAGCGTGTATTCTATAGCCTCCACTTTCTACACCCAGCACAATACCCCGGAGCTTTTCGAACAAGGAATCCAGGAAGAAGGGCTTACCAAAAGATACGGGGATAACCTTCGCCAAAACGATTTTAACGTGCCGGGAATCACCGGCAACGCGCGACCGGTCGTGCGCTGGGCTTTCAACAACGGGGAAGGCACCATGAAACTGTTTACGGAAAACGAGCTGAAATCCGATAAATACATCGTGGCCCTGATTACCAAAGTCCGGGATAAAGGTTTGCCGGAAGTGGATGAAGTCCGCGACAAGATTGAAGAAATTGTACAGCAGGACCTGATGCAGGAAGCCCTGATGGCGCAGATGAAAGATGCCATGCAGGGTGCCACTTCGCTGGAAATGGTAGCGGACAAGCTTGGCCTGGAAGTAAAAGTTGCCAACCGGGTGGCTCTGACCGGGCAATACATTGAAGAACTGGGCTACGAACCGGAAGTGGCGGCCATTGCTTTTAACGCGCCCCTGAATGAAATCACCGGTCCGGTGAAAGGGATTGGCGGGGTTTATCTGATTGAAACCATATCAGTGAACCGTGCCGAAGCCCCCGAAAACGTGCCTTTTATCCAAAACCAGCTTACCCAACAAAACAGCGGTTTGTTCGGGCCGAACATACTGAACGCCATCACCAAGTCGGCTGATGTGGAAGACCTCCGGTATAAGTTCTATTGAGTTTTAGCAAACCCGCAGGCTTACCCGGTTGTTCTGTACAAAAAGGAACACCTTAAAAAATTATGGGGCCAGACAAACCTTTCATAAACCGGGTGGCCGCCAGCGGCCTGATTACCATTGATCCGGCAGATTTTCTGCCTGAACAGGAAATTGTGCCTTTCGACCTGAAACCATTCCTCCTTCAGGGCATTCTGCTGAAGGAAAAGGAATTTCGCCAGCAGTTACAGGAACATGACTGGTGGCAGTACTCCGGCAAAACCGTGGCGGCCTTTTGTTCTGGCGATGCCCTTATACCCCATTGGGCATGGATGTTAGCAGCCGCCTACCTGGAACCCATTGCCGCGGAAGCTTTCGCGGCTTCACCGGAGCATGTCAGGCTGCAGCTTGCTGAGCGGAAAATCGCTCAATGGCCGGTGGATGAATACCGGGGCGCGCGGGTCATTATCAAGGGCTGCGGGTCTGATGTGCCGGCCGCAGTGTATTACAGGCTGGCGGCTAAACTGCGCCCTGTGGTAAAAAGCCTGATGTTTGGCGAACCCTGCAGTACGGTTCCGGTGTACAAACAAAAAAATCAGTCTGCCCCATGAAAAAATTATGGATCCCGCTTTCAGCCCTGGTATTGACCACCACCGTGTTTGTACTGGTTAACGCGGATATACAGGAAATTAAGCCCGGGCCGGAAAGTCTGGTTTCCTCCGTGCCGGACAACTGGCAAAACTGCATGATTTCCCTGCCTGACACACTGGCTTTTGCCGGGGAACCGGTTCCCCTGGATGACCCGGAGGTACGCGAACGGCTCGACCGGGAACTACATATCAATGCCTACTGGCACTCTTCCACTTTCCGGATCCTGAAAAACGGCCATCGCTGGTCAAAACCCATACGCGCTATTTTGAAAGAAAACCAGGTGCCTGAAGATTTTCTCTACCTCGTGGCCGCGGAAAGCGGATTTCAAAACGTGGCTTCCCCGGCCGGAGCAGCAGGATTCTGGCAAATCCTGAAATCCACCGGTAAAGAATACGGCCTCATCATCAACCAGGAAGTGGACCAGCGCTACGATCCGGAAAAAGCCACGCAAGCTGCCTGCCGCTACCTGAAAGAGGCTTACGGTAAATTCCACAACTGGACCCTCGTGGCCGCTTCCTATAACATGGGCATGGGCTCCCTGAAGCAACAACTGGAAAAGCAGCGGGTCAGCTCCTATTATGATTTATACCTGAATGACGAAACCTCCCGCTATGTGTTCCGGATCCTGGCCCTGAAACTCATCCTCAGCGACCCGGGAGCCTATCACTTTTGCTTTGACGAACAAGACCTTTACCAGCCGGTTTCCTACCGGAGAATTGTGGTGGACAGCACCATTGACAACCTGGTGGATTTTGCCCTGGAGCAAGGCACCACGTTTAAAATGCTGAAATATCTGAACCCCTGGCTCCGCGGTTATAAGCTCACGGTGCCGCCCGATGAACAGTTTGAATTGCATTTGCCTTCCTGACACCGGATTTGCCTAATTTCGGGTGCACTGCTATGATCCGGAAAATGCAAAAGCTGGTAAAACCTGCCCCGGTCCTGTTAATGGTGGGAACACTCATCATTTTCCTGTTTTTCGGGCGGGTGGTGTTTCATGCCAACCAGTACCTGTTGATAAAAAACGGAGACGGGGTAAAAAACTACTATACCCTGGCCTGGTACCTGAAACATGATCACGGCACGCGGTTCACGGGGATGAACTATCCCTATGGCGAGCACATCAACTACACGGACGGGCAACCCCTGCTGGCCTGGCTGCTGAAATCCACAGCCCCGGTGACCGGGGATTTGTCGGGCTACACGCTGGGGATAGTCAATCTTCTGATCCTTTTTTCCTTTATCCCGGCCGCGTGGCTTTTGTTTCTAATCCTGCGATATTACCGGGTACCAGGTTGGCCGGCCGTGGCTATGGCCCTTTGCATTGCTTTCCTCACCCCACAGATGGCCCGGCTGGCCGGGCATTACAGCCTGGTGCATGCATGGATCATTCCCCTTTTCTGGTGGCTGATGATCCGGTGGCGCAAGGCAAAACGCAAACTGCCGGCTTGTGTATGGCTGGGCCTGGTCCTGTTGGGAGCAGGGTTCCTGCATGCCTATTTCCTGGTGATGGGCGCTGCTTTTCTCACCGCCTGGGCCCTGCTGCTTTTGTTTTTGAACCCGGAAAAGGAAAACCGGTTCCGGCCGCTTGGGCTGCTGGCAACCGCATTTTTCTCCCTGCTGGCCTTTCAGCTTTTCACTCACCTGACTGACCCTTTCACCGGCCGGGCGCAAGTTCCCTATGGCTTTTTCGTTTACCGAACTTTTTTTAGCGGCATTGTATCACGGCCCGGCAGCCAGTTGACCGCTGTGCTCGGGCCCGCATCGCCAAACATTGAAAACTACGCTTACGCGGGCCTTGTGCCGCTGCTGGCTTTGGTTTTCGGAGCGCTTTACTGGTTCGCTAACCGGTGGCCGGGCAAGCGGCAACCGGAAGGACAACCGCTCCTGCCCCGGGAGCTGAATCTGTTTCTCGGGGCGGCCGCCCTGGTGCTGCTGCTGGCATTCGGACTCCCGTTCACCTGGTTTCCGGGCCTGCTGGATCAGGTGCCTTTCGTGCGCCAGTTCCGCTCTATCGGAAGGCTGGCCTGGATTTTCTATTACGTGGCCGGCATTTGGGCCGCAGTGGGTGTCTGGAGCATGTATGCCCGGCTGAAGAACAACGGCCTGAAAACCACGGCTACCATTTTCCTGCTGGGCATCCTCGGTGTATGGGCATCTGAATCCTGGTTAAACCTCAGGATCGCGCACAGCCGCCTGCCCATGGAAACCACGCGCTTTTATGCGAAGGATTACAGCCCCCTGTTGCAGGAAGCCGGCTACCGGGCAGCGGATTTCCAGGCAATTCTCCCGCTTCCATATTATAACCTGGGGTCCGAAAAACTCTACATCATCCACTCACAGGAAGCCGTGACGGAAAGCATGAAAGCTTCCTTTGAGCTGGGGCTTCCGCTGGCCACCATCTACCTGGCCCGGTCACCGGTAAGCACCAGTTTCCGGCTGGCACAACTGCTCTCCGGCCCCATGATTGAGAAAACCCTGCTGAAAGATCTGCCCGATAACCGGCCATTCCTGGTGCTGGCCTGCGGCAAAGCCCTGGAACAACCGGAAGAAGACCTGCTCAACCACTCCACGTTCCTGGCAGGAGCGGGAAACATTGCCCTTTACGCCCTTTACCCCGATAGCCTGCCGGACAGCACCATCCGGGAATGGAACCGCTATAATTTGTTGCGCGATTCTGTAAAAATTACCGGGGAAGCCTTTCCTGTTCCGGCCGGCTCGGTGTATTACAAGTCATTTAATCACAGCGGGTATTCAGAATTTTCAATGGCCGGCAACGGGGCCTTGTATGAAAAAGAGGGAACCGTCACCCTGCTGGATTCCACGTTTTACGATATCGGGCAGGAATATGAACTGTCATTCTGGATGTTTTCCCACCCGCTCCGGGCGGCTTTCCCCTGGGTGAAGGTTTCGCATTACCGGGCGGATGGAACCCTGACGGAAGAAAACTATATCGATCCCAAGCAAACCCTGGAAATCTACGGGCAATGGGTAAGAATCCGGATGCGGTTCACCCCGGAAGAAGCCGGGGAAAGATGGAAAGTAATATCCTACGGGAAACGGATTGTGATCGATGAATTACTGCTCCATCCGCAGGAAACCAGGGTGTACACTTATGCCACCGACAGCAGCGCCTGGGTAAATAATTATCCGCTGCACCGGCCAAATTGAAATACTTTTTTGCAAAGCTGTCAAAACCATTAAATTTGCAGTCCGGATTTCATTCCGGGAAAGTTGGTGCGGTAGCTCAGTTGGTAGAGCACAGGACTGAAAATCCTGGTGTCGGCAGTTCGATTCTGCCCCGCACCACTTTTTTTATGTCCTTTCCAGGAAAGCATTTCCGCCCGGAAGGGATATTCCTGAAGCCTTTTGCCGGGCGCAGGTTGAAACCTGTTGCTGACAGGAACCCTTTCCGCCCGTTTACGTTTATAGTTTCTACTTTTACAGTAATACCCTGAACGTCATGGATGAACTTGATTATCTGGGAAGCGCTGACATTTCAGTCATCGAAGACTTGTACCGCCAGTATCTTCAGGATAAACATTCGGTGGATCCCTCCTGGGGCCGTTTCTTTGAAGGGTTTGAATTTGCCCGGAAAAATTACGACACTGACGAGGAAATTCCGGAAAATGTCCGGAAGGAATTCCGGGTTATTAACCTGATCAATGCCTATCGCACCCGCGGACATTTGTTTACCAAAACCAACCCGGTCCGGAAAAGGCGGCAATACAAACCTACCCTCGACCTGGAGAATTACGGACTGGAAGAGGCCGACCTGGACACTGAATTTCATGCCGGCTCGGAAATCGGGATCGGCAAGGCAAAGCTCTCAGCCATACTGGAGCATTTGCAGAAAACCTACTGCCAGAGCATAGGGGTGGAATACATGTACATCCGGGTCCCCAAGATGGTGGAATGGCTCAAACAAAAAATGGAATCGAGCCGGAACAGCCGCCCTTTCACCGAAGAAGAGAAAACCCATATTGTCAACAAGCTGACGGAAGCGGTTGTTTTTGAAAAATTCCTAGGCAAAAAATTCGTAGGCCAAAAACGGTTTTCCCTGGAAGGAGCCGAGACCCTGATCCCGGCCATGGACCAGGTGATCGAAACCGGGGCAGACCTGGGGGTAGAGACTTTCGTAATCGGTATGGCCCACCGGGGCAGGCTCAACGTGTTGACCAATATCCTGAAAAAGGATTACAAAAAGCTGTTCGCGGAATTTGAAGACAATGAATTCCTTGAGGAGAATCCCTTTGAAGGCGATGTGAAATATCATCTCGGCTATTCGAGCGATATCACCACGCAAAACGGTAAAATCGTTCACCTCACCCTGTCGCCCAATCCTTCCCACCTGGAGGCAGTCGACCCGGTAGTGGAAGGCATTGCCCGGGCCAAGATCGACATGAAATACAACGGGGATCATGATAAAGTGGTGCCTATCCTTATTCATGGAGACGCGGCCATCGCGGGGCAGGGTGTGGTATATGAAGTGGTCCAGATGTCGCGGCTCAAAGGCTATGAAACCGGGGGCACCATTCACATTGTCATAAACAACCAGATCGGTTTTACCACCGATTACCTGGACGGCCGCTCAAGCACCTATTGCACCGATGTAGGGAAAGTTACGCTCTCTCCCATTTTTCATGTGAACGGGGACGATGTGGAAGCACTGGTATACACCGTTGCCCTGGCTATGGAGTTCCGGCAAACTTTTCACCGCGATGTGTTCATCGACCTGTTATGTTATCGCAGGCATGGTCATAATGAAGGCGATGAGCCCCGCTTTACCCAGCCGTTGCTGTACAAAATCATAGCCGGGCATCCTAACCCGCTGCAGATTTACACCAGCAAGCTTATAGAAGAAGGGTATCTCGACCAGGGCCTGCTGGAGCATATGGAAAAAGCCTTCCGCGACCTGCTGCAGTCCATGCTGGATGAAGTGCGTCAGAAAGGGGTGGGGCTGGAACACAATTTCCTGCTCAGTGACTGGAAGGGAATCCGTCCGGCCACCGGCAGGGACTTTGAGCGATCACCTAAAACCGCGGTTCCCAAAACCACCCTGAAGCGGATCGCTAATAAAATCAATATTGTGCCGGAAGACATCCGCCTGTTCCGGAAGATGGCAAAAATCCTGGAAGACCGCAGGCAAATGATCCGCGAAAACCGGCTCGATTGGGGCATGTGCGAACTCCTGGCCTATGGTACCCTGCTGGAAGAAGGCCACCTGGTCCGCTTCAGCGGGCAGGACTCCAAGCGGGGCACCTTCTCCCACCGGCATGCCGTGCTGAAAATTGAAGATTCGGAAGAAGAATACACCCCACTGAGCCATATCAGCGAGCATCAGGCTCCTTTTTATATATACAATTCCCTGCTCTCGGAATACGCAGTGCTTGGATTTGAATACGGTTATTCCCTGGCCAATCCGCATGGACTCACGATCTGGGAAGCCCAGTTCGGGGATTTCTTCAATGGCGCCCAGATAGTGGTCGATCAGTTTATTAGCTGCGCGGAAGAAAAATGGCGCAGGTTCAGCGGCATAACCCTGTTACTGCCCCATGGCTATGAGGGGATGGGCGCTGAGCACTCCAGCGCCCGCATTGAGCGCTGGCTGCAAATGGGCGCCAACAACAATATGCAACTGGTGAACTGCACCACCCCGGCCAACTTTTTCCATGTCCTGCGCAGACAACTGAAAAGGAAATTCAGGAAACCGCTCATTGTTTTCACCCCGAAAAAACTTCTGCGTTACCCGCGTTGTGTTTCCACGCTGGAGGAACTGGCTTCCGGAGGTTTTCAGGAGGTTTTTAATGACCCGGAAGCTGACCCGGGCAAGACAAGAACCGTAGTGTTCTGCAGCGGTAAATTTTATTACGACCTACTGGAAGAAAGGGAAAAGAGAAACCTCAGGGAACCCGCGCTGATCCGGATTGAACAGTTGTACCCGCTTCCATACAAACAACTGCAGGCGGTAATTGCCCGTTACGGGCGGGCCAAACGGTGGATCTGGGCCCAGGAAGAGCCGGCTAACATGGGCGCGTGGTCATACTACCAGATGCATTTCAGGGACGTGCCGCTGGAACTGTTTTCTCCCCCTGCCAGCCCGGCAACCGCCACCGGTTCCCATGCCAGGCATATGCAACGGCATCAAAAGGTAATAAACGATATCTTTAATCTGGTAAAACAGGCTTAGCCATGGCAATTGTAGAAATGAAAATGCCCAGCCCGGGAGAATCCATTACGGAAGTAATCATAGCTTCTCTCATGGTGGAAGACGGGGATTATGTTGAGTTGGACCAAGTCATTGCTGAAATCGATTCGGATAAGGCAACCCTGGAACTGAATGCCACCGCTTCCGGGATAATTCATTTCGCGGTGGAAGAAGGGCAAACCATCCAGGTGGGCGATTTGGTTTGCACCATAGACACGGCCGGCAAAGGCTTGCCAAAAAAGGAGAAAAAAGCACAGGCACCCGAATCTGCCAAAAAAGAGGAACCCGTTGTCCCTGAACCCGCGAAAACCAAGGAACCGCAAATAGTGGAACCTGAAATAAAGGCAACCCCCGTGGCCCTGGAAATGATCCGCAAAAATCAGCTAACTGGAAAAGAAATCAAAGGCAGCGGCACCGATGGCAAAATCCTGAAAAAGGATGTGGTAGCCTACCTGGCCGGAGGCATGTTCACAGACACGGTAACAGGTTGGGGTGGCGGACGGGATACCGAACGCAAAAAGCTCAGCACCCTGCGCAAAAAACTCGCCCAGCGCCTGGTGGCCGTCAAAAATGAAACGGCCATGCTGACCACCTTCAACGAAGTGGACATGAGCGCCATCATGGCCATCCGGAAAAAATACAAGGAAACCTTCCGCGAAAAACACAGCATCGGGTTGGGATTCATGAGCTTCTTCACCAAAGCCTGCGCGGAAGCCCTGCACCTGTTCCCGGCTGTGAACGCCATGATTGACGGGGACGAAATCGTGTATCACCATTACGCGGATATCGGCATTGCCGTGAGCACCCCCAGGGGCCTCATGGTGCCCGTGCTGCGCAACGCGGAGCAGATGAGCATGGCCGAAATCGAGCTGGAAATCAAGCGGCTGGCCACCCGGGCCCGCGAAGGCAAAATCACCCCGGACGAAATGACGGGCGGCACCTTCACCATCACCAACGGGGGTGTGTTCGGCTCCATGCTCAGCACGCCCATCATCAACCCGCCCCAGAGTGCCATCCTCGGCATGCACAACATCGTTGAGCGCCCGGTGGCCCGTGACGGGCAGGTAGTCATCCGGCCGGTGATGTACGTGGCCCTCAGCTACGACCACCGCATCATTGACGGTAAGGAAAGCGTCAGTTTTCTGTATAAGGTGAAGGAAATGCTGGAAAACCCCGCGGCCCTTATTTTCGGAGGTATAAACCCGGAGGAAGTGCTGCTCGGGCTTTGACGGAAACTACTCTGCAGCAGCCGTTTTCAGCAGAATAAGGGCCGGTGGGCTTCCTCCCGGAAAGTCCGTGATTTTTCTTAATTTGCCAACCAAACTAAAAATCACGTATTATGAAAAGATTACTGAGCCTTTCACTGGCCCTGCTGGTTACCGCTTTCATGGCTCTGCCTGCAATGGCTGAAACCGATGGCGGAAACCACGGAGAGCAGGCACGCCAGAACCGGCAGCAGGTGGAACATTCGCTGCCCGTACAAACCCGTACTCTCACCAAAAAATCGCGCCTGGCCGGATTTGCCTCTGCGGCTATCAACGCTGCCGTAAACAGGAACATGCCGGAGGTTATCGGCTCCAAGGCAGCCGATATTGACCCGCTGCTGATGAAATGGATCATGTGGTGGGCCATTTCTGTGGTACTTTCCATTCTAGGATATGTCTTTGTCTTCTTGTCTATCCCAGTCCTGCCATGGGTTTTATACGTGCTGGCATTTGCAGCAGGCATTCTCGCTACGGTGTATTTCATCAAGTGGCTGATAGAAATTTTGCAATAGGAAAACAGATATTTTCCAGTAAAAGCAACCTCCGGGTTGCTTTTTTTATGCCCCTTGTTTTTGCCTGAACCGGGGCCTGTGTAACTTAGCCACCGGAAAAACCGCTGACATGCCATCAAAAAAAGCCGTTGCCGTCTGGCTGCTTATCGGGGTTTTCATGATTTTTATACAGGTAATCCTTGGCGGCATCACGCGCCTTACCGGTTCAGGGCTGTCGATTACCCGCTGGGAAATCGTAACGGGAACCCTTCCCCCCATGAACCAGGCTGCCTGGGAAGAAGCGTTTGACCTTTACAAGGAATCGCCCCAGTATCAGCAGATGAATGAAGGCATGAGTCTTTCGCAATTCAAACAGATTTATTTCTGGGAATGGTTTCACCGCCTCTGGGCACGTACCATGGGCTTTGTGTTCCTGCTGCCTTTTCTATGGTTTTTGCGAAAAAAATACCTTGACAGGGAATACCTCATAAAGACCCTGGCCGTCTTTGTGCTGGGCGGCCTGGTGGGTGTTTTTGGCTGGCTAATGGTTAAAAGCGGCCTGGCCGACCGCCCCATGGTGAGCCCGTACCGGCTGGCGGTGCACCTGGTCCTTGCCCTGGCCACCATGGGTTACGCCTTCTGGCTGGCCCTGGAGCTGCTCCGCGGAAAACAGGGCTCGGGAATGTCCCGGCCTTTATTCCGGATGTCTGCCTGGATTACCGGCCTGCTGGTGGTGCAGGTAATTTTCGGGGCTTTGCTCTCCGGCATGCACGGGGCCATGTTCTACCCCACCTGGCCCAATATGGGCGGCAGTTTTGTGCCTGCTGCCCTCCGGGACCCAGGCAGCTGGTCGCTGGCTTCTTTCGCACACTTCGACAAGGAACTGTTTCCCATCGCCTTTGTGCATTTCACACACCGTATGATTGCTTACCTGGCGGTTATCGTCATCACCTGGTTCCTGCTGCGCGCTTCACGGCAGCCGCTGGCCGGTGCCGTGCGGTTCATGCTGTGGCTCATTCCCCTGCTGCTGGCCGCCCAGGTGTTGCTGGGCATCTACACGGTGTTGGGCTCCGTGGGACATATACCCGTGGCGCTGGGTGTGCTGCACCAGGCTAACGGCATCCTGCTCTTGTTCAGCTTCCTCTACCTGAACTTCCTGCTCCGTCCGTCCGGGTCCGGCCCCGCGAAGGAGCAGGCATTTACCGCGCATTGACTGTAATGCAATAAATTTGAAAACAAAAACCGAAATATGCCCGCCCGCCCCAAGTCCCTGTCACGCAATGAAGCCCTCCGGAAAATCCAGCGCTACTGCGCTTACCAGGAGCGCTGCGTCAGCCAGGTGCGCGACAAATTGGCCCGGCTGGGCGTAAACCACAAAACCCGGGAGGAACTGATCAACCAGCTGGCGGAAGACGGTTTTGTGGACGAGGAGCGATTTGCCCGGGCCTATGCCCGGGGGAAATTCCGCCAGAGGCAGTGGGGCAAGATCAAAATCCGGCTGAAACTGCAGGAAAAGCAGCTGAGCCCGGAATGCATTGCCAAAGGCCTGGAAGAGCTTTCCGGCCCCGCCTACGAAGAAACCCTCCGGGGGCTGCTGGCCGCGAAAATGCAGGCGCTGGACGAACCGGACCTTTTCGTCAGGCGGCAGAAAGCCGCCCGCCTGGCCATACGCAAAGGGTTTGAGCCGGGCCTGGTCTGGCAAATACTGAAAGAAGAATTTCCGGGCTGAATAAACCATTTGGCGCGGGCAACTGTTACTTGAATAACCAACCGAAACACAACACAATGGGCATCATACACAAAAACGCCATAATGGTGTACACCGAAGCCACCCCCAACCCGGGAACCATGAAGTTCGTGGCCAACAAAATGCTGCTTCCGCACTACGCGGCTGATTTCCCCGATGAAGAGGCGGCCCGCGAATCGCCCCTGGCCAGCGAATTGTTCGGGTTTCCCTTTGTGCGGGGTGTGTTCATCTCAAACAACTATGTGACCATCACCAAGAGCGATGACATTACCTGGCATGAGGTGATTCCCGAACTGCGCGAATACCTGCGCGAATACATTGCCTCACAGCAGCCAGTGGTGTCGGATGCACTTATGGAAAAACTGGAAGCCAGCCGCCCGCAAACCGATGACAGCACCGAGCAGCAGGTTATTGAACTGCTCGACAAGTACGTAAAGCCGGCCGTGGAAATGGACGGGGGAGCCATCCGTTTCAAATCCTACCATGCGGGCGTGGTCACCGTGGAGCTGCAGGGTGCCTGCAGCGGCTGCCCGTCAGCCTCGCTCACCCTGAAAAACGGCATAGAAGCCATGCTGAAGCGGATGATCCCGGGCATAAAGGAAGTGGTGGCCGAGGAGCTGTAAAGAGTTTGAGTTTTTTGGCTTTTCGATTTCTGGAGTGAACCGCTGCCGCATTGAAAAGTGCTTATTGGAATAAGCTGTAAACTTCCTGCCATCCCGGAGTTTATGTTACGCTGCGCTAAACTCAAACCAGTAACCTTGGTAGGCGGCCGGGCGCGCGAACGCGCGCCCGGCCGGCACAAAATATCACTAGCTTAAGTTTGCAACTTAAGCCCTGAAAATGGCCGTGCATGCAGAAGGTGTGTTTCCCTTCGCTGAAGCCACGGAAGGCGATGTGGCTTTTTTGTCCACCCCCTCCACTGCTCATACCACCCCTCCCCCCGCCAGCGCCCCGCTGAGCGGGACTTCGCCCGGCTCAGGGGGACATGAATTCACCCACTCCGCTCCATTGAAAGACCTTTGGGGGATAAGACACAGCGGAAAAATCAGAGTTACCCGTAAACAGGCAGTAAAAAGGTCTGATTACTGACTACCGGCTACCAGCTACTATAATTCACTCCAACATCACTTTCCCGTACCAGCTTCGCTTCCCGGTTTGCAGCTCAATCATATACAACCCGGCCGGATTGCCGGCAAGGTTTATGGTAAGGGTGGGAGTGCTCAGGTTGGTATATTCTTTCCGCAGCACTGCACGGCCCGTAATATCATACACCCGCAGGCTGGCGGCCATACCAAATGTCCCGGACGGTAAGCTAATGGTTATTCGCCCGGTGCTTGGGTTGGGGTAAATGGAAAAGCTATGCCCACCCTTTTCAGCTGTGTTGATACCGGTTGGATTTTCATACACTAACGAAGAAACCCCTGACGGGCCGGTATTGTACACCGGCAGGCAGTAAGGCGTCTGACACCCGTTACTGTCCACCCGCAGCAGCCAGGCATCGTAGTAAGTACTGTCGTTGTATGTTTCACCGGCAAGAATTAAATCCCCGTTGGATGCAATATCTATTCCCCACAAATAGCTATGATGTAATGTGTCCTTTGCTAAGGTGATATTTTGTAAAACATCCCCTGTATTTGACAGGTGAATTAACCAAGCCTTATCTTTTGAAGATCCTTTAGTATAACTACCAGCTAACCAATAAGAAGAATCCCTTAACTGCAAAATAGAATATATCTGTCCAATGAATGGACCCTCATCTCCAATTTTTTTCTCCCAAATAACATTTCCGGAGGAGTCAATTTTTAAAACCCAGGCTTTAAAAATTGATTTTCCATAATAATCACTATAGAATTGGTTATAATAACCACAAATTAAGTACGAGCCATCGAGGCAGGAAATTATTCTATCAGCACCGTCCATTAAACTATCGCCATAGGTTTTTTCCCATTGTGCTTGGCCAAGGCTGTCAAACTTTACTAAAAGTATATCATCATCAATTATTGAATCATATTGCCTTAAGCCAACGGTTAAGAATCCACCGTCCGGAGTAACTACTGAACTCCTTCCAACCTCCCAGTTTTTACTGCCATATTCGGATTGCCACAATAGGTTCCCGAGGCTGTCAACACAAACCAATATTATCTGCTCATAAGGCGGACGATATTTGAAGCTGTCATTGTATAGTTTGTAACCGGTCAACAAAAATTTATTATCGCTCAACTTCACCATGTCCAAAGCGTTTTCCGTAGTGGCCGTATCTCCATAATCCTTCAACAGCAATATGTTCCCGGCCTTGTCTGTTTTGCCAAACAGGAATTGCCCTCTTATAAT
>CAYRDC010000016.1:12920-64721 GCA_964422925.1 uncultured Chitinophagales bacterium | reverse complement strand
TGAATATTACGACCGGTGAAATGGAAATGTTGTATGAAAACCCGGGTAATGTCACCGGTTATTTGACAGATCATGACGGGAAGCTCCGGATCACCATTACAACAGACGGTGTGAACAATACGATCCGCTACCGTGAAACCGAAGACGAAGATTTCCATGACGTGATCACAACTGATTTCCGCGAAACGCTGAATCCTTTGTTCTTCACCTTTGACAATAAGAACGTGTATGCTCTTTCCAATCTTGGGCGCGACAAAGCGGCTGTCGTGGTGTTCGATTTGCAAACCGGGAAGGAAACAGGCGAAATTATCGCTTCCCACCCTGAAGTGGATATGAGGGGACTGAATTACTCCCATAAGCGGAAGGTATTGACTACTGCTACCTACATCCTGGACAAGAGGGAACGCATTTTCCTGGATGAAGAAACCAAAAGGATTTATGAGCACCTTGAAAGGGAATTGCCAGGATATGAAATTGTGATCACCAGCACGAATAAAAACGAGGATAAATTCCTGGTGCGTACTTACAGCGACCGGTCCATGGGTGCTTATTATTATTATGACCTGGCAACGGATTCCTTGCAAAAAATCACGGATGTCAGCCCCTGGATCAATGAAGAAGACATGGCCGCCATGCAGCCGGTTCATTACCAAGCCCGGGACGGCATGGTTATACATGGCTACCTGACAATCCCTAAAGGGTCGGAAGGTAAAAACCTGCCGGTGATTATTCATCCGCATGGTGGGCCATGGTATCGCGATAGTTGGGGATATAATCCAACAGTTCAGTTGTTTGCCAGCCGCGGGTATGCCGTGCTGCAGATGAACTTCCGGGGTTCCACCGGTTATGGTCGGAAGTTTTGGGAAGCCGGTTTTAAGCAATGGGGCCGGGCCATGCAGGATGATATAACCGATGGGGTAGGTTGGTTAATCGATCAGGGAATTGCCGACCCGGAACGGATAGCTATTTTTGGCGGCAGTTATGGCGGCTATGCTACCCTGGCCGGGGTTACGTTTACTCCTGATTTATATGCCTGTGCCGTGGATTACGTGGGGGTATCCAATCTCTTTACTTTTATGAACACTATTCCCCCTTACTGGAAGCCTTTCCTTGACATGATGTATGAAATGGTGGGAAACCCAACAGACCCGCAGGACAGTTTGCTGCTGGCTGAGGTTTCACCGGTGTTTCATGTTGACCGGATAAAGACACCGCTTTTCATAGCACAGGGCGCTAATGATCCAAGAGTAAACATCAATGAATCGGATCAGATAGTGAAGGCCCTCCGCGAGCGGGGTATTGATGTACCGTACATGGTAAAATATGATGAAGGCCATGGTTTCCACAATGAAGAAAACCGGATTGATTTTTATAAAACGATGATCGGATTCCTGGCCAAGTACCTGAAGCAGGAATCTGTTGACGGATAAGTCTGGAACCGGGAATTTCCCCGGTTTTTTTATTTCATACATGGAATAATTCAGCAATCAGCCGGTCGGATATAAGCCATGCTTCTTCAGTTAATTGCCAAATATTTCCATTTTTCATGGCTTGGCCTTGTTGCTGCATGGATTGCAATTGATGGCTGATCCTGTCAGTTTCTTCCGGCCCCCACTTCTGACGGATATAATTCAGATTAATACCCCGCAGGGTTCGAAGCCCGGTCATGATATATTCGTTCAATTGGTCCTGCGGGGTTAGTTTTTCCTGGCCGAACCATTCTGCACCGGATTGAATGCGTTTCACATACAAGGCATTGTTGGTAATATTCCATTGCCTGGTATTCCTGTTAAAACTGTGCGCCCCGGGCCCGATCCCCAGGTAAGGCTTTTGGCGCCAGTAAGCGCTGTTGTGCCTTGCTTCAAACCCTTTCCTTGCCAGGTTGGAGATTTCGTAATGAACATAACCTTGGCTGGCAGCCACCCGGCATAACAGATGATATTCAGCGGCAACCTGCTCTTCAGGCGCCTCGGTTTCAAGTTGTTTGGCAACCCGGTGGCCCAGCACGGTTCCTTCTTCTACGGTCAGCGCGTACACTGAAAGATGGGGCGGGCCGAGAGCAAACATCTGCTCCAGTTGCTCTTTCCAGTATTGGCTTCCTGTACCCGGAATGCCATAAATAAGGTCTGCGTTCAGGTTTTCAAATCCAGCTGTGCGGCACAACTCTATGGCCCGGATGGCCTGCCGGCTGTCATGGCTGCGGTTCATCCATCGTAAAACCGCATCATCGAAACTCTGGATACCAAGGCTTATCCGGTTGATGCCGGCTTGCCGGAGCCCTTTCAAATATTCCGGTGAAAGGTCATCCGGGTTGGCTTCCAGGGTGATTTCCGCCCCGGTGTCCACGCGGAAAAGCCGGTGGACGTGGTTCATGAGGCTTTCCAGGGCGGTAAGCGGCAACACGCTGGGCGTGCCACCTCCGAAATAAATCGTTTCCACTTCGTGGATGTCCATGAAACCGGTCCTTGCTTCCAATTCGGTATGCATGGCGTGTAATACGGTGTCCCGGTATTTCAGCAGTGTGGAAAAATGGAAATTACAGTAATGGCATGCCTTGCGGCAAAACGGAATATGGAAATAAATACCAGCCATGGTTTGAAACGGTTAAAAATAAAGCAATAATTTTCAGGTTTATTCATAAAGGCATATGGCATTTCAGCGAATACTACCGGTTTTTTTCAGCATGCTTTGCATGCAGGCGCCTCTTTCCGGGCAGGGGTGGGCCCTGCGGTTCACTCTCGTGAAACCGGGTGCAGAAAGATATACCGGCAAGGAGTATCCCGACAGCCTTTCAGCCGTGAAGGCTGTTAAAGAGTATATACTGGTCCTGAACCAGGAGGGATACCTGGCTGCTTCGGCTGACTCAATGTACGCTGACAAGCGGGTATTGACCGCCCGCATCCATGCCGGGGCAAGGTACCGCTGGGTTGCCCTGGAATTTTCGGACAAGGACCAATTGCTACTTTCTGAATTGCATATCCGGCCGGGACGGTACACGGGTCGGCCGGTGCGTCCCGATGAGGTTGCCGGCATCCGGGAGAATGTGCTGAAGTATCTGGAAAATAATGGTTATCCATTTGCTGCTGTGCGGTTCGACCCACTGGAAATCCGTGACAGTTTTTTTTATGCCCGGCTACAGATTGACCGCGGCCCCCTGATATTGTTCGACACGCTGGTAGTGCATGGCTCTGGGGTGATCAATAATAATTACCTGTACCGGTATCTGGACATTCGCCCGGGAGCTCCGTATTCCGAAGAAAAAGTCCGTGCGGCCGGGCAGCGTTTGAAATCCATTCCATTTGCCAGGGTCACCAAGCCGTTCACCGTGCAATTTACCCCGGGCAAGGCACGGCTTGACTTATTCCTGGACAAGCAAAACAGTAGTACCTTCAACTTTCTGATAGGGATTTTGCCCAACAGCACGGAAAACCAGGGTAAACTGCTTTTTACGGGCGAAGGGCTTTTGCATTTGCGGAATCCATTTGGCGGGGGCAGTTCATTCCTGGCGCAATGGAAAGGATTACGCCCGCTTTCACCGGAACTAACGCTGCAGGCTTCCTACCCGTATGTACTGGGGACGGCTTTCGGGATCGATGCCGGCATTAGCCTGTACAAAAGGGATACCGCGTACCTGAACATGGAGCAGCTTATCGGGTTTTCCTATCATTTTACCGGCATCAGCCGCTTTACCACTTCCCTGCGCTACCTGACTACGAATACCATTCATATCGATACGGCACAAATAATTACTACCCATCAGTTACCCCAGCTTCTTGACCAGAAAGAATTATTGTTAGACGGGCAGTTCCATTGGGAAAATCTTGATTACCAGTATAACCCGCTGCGAGGCTTTTCCGTGGATTTGGAAGCGGCCCTGGGCAATAAATCTATACGCACCAACCCGGTGATTACCAGTCTGAATGACCCGGTCGATCCGGCTTTTGATTTCCGGAGTTTGTACGACAGCATTTCACTGAAATCCCTCAGCAGCCTGGTGCAGTATGATTTGCGCGGATATTTCAACCCGGCCGGCCGGTGGGTGGTAATGCTGGGCACCATGGGCGGCATCCGGAATTCTGGTGTATTGCAGGAGAGTGATTTGTTCAGGCTGGGAGGGAATGACCTGCTGCGCGGGCTGGATGATGAATCTGTGCTGGCATCTTCCTATTTTACCGGCCGATTGGAATTGCGCTATATTCTGGGCCGGAATGCGCGGTTCAGTGTATTTGCTGACGGGGGTTTGGTGAATAAGAAAATCACCAGCCAACCCGCGGAACAATATTTTCCGTTTGGTTTCGGCACCGGGCTGGCTTTTGAAACCAAGGCCGGCATCTTTGCCATAAATTATGCCTTAGGCCGGTTGGATGATCAGCACCCGGTTCAGTTCCGGAATGCCCGGATTCATTTTGGTTATGTTAATTATTTCTGAAGTGCGATTTACGAGGTTTCTTTTTTGGGTTTTGCTGTTGGTATCATGGTCTCCCATGCAGGGTTTTGACCAACCGGTCCCGTTGTCCGGGTCGCACCGGGATACAGTCTTAACCCGGCATTTTACCTCCGGCCTGGATAGCCTGCATTCAGGTAATCCGGTTCCTTTCGAGCAGGAGCATCACAACAATTGGATGATATTTTTGGCTCTTGCATGGCTCCTGTTTTTGGTTTACTTACGGTATGTTCATATGCATACATTGCATACAACCTGGTCAGGTATAGCAAGTTTTAACCAGGCGAATCTGCAATTCAGGAATATCAGGGAGGGATTCAGCACCGGGGAGTTTCTGCTGCTGGTAAACTATATTGCCGGCAATTCCTTACTGGGCTGGATGATTTGCCGCTATTTTGGAATATTTGAAACACTGGCTGATTGGCAATTGATTTTGGGTTGGGGAGTACTCCTGTCTTCGCTCAATCTGCTGAGAGGCTTCATGCTCCAACTGTTGAGCTATTTATTCCAGTCCCAGGAAATCATTGGGCTGTACAGTTATCATATTTCGTTGGTCCGCCAGGCAGGAGGCCTGTTGCTTTTACTTTTGTTAATCCCATTACTTATTTGGCCCGGTGGACTGGAACATATTCTGTTGCTGGGTGGAGTGTTTATATTTTTTTCAGGGGTGACATTTAGTTATTACCGGGGGTTGCAACTAGTTCAAAAAGAATCTTCTGTTTCCCTTTTGCAGCTTTTTCTGTATATTTGCACCCTCGAAATTGCACCTTTTATAGTGACTGTCAAAGGGATTTTATTGCTGAGTCGTCAAATCCCCTAATCGAAAAAAGCAAGGCTGTATGGGACAAACCAATGTAAATGGCAGAGATACCAAAGTGCAATCCATCTTAATCTCCCAGCCCAGGCCGGAATCCCCACAGTCAGCATACTTCAGGTTAGCTGAGAAATATAAAATCAAAATTGACTTTCGTCCCTTTATTCACGTAGAGGGAATTTCCCATAAGGAGTTTCGCAAATCGAAGATATACCTGCCGGATTATACGGCAATAATATTTACCAGCCGCAATGCCATTGATCATTATTTCCGCCTGGCAGAGGCAGATCGGTATAAAGTGCCGCAGGATACCAAATTTTTCTGCATTTCTGAGGCCATTGCTTTGTATCTTCAGAAATATACCCAGTACCGGAAGCGGAAGGTTTTTTATGGAGATGGCACCGCGGAAAGCCTGAAAAAGATTTTGTTAAAGCACAGGGAGGGCGAGAATTTCCTGCTTCCCTGCTCGGATATTCATAAAAGGAATATCCCGGATTTCCTGGAGGAAAATAATTTTAAATTTCGGGAGGCTGTGCTTTACCGTACTGTAGCCAGCGATTTATCTGATTTGAAAGATCTGAAATATGATATTATCGTTTTCTTCAGTCCTTCCGGAGTGAGGTCTCTTTTTCAAAACTTTCCGGATTTTAAGCAAAATAATACACGTATTGCAGCTTTTGGCCCGGCAACAGCCAAGGCTGTGGAAGAAGCAGGCCTGCACCTCGACCTGAAGGTGCCCATGCCAAATGCCCCTTCCATGACCATGGCGCTTGACAAATACCTCGAAAAAGTGAATAAGAAAAAGAGATAGCCCGGGGTAAGATTGTCAGGGATTCGTTAAGATTCGAAAATTTTCTTTTTCAAACATCCATTTTCATTATTTTAGCTTTCTCCCTTTTGGCAATAGGCAACTATTCCTGCCGTTAAGTAAGCTACCATTGCTATGAACATCCGGTTTTGCTTTTTATCACTGGTTATGATTTCTGTTTTGATCGGCTCACATGATGGGTTGGCACAGCAGGATCCTCAGTTTAGTATGTTTATGCAAAACCGGTTGTTGTATAATCCGGCTGTATCCGGTCTGGATGAAGCTTTGGATATCCGGGGCATATATAGGAGCCAATGGGCCGGGTTGAACGGCAATCCGGAAAGCCAGGTCCTTTCTGCCTCTATGCCGGTATATGTTCTAAACACCGGCACAAGTATTGTATTCCTCAACGACAGGGTTGGTGCTCAACGCAATACGGCTGTGTATGCCGGTGGCGCCTATTCCTATTCACTGAATAAAATAAAGGTATCGGCCGGCTTGCGGGTGGGCATCATTCAGCATTCGCTTGACGGCAATAAACTCCGCGCACCGGATGGAGTATACGAGCCCGGGGGTACGGTAAATCATAATGATAACCTGCTGCCGGTTACCAATGTTTCAACTATTATGCCTGATATAGGCATCGGGTTGAATATTCGGGCTGGCGGGCTGGAGGCCGGGATAGCTTTGAACCATATTTTAGAACCATCCGGACAAATTGATATAGGAAACAACAGCTTAGAGGTGATCTATAGCAGACATCTCTATATGGATGCTATGTATTCTGTCAGGTTGAATGATGCGCTATCAATAAAGCCCGGTTTGCTGATAAAAACCGATTGGAAAGAAATTCAGGCTGATTTTAACATTTTGGCATTTTATGGCAGCAATATATGGGGGGGTATGACGTTTAGGGGATTAGGGAAAAATTCAGCTGATGCCATAGCCTTTATGGGAGGCTATACATTCACAAATAGAATTGGGATTGGTTATAGTTATGATATTGGCATTTCGCCATTAAACCAGGTACATAACGGATCCCACGAATTATTGATGACATATAAAATACCGGTTAAGAAACCGCGTAAAGGGAAAATCATTGAAAATTCACGCTTCCTGTATTATTGAACACCATGGTGTGTCATTGTAACATTCTCAGGAGGCCAACGTTTAATAATGAGTTCATCATTAAGAGGAATATTTTATATTTGCGCAGTCTTGGCTCAAAGTTGCTTTTTGAGTTTTAGCGCAATTAATTTATTTTTACGGCTTTCACGCGCTTTTCATTAAAAATGTAGGCATGAAAAGAACTTCTTTGATTACACTTTTTCTGGTTGCTGTAGTAGTGTTAGGTGGCTGCGGAAAGAAGGGTTACAAATATTATAAAGGCCAATTATTAGGCGTGCCCGATCGACCGGGTTGGAAAAATGTTCATCCTTATGGGATGGTATATGTGCCTTCCGGAAATCTGCATATCGGGCCAAGCGATCAGGATGTAAATCATTCTTTGTGGCAGAGAAGCAAATCCATATCAATACAGGGCTTTTATATGGATGAGACGGAAATAACTAATAATGAGTACCGTCAGTTTGTATATTGGGTACGTGATTCCATTGCCCATGTATATCTGGAACATTTTATGGAAGATTCAGAAAATGAGCGGATTGATTGGAGTCAGAAAATTGACTGGAGCCCTGAATCTGAAGATGCGGACATGCTGGAGGATATGTATTACCAGGGAGATGACCGCCTGTGGGGAAGAAGGGAAATTGACAAATCTATATTGAAATACGAATATGAATGGTTTGACTGGCAGGCAGCAGCCAGGAAAACGGAAGGGAACCGTGAAAAGTCGCGTCAGGAGTTTATTCACCGGGAAGAAGTTAATATATATCCGGATACCCTGGTTTGGGTTCATGACTTTTCTTACAGTTACAATGAGCCCATGACCCGCCAGTATTTCTCACACCCTGCCTTTGACGATTATCCGGTAGTGGGTGTAAACTGGAAACAAGCCAGCGCCTTTGCGGTATGGCGTACACGTTTCTGGAATGAATACAGGCGTCAGCATGGAGAAGCTATTGTCGATGAATTCAGGCTACCCACTGAATTTGAATGGGAATATGCAGCCCGTGGCGGACGTGACATGGCGCCTTATCCCTGGGGTGGCCCTTATACCCGGAATGCCAAAGGCTGTATTTTAGCCAATTTCAAACCGGGTCGTGGGAATTATCCGGAAGACGGTGGGTTTTACACCGTACGGGCCGATGCCTATTGGCCTAATGATTATGGCCTGTATAATATGGCCGGTAACGTAGCCGAATGGACTTCATCAGCGTTTTATGAGAATTCATATTCGTTTGTTCATGATCTGAACCCGGACATCAGGTATGATGCCAAAGATGAAGATAATGAAACCTTAAAACGGAAAACTATCAGGGGAGGTTCCTGGAAAGATATAGCCTATTTCTGTCAGACCGGAACCCGTGACTGGGAATATCAGGATACGGCAAAATGCTACATTGGATTCCGTTGTGTGATGCCATTCCTGGGCCGGTCAATGAGCGATTTTAAATAATAGTAGTAGGCTTGCAATCCAATAATCATCCATTACCTATTATTTTCCCTGCCCCCGTGCGGGGAATTTATTTGGTAAATACAACAATTTCAGCAATTCAATAACCATTGATTCAATAACAAAAACAGAACCGAAATGGCAAAATTTTATGACACGTGGGGATTTAAAAGGCTAAAGAACCTCATTTTGGGAGTTGGAGCTTCCATTGTGATGGTAGGTGCATTGTTTAAGATATTGCACTGGGAAGGGGCCAACGAAGCCTTAATGGTAGGTATGTTTACCGAAGCTTTCATTTTTGCTTTAATGGGAATTTTACCCCCGGAAAAGGATTATTACTGGGAAAAGATTTACCCAAACCTGGATGTAGCACCGGATGAACCCGGCAAGGGGTCCAAAGAAATGGGAACGGAAGGGACTATTACCCAGCAATTGGATAAAATGCTGGAAGAAGCCCAGGTTGAAAAGTCCTTGTTGCAGCGTCTTGGTGAAGGTATGAAAAAACTGGGTGAAAACATTGATGCATTGAATTCCGTCACAGATGCAGGCCAGGCTACCAATGAATATGCTCAGAAAGCCAAGGAAGCAGCACAGGTGCTGGCAGAGATGAAATCTGCCTACGAAGGAGCGGTAGCAGCCGCCTCAGAATTAGCCACTATGTCAGACGATACGCGTGAATACCACCAACAGGTACAACAAGTATCTAAAAACCTTGCCAGCCTGAACGCTATTTATGAGCTGGAATTGCAGGATACCAATAACCATCTGAAAGCCATGAATAAATTTTATGGCGGCCTAAGCGAAGCTATGGCGAACCTGCATGACTCAGTGGAGGATACCAGGCGCTACAAAGAAGCTATTGCTGAATTAACCAACAACCTAACCCAATTGAACCAGGTTTATGGCAATATGCTGAGCGCCATGAATGTCAACAGGGGATAAAATTCTTTGTATCAGAAATTTGATGCTCCTGGATAATGAATTGTGAAGTTTAAAACAAAGGATACATGTCAATTCCTAAAAATCCACGACAGGCAATGATCAATATGATGTATTTAGTGTATACAGCACTACTTGCACTAAATATCTCAGCGGAGACGCTCAATGCCTTTTTGACAGTGGATAATGGTTTACAAAAGACCACTGCCACGCTGGATAGCAATATAAGTGAAGTATACCAGGTGTTTAAGGAGCGGGCTGAGAGAGATTCCAGCGCACTGCCTTTATATAACAAGGCATTGAAAGCGAGGGAGATTGCCACTAACCTCATCGCTGAAATTGAGCGAATGAAAAACGAAATGATTGAGATTAGCGGTGGGGAAGAAGTAAATGGAAAGTTAGAGCCTAAAAACCATAGGGATACCAATACACCGACTTATTATTTTGTCAATGAAGGGCATGGAGATGAACTACAGCAGAAAATAAAAGAAGCCCGGCAAAAGTTTTTACAGCTATTCGATGAGGATATCCGGGCTGAGAAAGAAACTACAATTACCTTAAACGCAGAGAGCCCTACCCAAGGTGAAAGCCTGGAGAAAAAATCTTGGGCTGAGCATAACTTTGCAGATGTTCCTATTGTAGCTGCTGTAACCATTTTATCGAAAATTGAAAATGACGCGAAAACTACTGAAGCGGCTGTAGTAGAATGGTTGAAAAGCCAGATTGGACTTCAATCGGTAGACTTTGACGTATTAAAAGCAAGGGCTATTCCGAAAAAGGCATACCTTAACCTTGGCGAAACCTATGAAGCGGATATTTTTGTTTCGGCTTCCAGTTCTTCCACACAACCTAAGGTTTATTTAGGAGAATTTGACCCGCAGTATATCAAACGGGATGAAAACGGTGAACTTCCAGTAGAAGTGGAAGCCGATAAAATACCGCTTTTGCCTGGTTATAAAGAATTGGCAGATGCAGTAAATGGTATTGTGAAATACCAGGTACAAACCTCTTCAGTCGGGCCGAAAACTTATCGTGGTGTTATTGAAGTTTTAAATGCCAAAACCGGTACGGTAAAATACTATCCTTTTGAAAGTGAGTACCTGGTTGCTCAAAGCCAGGCCGTGGTTTCACCAACAAAAATGAATGTATTGTATATCGGAGTGGACAATCCATTGGATGTTTCCGTACCTGGTTATCCGGCTTCTTCAGTAAGCGCCAGCCTGTCACAGGGAACAATCACAGGTGGCAACGGCAAATATATTGCCCGGGTTAATTCAACTGGTGAAGTTCGCGTAAATGTATCTGTAAGGACGGAAAGTGGTTATAAAACCGTAGGAAGCGTACCCTTCCGGGCCAAGCGGATCCCTGACCCTAAAGTCATGTTGGGTAATAGTTCGGGTCCGGTTATTCAAGCCGGGCAGCTTCGCGCTATGCCAGGATTAGTGGCTATTGCCGATAATTTCCCATTTGATGTAAACTTTAACATACGTGGGTTTGAGGTTACTTATAAAAAACGGGGAAGCAATGAACTGATCGTGAAGCAAAACCCCGGCAAAATATTCACCAATGAAGTGAAACAATTGTTTAACCAGGCTCGTCCGGGTGACCGTGTATGGTTCGATAACATTAAAGTAGCTGCTCCTGACGGCACAACAAGGACAAAAAGTCTTTCGTTTAAAGTCATTGGCGGCTAATTCGTAAAATCCCTTTATTATGAGACTCACTTCCAAAATTGTATTGTTTACAGGTTTGATCCTGCTAACAGGCGGATTGTTATATAGCCAGCCGATCCAGGAAAAACCGCGTGATTCCGCTTATCCAGAGGATATCGAAAGAGAACGCAAGATTATTCCCTATGATCATATCCGGGAAGCGGATGTATTCTGGAAAAAGCGGATCTGGCGAGTGATTGACGCAAAAGAGAAGATAAACCTTCCTTTTGTTAATCCAAAGGACCCTTTCATTCTGGTATTGTTCGATGCCATTAAAAACAATGAACTAGTCGTTTACGATCCGGCAGTGGATGATGAGTTCTCCCAACCCATGACATATGCCAACATTGAAAAAGTGTTGGTCAGGGTGGATACGAACTATACCATCAGCCCGTACACATATAATGATACGATGATCATATCGCGGACGGAACTCGACCCGCTTACGATTACCAAATTCAAGATTAAAGAAGACTGGATCTTTGATGAGGAAACCTCAACTCTGGTGGTCCGAATTCTGGGGATAGCTCCCGTTCGTGACGTAATGGATCCGGTTACAGGTGAAAAAAGGGGTGAGTCCACTTTGTTTTGGGTTTATTATCCCGATGCCCGGCAGTTACTGGCCAATCATTATGCGTATAATCCGTTCAATGCAGCTGTGCAGATGAGCTGGGAGGATATTTTTGAAATGCGAAAGTTTGGCAGTTACATTGTCAAGGAAGACAATGTATATGATCGCGAAATCCAGAATTATGCTACCGGCATAGATGCCGTACTGGAATCAGAAAGGATAAAATACGAGATATTTAAGTTCGAACACGACCTCTGGGAGTTTTAAGCAGCTCTCTTTGGCAAATATTAATGGCGCCTTCCTGGTTTATAGGGGAGGCGCTTTTTCTATCCGGAAAAATAATCCTTTATGGCTTTTGCTTTGGCTATGCCTACGAACGCTGCCAAATCCGGAACAGATGCCTCGCGAATTTTTTGTACTGAATGAAAATGCGTAAGCAACTGATCAGCGGTTTTTACACCAATGCCTGGAATATCAGTCAATTCGGTGGACAAGGTGGCTTGCTGGCGTTTTTTCCGGTGAAATGTTATGGCAAAACGGTGGGCTTCATTCCGAATGGATTGCAACAGTTTCAAACCTGGTGAACGTTTGTTGATATGCAAGGGTACCGGGTCTCCCGGCAGGTATATTTCTTCCAGCCTTTTCGCAATGGCAGCCAGCTTGATTTTTTCACTGATTCCCAGTTTCTTCAGGCTTTTCCAGGCAGCGTTTAGCTGTCCTTTGCCCCCATCAATCAGAATGAGATCCGGCAATGGTTTTGCCTCCTTCAGTAGACGCCTGTAGCGCCTGTATACAACCTCCTCCATGGATGCGAAATCGTTTGGCCCTTCAACTGTTTTAATATTGTAGTGCCGGTATTCTTTTTTATCAGGCCTGCCATTGGTGAAGGCAACCATGGAAGCTACCGGGTATGCTCCCTGAAAATTGGAATTGTCAAAGCATTCGATTCGGAGCGGAAGTTTATCCAATCGGAAATCCGTTTTTAATTGTTCCAGGGATGGCGGATATTTTTTACGCTGTTTGTATTTGTCAAGCCGGGTGGTTTGGCTGTTTTCAAACTGTAACACATTTTTATAACACAGTTCCAGCAAATGATGCTTATCGCCTTTCCGTGGCACGGTAAAGGTGATGCCCGGGATTTCGATATCCGGTTTAAAAGGGACGATAACCTCCCGGGCGGTTGAGGCAAAGCGCTCCTGTAAATCCACCAGGGCCAGGGCCAGCAACTCTTCCGGTTTTTCTTCCATTTTTCGGGTCATAACCATGGAGTGATCGAGGATGATCGTACCGTTCTTCACCCGGAAATAATGAACCCAAACTTTCTGTCCGCTGTCTTTAAGGGCAATGACGTCCAGTTCGCCAAGGCGCGGGTTGACGATGGTGGATTTGCCCTGGAATTTTTCCAGGTGCTCGATTTTCTTTTTAATGGAGGCCGCCTTTTCAAATTCCAGCCGGTCGGCACAAGATTTTTTCTCCTGTTTGAGGTGTTGCAGTACGTTTTGAATATGCCCGCTGAGGATGTGTTTGATCTGGCGAATGTACTCCTGGTAATCCGATTCATTTTGAAGTCCTTCGCAAGGTCCCAGGCAATTTCCAATATGATATTCCAGGCATACTTTGAATTTTCCGCGCCTGATATTTTCCGGGCTTAGATGGTAATTGCAAGTGCGTAACGGGTACATTAGCCGGATAAACTCCATAATAGCTTTTACACGCGTTACGGAAGTGTAGGGCCCGAGATAAACCGACCCGTCATCGACCCGGTTGCGTGTTAGGAAAACTCTTGGGAAAGGTTCTTTTTTTATGCATAGGAAGGGATAAGATTTTCCATCCTTAAGCATGACATTGTAGCGGGGCTGGAATTTTTTAATCAGGCTGTTTTCCAACAGTAAAGCGTCATGCTCGTTCTCCACGATGGTGAAGGCGATATCGCTGGTTTTTTTTACCAGCATTTTCAACCGGGCTGAATCATGTTTCTTAGTATAATAGGAGCTGACCCTTTTTTTTAAGTTCCGGGCTTTACCAACGTACAGGATATTACCACCGGAATCCAGGAAGCGATACACTCCCGGTTTCCGGGGAATGCGAAACGCGTATTTTTCCCTGAACTGTTTTCCATCCATTCCGATGCTGATAAGTTTGGCTAAAATTACGCAGGCCCCGGAAAATCTGCCTTGCTTTTTCAATGAGGTATATCCGGCAGCTACTAAAATTCCATTCCCTGGCCTTCCTCGAGTTCCTCGTAATCACTTTGCCGGCTTTCCTTGTATTTGTCACAGTCCAGTTCTATAGTGAGCTGCTCAGCCGGTTTTGGAAATACGGCATTCTGATCGATCATCAGGTCAGAGTCGGCATAGATTTTTTTAAGGAATATGGCGAAAACCGGCAGGGCCATATTGGCTCCCTGGCCCAGGGCGGTGCTCCGAAATGAAATAACGGGGTCATCACCACCCACCCAGGTCGCGGTTACCAGCTGCGGAATCACTCCCATAAACCATCCGTCTGTGTTGTCCTGCGTGGTTCCGGTTTTACCGGCAATTTCATTTTTGAATCCGTACTTGTAGATCAGGCGCTGACCAGTGCCCATTTTTACAACATCTTTCAAAAACTGCAACATGACATAAGCTGTCTGCTCACTAAACACTTCGTTTTGTTCCGGGATGAAGCGTTTTATGACGTTACCGTGCTTGTCCTCGATCCGGGTAATAAAGTAAGGTTTGGAATGCACCCCTTTGTTTACATAAGTCGTATAGCTGCCGGCCATTTCCAGCACGGAAATATCCACTGTTCCCAGGCAAATGGACGGTACAGGAGGGATGTCACTGGTAATACCCATTTCACGAACCAGATCAATGACGCTTTGCGGCCCCACCCGTTTCATAAGTGCTGCCGTGACCCGGTTTACGGAGTGGGCCAATGCATCGCGGAGTTCTATCATTTCCCCGTCTTTGTAATCACTGGAATTCCGGGGAGTCCAGTCCTTGAAATCTTCGAAAGTGACCGGTACATTGGGAATTTTGAAACAGGGAGAAAACCCAATTTCGTCTATGGCCACGGTATAGACAAAAGGCTTGAACGTTGAGCCGACCTGCCGTTTGGTGCCGGCCACGTGGTCGAGCTGGAAGTATTTGTGGTTAATGCCGCCCACCCAGGCAAGTATCTGACCGGTTTTCGGATCTATGGCCGTAAAGCCGGCCTGAAGGAAGAAACTCATATAGCGGATAGAGTCTATCGGGGTCATAAAAGTATCCACTTCGTGTTTCGGGTTATCCCATGTAAACAGTTTCATGGATCGGGGGGTGTTGAAAGCCAATTGAATGGAATCTTCCGGCACTCCATGCTTTTTCATTGACCGGTAGCGCTCCGATTGTTTCATTTTTTCTTCCAGGAAATGCGGCCGGTAACGGTCGCCCCAGCGGTTCCAGTTCCAGGGATCTTTTGGATAATTTTTCCAATGCAGGTAAAAATCATGCTGGAGCGCTTTCAACCGTTCGGCTACGGCCTCTTCGGCATATTGCTGCATCCGGCTGTCAATGGTTGTGTAAATTTTCAGGCCGTCCCGGTATATGTTCCACGTAGTTCCGTCCGGTTTGGGATGCTCAGTTGCCCATCGTTTCAGGTAAAGGCGCAAATATTCCCGGAAATAGGGGGCCAGCCCTTCATGCTGACTTACCCTTTGGTAGTCTAATCCAAGGTCCTGTGTCCTCAATGAGTCGTATTCCTCGCGCGTGATTTTGTCATGCCGGTAAAGCTGCCATAGCACCACATTCCTGCGGTTCAGGGTTTGATCCGGATGCCTTATCGGGTTATAAAGGGAGGGGTTTTGCACCATCCCAACCAACATGGCTGCCTGGTTTATTCCCAGACTGTCCGGGGTTGTATTGAAGTAAACCCTGGCCGCAGACTTAATGCCGTAGGCATTATTTATAAATTCCACAGTGTTCAGGTACATCGTCAGGATTTCCTCCTTGGTATACCTCTTTTCCAGCCGCGAGGCAATGACCCATTCTTTCAGCTTCCGGATGACAAGTTTCCATTTGGAGTTTATCCTTTCCCGTGGGAAAAGGTTTTTAGCTAACTGCTGGGAAATGGTGCTGCCTCCGCCTGATTCGCTTTGGCCCAAAAACAAGGTTTTTACCAGAACACGTACCAGGCTTTTGGGATCTATACCGGAGTGCTTGTAAAAACGCTCATCTTCGGTAGAGATGAGAGCGTCATACACATAGGGAGATATTTCCTCGTAAGTGGCTTTGGAGCGGTTTTCCTTATCGAAATATTTGCCAAGAAGTACCCCGTCACTGCTGTACACTTCGGTAGCCAGAAAGCTTTGCGGGTTTTCCAGTTCTTCAAAGGAGGGCAATTCTCCGAACCATCCCGCAGCAACTGCCAGCAAGGTACTGTAAAAAATCAGCAACCCGCCCAATAACAAACTCCAAAATATGATTAGAAATTTGCGTAAAAAGGGAGTAGATTTTTTCTTGCTTTTTCTAGAAGCCATGTGTTCCAGCCTGTTTTGATTCCCTGCAATGGCTAATTGCCGCCACCCAGGTAATTTTCAGAAAAGAATTTCAGATATGCGCTGATATCCTTTTCACGGAAAAATACGCCATAATTACGCACCGTAGTGAAAAATATAGTATACGATTCCGGATCAATTCCTTCAAATATCGGTTGATTGTAGCGGATTTCATTGTAATAGGCCAGGGCTTTTTGCCCGTTTTTTAAAGATTTTACGATCACCATTTGCTGATTTTCGTTAAGCAAAACGGAACTGATCTGGAAATTATCCAGCGAATGGTATTTCATGTTATAATTCGACAGGTTGTTTTTCACCTGGTCGATGTCTTTGCCGATATGGTAAAACAATATGACGAGATAATGTTCTGCTTCGGGGTCAACCGTATAAGGGGCTAACTTGTCTTCCCCGATTTCTTCTTTCGAGTATTCAGTGCCTTCCATGGCATTCAGTATGTCGATGGCCTTACTATGCACTTCGGTGCCGGGATATTTATTAACGATATCCTGAAGCGCTGTCCGGAAAGCTTCCATGCTGTCCATTTTTCCCAGGGACAGGGCATATAACATATCGAATTTGGGCTTCATGGGATTGGGGTCAAACAGGCTGTCGGCCATTTGCACCCGGTTCATCACTTCCTCCAACTGGCCGGATTCAAAAAGGTGGTAGGTTTCCGCATAATAATCGGTGATCTCATCTTGTTGTTCCTGCGATTGTTCGATATAATCCGGATTAAGCAATACCTTGGCAAAAAGGCTTTCCGGGAATTCTTCCAGGATTTTTTGTTCGTAATATTCATTTTTCTCCGGTTTCCGGTCTTTATAAAGCAGGTACAGGCTGTAATAAACTTCCAGAAGGTGTGGATTGTCCGGAAAGCGGTTTAGCATGGTTTCAAAAGTTTCCGCTGCCTTTTGGTCATTTTCCAGGCGGTCGCGGTAAATCCTGGCGAGGTTGTAATAGGCTTCCATCATGTGCTGATTGGAAATCGCCATAGCTGAATCGGTGAGCGGCACATTGGCAAAAAAGGTTTCCGGGTCGACATCCTGTCCTATACTGACGTTTCCGTTGTTCTGGTCGTTCTCTCCGTTGTTAAAACTGATATTATTCCTGGCTGAACGCCTCCAGTTGTCTTCCAGGGCCCGGTTGCCCCAGGTAGAGCGGAAGATGCTGAACCCGCGGCTTTTAGCTTCGACATTATCAAACGGCCAGCTGGACGCAGTTTGTGATGGCAGGTTCTCGAACCCATTCAGCGGTTGCCCGGTTTCTTCCTCCTGGCCAGAAGAAGATTCTTCCTTTATTTTTTCAAGCAAAGCTTCCCGTTCGGCCGGGGTCAGTTGGGCGAGGTATTGCAGGCTGTCTTCAAGTTTAATAATCTGAATCTGGGCTACCATGTCTTTAAGAATCCGGTTCCTTTTTGCCAGGGCGTCATACTGCGGGTTTTCCTGGTCCATCACTGCTAGGGTGCTGTCATGGTAAGCCTGGGATTTCACGTAATTGTCCTGTTCGAAGTATAAATCTGCCAACCGGGAATAGGCATTGGGAATGACCGGTGATCTTGGCTCGCTGAGACGGAGCGCTTTATTGTAATACTCGGCCGCGGTTTTTACCGCTCCTTCGGAAAGATAAATTTCAGCCATGGAAAAATATATCTGTCCATGAAATTCTTCATACTTTTCGTTCCGCAACATCTGGCCAAGCATTTCCAAGATATCTTCCTTGCTGGCGGCATTGGTTTGCCGCGACAAGTCGGCAATATTCAGCCGGGTGTAAAATTCCATTTCATACCCCGGAGATAATTCCAGGACATGATTGTAGGAAGCAATGGCTTCGTTGTACAAACCGCTCAATGCCTGGAGCTGGGCATGAATAAACTCATACCTTGTGATGTCTGACTTTTTCCCCGCGAAGGCTATGGTTTGCTGAAGAGAAGCGGCAGCCGCCTCATAATTCTTTTGGCGGATAAACAACTCCGTGGTAATCTGGTAAAGCGTTTCCCTGAGTTTGTCGGGAAATTGTTTGTCACCATTGGCATAGGTTAGAATGGTTTGGGCTTCCAGGAATTTATCCTCCATAATGTAAGAACGGGCCATCCAAAGCATGGCTTCCCATTTCACAGGTTTATGCCTGAAAAAAGCCAGGGGCCCGTCATAATAGGGATTTCCCACTTCACTGTTCTTTTTTTTCCCTCTGTTGGATTTCTTTTTTTTCTTCTTACCACCGTAGGGCCTAAGCCCATTGGAAAAATCGGAAGTGATCACTTGGAAAGTTTTGACCGCTTCATCATATTCGCCTTTATAAAACCGGCAAAGGCCGATAATGAAGTAACAGTCATCCGTCCATTTGCTATTACCGTGCAGCCGGATGGCCACTGAAGCTTTTTTAATGGCACGGTCCAATTCCGGATAGTCACTGCTTTCCGGCTTAAGGTTAGTGGTGATATTAAGAGGGAGCAAACGATTATAATCATCCACATATTCGGCTTGTTTGCGGGCAAGTGTTTCGTTGAGTATTAACTTCGCGTTGAAATAACCGTTGTAATGAGCCGTTAGGTCATGGTAACCCAGATATAAAGGTGTAGTTTTTTTTACCTGTTGGGCATTGCATGCCATCAGCAGTCCTAAGACGCCTAAAAAAATAGATCTGGGAAATTTCAAGATGCCGCGGCTTTACCTTGGTTAATTAAACTCGGTTGGTACAAAAATATTTTAATTTTCAGCAAAAAATAACCCAGTTATTGTGGCGAAAAAGGGGAAAAAGAGAGAGTCTTCGAAGCTGGTAAAGAAACTCCGGAAACATTACCGGCTGGTAGTGATGAATGATGAGAATTTCGAGATTCGTACTTCCATCAAGCTCACCCCAATGAACGTGATTTTCATTGTTAGCAGTATTTCCGTGATGTTTATTGCCTTTATTGTTCTGCTCCTGGTTTTTACTCCTTTGCGCCAATATATTCCAGGATACGAGTACAAGGAATATATGAACCAGGAATTACTTACCCTGAAAAAGGAAACCGATTCGCTGCGTGAAGTAACAGACAGGCAAAGCTGGTATATTAACAATATCCGCCACATTATCACTGGAAATGTAGATACAACCCTGGGTGGCTATCAGCACCGGGAAGGAGGCTACGATTCCCTTATGCTCGGCAGCGAATCGGCAGAAGACAGTTTGCTCCGGGTGGAAATGGAACAGGAAGGAACACCCGGGTTGCAATCTACCACCGAAGTAAGCCGGGATAAAACCCTTGAAGAAGAAAATTTCTTTCCTCCGGTTCATGGCATAGTGACCAATCATTTCAATCCGGAAATGCATCATTACGGGGTGGATCTGGTGGCTGAAAAAAACACTCCGGTGCAATCCGTTTTGCCGGGAAGAGTGATATTTGAAGGGTGGACACTGGATGATGGGTATATAGTGGCTATCCAGCACCGTAACAATTTGGTTTCCATATACAAGCACAATGCAGTAGTCCTGAAAAAAGTTGGTAACTTTGTTCATGCGGGCGATGTAATTGCTACGGTCGGGAACAGTGGAGAATTGTCGCAGGGCACACATCTTCATTTTGAGCTTTGGTACAATTTAAAGCCTACCGATCCGGAAATGTACATTACCCTGCATTAGCGCAATCAATTGTTCACCCCAACTGATTAGACAATGGATATGAAAAAGAAAGAAACCCGTAATGGCTCCGGTGGCTTAAGTCCTGCTGTAAACCTGATCAATAAGGGTACTCAAATTGAAGGACAGATAGCGGCTGATGGGGATATCCGGATTGACGGAAGCTTAAAGGGAACCGTACAATCCAAATCCAAAGTGGTTATCGGCAGCTCCGGCCTGGTAAATGGAAAGGTGATTTGCCGCAACGCGGATGTTCTCGGTAAGGTAGAGGGCACGGTTGAAGTGGCCGATACACTGTACCTGAAAAGCACTGCCCGTATTGAAGGCGATATCATTACCTCCAAGCTGGTAATTGAGGCAGGAGCCATGTTTAATGGCAATTGCAATATGGGCGCCAAGGAAAAGAGCTTGAATGAACCGAAAATCGAAGTGGCCACGCGGAAAGAAGCCTCCGCTCAATAATTATATCCGGTATTCCAATACTGCCCTGCAAATGATGGCCATGATGGCCCTGGGTATATGGGGAGGCTTGAAACTGGATGCATGGCTAAATACCGGGTTCCCGGTGTTTACCATTGTCTTTTCTCTGCTGGGCGTATTCGGAGCTATCTGGTTATTCATACGGAATCTTTGAGGCGATGAGGTCATATCTGCGAATAACTGTACTGGCTTTTATAATTCTGATTGGAGATTTCATTGCATGGCAGATGAACCTTTGGCCTGCTGATTTCGGAGGCTATTTGCTTCAGTCTGTTTTATTTTTTTATGGCCTTTCCCTGCTGGTTGTTTTCCTCTCCGCGAAAGGTATCCGTTCTGGTAAATTTGGGACTTTCTCCCTATTCTTTCTTGGAGCTATCGGTTTGAAATTCGTTTTATCCGTTGCCGGATTTACAGGATTTATCCTTTTGTTGCATGCCAACGGACGAATCTTTATTTTTCCATTTTTAGGCGTTTATCTGGTTTTTACGATTTTTGAGACGATTGAATTGTTGCATATCAATAAACGCGTATCCACCTGATGACAACGCCTGCTAAAAACCCCGTTGATGAGCTTGCCCCTTATTTGCCAGCCGGAGCACTGCCTTTCGTAGCCCGGTGGTTTGAAACCTGGCAATTCAGCATTCAGCTTTCGTCAGACCGAAGGACCAAACTGGGCGATTTCCGGCCAGGTCAAAATGGGCAAATACCCAGGATATCCGTCAACCGTACATTGAATCCTTACGCGTTTCTAATTACTCTGATCCATGAAGTAGCCCATCTGAAAACCTGGAAAGAATATCAAGGGAAAGTGAAGCCCCATAGCCGGGAATGGAAAGAGAATTTCCGTCTACTTGGACAGCCCTTTATCCAGGCAGGCATATTCCCGGTGGATGTGGAAAAAGCCTTTTCCAGGGTCCTGGCTCATCCGGGTGCCCGGAGCACGTCAGACGAAAAGCTGAGAAAAGTACTGAATACCTACAACCCCTTCCCGGAAATTTTTCTGGAAGAACTGGAGGAAGGCGCCATTTTCCAGATCGGAAACGGGAGGTTCTATAAAAAAGGCGAAAAGCGTCAGAAACGATTTGTCTGCGAATCGCTGGCCAATGGCCGGAAATACCTGTTCCACCCACTGACCACTGTTCAGCCGGTACATTAATTTCTTTACTCTTTTTCCGGCATTTCGAAGTCTTCCAGGAAATGTGTTGTAAAATTTCCCGCCCGGAAGTCCGGGTCGCGCATCACTGCCTGGTGAAACGGGATAGTGGTTTTAACCCCTTCCAGGATAAATTCTTCCAGGGCCCTTTCCATGGTGGCAATGGCTTCTTCCCGGGTCTGGGCCACTGTGATGAGCTTTGCCAGTAGCGAATCGTAATAGGGCGGGACGGTATATCCAGCGTAAATGTGTGTATCTACCCGTACACCATGTCCTTTGGGTGTATGCAGTTCCACAATGGTTCCGGGGCTGGGATTGAAATTATTGTAGGGGTCTTCCGCGTTGATGCGGCATTCGATGGCATGCATCCGCGGGTAATATGCCGACCCGGTAATGGGAACCCCCGCGGCAATTTTAATCTGCTCTTTCACTAGGTCGTAGTCAATGACTTCCTCGGTTATGGTATGTTCTACCTGCAAACGGGTATTCATTTCCATGAAGTAGAAATTCCCGTCTTTGTCAAGCAGGAATTCTACTGTGCCCACGCTTTCATAATTAATGGATTTGGCGGCTTTTATAGCTGTTTCGCCCATAACTTTACGCAGTTTTTCATCTACCACCGGGCTCGGGGATTCTTCAATTAATTTTTGATGTCTGCGCTGTATGCTGCAATCCCGTTCAGACAGGTGACAAATATTTCCATATTGATCACCGGCTATCTGAAATTCCACGTGGCGGGGTTCTTCAATGAATTTTTCGATATACAATCCTTCATTGCCAAAGGAAGCTTTGGCTTCTGCCTTGGCCATGTTGAAATTCTCCTTCATTTCTTTTTCACTCCGGACAATGCGCATGCCTTTTCCGCCACCGCCTGAAGTGGCTTTTAGTATTACCGGATAGCCGATTTTCTTAGCTTGTTTTTTAGCATCTGCCAGGTCTTTAACCAGGCCCTTGGAGCCGGGAATACAGGGAACTCCGGCCTTGAGCATGGTTTCCTTTGCGGTGATCTTATCTCCCATTTTCCGGATCATTTCCGGAGTGGGCCCGATAAATTTGATTTTATATTCGCCACATATTTCGGCAAGCTTGTCATTTTCAGCCAGAAAACCCCAACCCGGGTGAATGGCATCGGCATTGGTGATTTCAGCAGCCGACATAATGCGGGGGATGCTCAGGTAAGAATCAATGCTGGGAGGAGGTCCTATGCATACGGCTTCATCCGCAAAGGATACATGAAGGCTGTCGCGGTCGGCCGTGGAATATACGGCTACCGTTTTAATGCCCATTTCCTTGCAGGTCCGGATAATGCGCATGGCCACTTCACCGCGGTTGGCTATCAGTATTTTTTTGAACATACTCTTGCCGGCTTGTTTTGAAGCAATATTAAACGCCAGAAGTATCTACCAAAAACAAAGGTTGGTCGTATTCAACCGGAGTGGCATCATCTACCAAAACTTTTACAATCTTACCGGCTACTTCCGATTCGATTTCATTGAACAGCTTCATAGCTTCAATGATACAAACCACATCGCCCGGGTTAATAATGTCTCCAACTTTCACATAAGGCGGTTTATCCGGGGCAGGGCTCCGGTAAAAAGTGCCTACCATGGGTGATTTTACTTCTTCCAGGTGGTTGTCAGCAGTGGCGGTTTTTTCACTTTCAGATTCCGGAGCTTTTTCCTGGCTGTCAGCAGGTGGTTGATTGACAGGTTGCGCTACTGCCTGTGTTGTGACCGGGATAACCTCTGTGGTTCTTGTTTTGGAGCTGCCAATCGCTTCGGTAAATTCTTTGGTCCGAATGGTAATTCTGAAATCACCATCTGCAATCCGGATTTCACTAACATGTGATTTCTCGACCAGTTTAATCAGCTCCTTAATTTCTTTGAAATCCATAAATGCCTTATTTTTTGACACGCTCAATATAGGCATTTTCACGGGTATCCACTTTGATTAAATCGCCTATATTGACAAACAGGGGAACCATAATTTCAGCCCCGGTTTCCAGTTTAGCCGGCTTCAGGGTATTGGTGGCCGTATCGCCCCGGAGGCCCGGTTCTGTATAGGTGACTTCCAGGGTAACTGTAATCGGCAGCTCGCAGGCCAATACCTGTTCGGTTTCCGCGTGAACAATAATTTCTACCTGTTCCCCTTCCTTCAGCAGGAGCGGAGCGTTGATCTGATCTTCCTGCAAGGTAATTTGATCAAAGGTATTATTGTTCATGAAATGATAACCGTTGTCGTCTTTGTATAAGAACTGGTTAGGCCTGCGCTCAACCCGTGCCGTAGTGATTTTTACTCCGGCATTGAAAGTATGGTCAATTACTTTTCCGGTGGTCAGGCTTTTCAGCCGGGTTCGCACAAAGGCTCCGCCTTTTCCGGGTTTTACATGTTGGAAACTAATGATTTGGTACAGGTCTCCGTTATGTTCTATGCAAAGTCCGTTTTTAAAATCAGCCGTAGTAGCCATGTTGCCGGGTTATTTAGAAATGTAAATCTATTCAATTTTGAGGATCGTAAGCCCATTTTAGGTAAATGGCGCCCCAGGTAAATCCTCCGCCAAAAGCAGCCAGTATCAGGTTATCGCCTTTGTGCAACTGGTTTTCCCATTCCCACAGGCAGGAAGGAATCGTGGCGTTGGTTGTATTTCCATAACGCTGGATGTTAATCATGACTTTATCGGAATTAAGCCCCATGCGCTGGGCTGTGGCGTCAATGATTCGTTTATTGGCCTGATGGGGTACCAGCCAGGTCACATTGTCTCCGGTAAGCCCGTTGCGATTCATGATCTCTTCCGTTACATCTGCCATACTTTTCACAGCAAATTTGAATACGGATTTTCCCTCCTGGTAAATATAATGCTCCCGGTTTTCGACTGTTTCATGCGTAGCCGGCTTTGCAGAACCCCCGGCTTTCTGGTGTAGGTAAGGCACTCCTGATCCGTCTGAATACAATACCGCGTCCTGAAGGCCGTTGCCTTCCGTATCAGGGCCTAAGAGTACGGCACCCGCCCCGTCACCAAACAATACACAGGTAGTGCGGTCTTCATAATTCACAATGGAAGACATCTTATCGGCCCCGATTACAATGATCTTTTGGTAAGCGCCTGATTCGATCAGGCGGGCAGCTGTGTTTAGGCCATAGAGGAATCCCGAGCAGGCTGCATTTATATCATAACCGAAAGCATTGGTAAGCCCGCAGGCATGCCCTATTATATTGGCCGTTGCCGGAAATACAAGATCCGGGGTTACCGTGCAGCAAATAACCAGTTCAATATCTTCCGGACGGGTATTGGTCTTTTCCAGTAATCCGTTTACCGCCCGGATAGCCATATAAGAAGTTCCCTTACCTTCACCTTTCAAAATCCTTCTTTCTTTTATACCGGTCCGGGTGGTAATCCATTCGTCAGTGGTATCTACCATTTTCTCCAGGTCGGCATTGGTCAGCTTGTCTGGCGGCATCCAACAGTTGATCCCCTTGATGGCTGCATGAATAGGTTTCATGTAAATGAAGTATTAAAAAAATGCTTTGTTCAGGACAAACAAAGAAAATGCAGAATAATTGTAAAACAAAGGTCTCAAGCAGAATCTTACAGGTTTACCTTAGGCTCCACAGCCAGTTGACCCCGGTAATGACCACATTCGGGACATACATGATGCCGCAAAACCGGTGCACCGCAATTGGAACAGGTATGCACATGGGGAGTTTGCGCTTTTACGTGTGTCCGCCTTTTGTCTCTCCGGGTTTTTGATTGTTTACGTTTCGGATGTGCCATATCACAGGTTTTAATCTTTTGTTAAATCTTTCAGTTTATCCCATCTGGGATCCTGTTGCTTTATGTTTTCATGCTCTTTCAGGATCCGCATAGTTTTTTCATCGCAATGCGCTTCGCCAAACAAGCTGTCAGCGCAGGTTTTTTGTATCGGCAGGCTGAGGATAATGAATTCATAAATCCATTGGGCAATGTTCAGCCGGGTGGTTTCCGTTGCCACGTAAAGAACTTCCGGGTCATCCTGGGGTTTACGGCATAGCTCATCGTCAAATTTGACTACCTGGCGAAAATTTCCGTTTACCGCTACTTTGATCGGACGCAGGCATCGGTCGCATTCGGTTTCTGTATAGCCATCCAGATAAAAATCCAATACGAGCAGCCTGGGTTTTTTATCCAGGGTTACATGCACGTAAATGTCACCTGCCTGAACCGGAGAACTTTCCATCCGGCTGAAAAAGCCGCTCTGAATTTCATAGTCGAAGACGTATGATTGGTTTTTTAGCCCTCCGAAAGGGATATCAAATTCCCTCATTGCCTTCATCCTCACTCCGGTTTGTGCCAAACGAGGCACAAAGCTATGAATTTTCAGTGAATTAAGTTTAATCTTCCCCCGCTGCCAGTTCTGTTTTTTGCAGTGGATTGCTGTGCAGGAGGGTGTATTCCTGGCGGTTCCGGTATAAATCATACGCAGTGAACAAGGCTTGGCGGAATGACTGGCAATCCGCCCGGTTTTGGCCGGCAATATCGTATGCGGTGCCATGATCCGGTGAAGTACGGATAAACGGCAGCCCACCGGTGATATTGACTCCTTGCCCGAAAGTAAGCGCCTTGAAAGGCGTCAATCCCTGGTCGTGATACATGGCTAGGATAGCGTCAAAAGAGTCTGTGTTCCGGGAGCCGAAAAATCCGTCAGCTGGATAAGGGCCGAACACCAGCATCCTTTCTGAAAGCTCCCGAATCACCGGTTTGATGACTTTTTCTTCCTCTTTGCCCATGTGGCCGTTTTCACCGGCATGCGGGTTCAGGGCCAGGACGGCAATTTTGGGTTTATCAATCAGGAAATCCTGCCTGAGTGCCGATTCAAGGAGTTCCAGTTTGCGCGCCAACCGTTCACTGGTAATTTTTCCGGCCACATCTTTAATGGGCAAATGATTGGTTACGAGGGCAATTCTCAGGTTTTCGCTGGCCAGCAGCATGAGGTTTTCCTTTACACCGGCTTTTTCTGCCAGGAATTCGGTTTGCCCGGTAAATTCCGGTAAGCTTTCCCGGATCACTGCTTTATTTACCGGGGCCGTTACAACGGCCTGAATTTTCCCGTCCAGGGCATCTTGTGTGGCTTTTTCAAGCGCTTTAACGGCCAGCGCTCCGGCCTGGGCAGCGGGTTTTCCCATAGTGATCTGTGCCTCTTCGGTCCAGCAATTGATCACGTTAACCTGCCGCGCGTCCGCGCGGGAAACTTCCCGGATGCTCAGGTAGTTGAAATCCGGAACGTTCAGTGTTTTCTTGTAGTAGGAAAGGATTCGGGATGAACCGTAAACGACCGGGGTAAAAAATTTGTTCATCGCATGGTCGGCCAGGGTTTTTATGATCAGTTCCGGGCCGATGCCGTTAAAATCTCCTATGGTGATTCCTATGTTAATTCGTTCTTTCGCCATTCTCGTGGGTTGATAATGAAATTCAGTTACTTTGCCTTTCGGCAAGCTAATGGGCAAAGTTAATCTAAATTCAAGCATTGATTAATGGGTTCCCGGATTCCAACCAAAAAGTCACTGGGGCAGCATATCCTGGTTAACATCCACATTGCACGGCAGGTGGTGGATGCCCTCGAAGGGCAATCGTATTCCCGGATACTGGAAATTGGCCCGGGGCCGGGAACCCTTACCACTTTTCTGACCAGCCGCTATGGTTCCGGCTATTATGCGGTCGAAATCGATGCAAGATACCATGCCCTGTTACAGGAAACCTATCCCAGCCTGGCCGGGCATTTTATCCTCGCGGATGTGATGCAGGCTGACCTGCAGGAACTCCTGGTGCCCGGAACGGCCATAATCGGCAATTTCCCCTACAACATATCCAGCCCGCTGGTGTTCCGGCTGCTGGAACATTTTGATTCTATCCCGGTCATTGTGGGGATGTTCCAGAAAGAAGTGGCCCAGCGCCTGCATGCCGGTCCGGGTAGCAAGCAATATGGCATACTCTCCGTATTGCTGCAATCAGTGTATGAAGTGGAATATCTTTTTGAAATCCACGCTTCACAGTTTCACCCGCCACCGAAAGTGACATCGGCAGTAATCCGTTGCCGGAAGCGGCAGCATTACGATCAAAATCTTGACCGGAGTAAACTGAAAACCCTGGTCAAAATGGCTTTTAACCAACGCAGGAAAATGCTGCGGAACTCCCTGAAAGGCTTGCATGGCTTTGAGCACATCCCTGAAAAGTACCTGACGCTCCGGCCTGAGCAAATAAGCATTGATAATTTTGAAGAAATGGCGAGATTAATCTCATGAGCGCAAAAAGCAAAGTATTGGTTACCTGTCCAATGCCGGAATCATTTATGGAAGGGCTTCGGAAACTGGAATACGAGGTGGATTATCATCCGCAGATATCACAGGAAGAAGCAGAATCAGTTATTCACAAGTATCATGGGGTAGTGGTAGCTACGTCCATTTGCGTTGATGAGCGGTTTTTAAGCAAGGCCGGATGGTTATCATGGGTCGGGCGGGCAGGTTCCGGACTCGATAACCTGGACATACGGGCGCTGGATCAACGCGGAATCCGGTATTTCAGCAGTCCGGAAGGAAACCGGGATGCCGTGGCAGAGCATGCCCTGGGAATGCTCCTGGCCTTAATGAATCACATTCACCGGGCCGACCGGGAAGTGCGCAAGGGAATGTGGTTGCGTGAGGAAAACCGGGGCCTGGAAATAATGGGCCGGACCATAGCCATTATCGGCTTCGGCAATACCGGCAGCCGGTTTGCCCGCAAACTGTCAGGCTTTGGCGTGCAAATTCTGGCTTACGATAAGTACAAGAAAAACTATGCCCCGGATTATGTCCGGGAAACCGATATGGAGACTATCTTCCGCGAAGCCGGTATTGTGAGTTTGCATGTGCCGCTTACCGAAGAAACCCGCTATATGGTTAACCGGGAATTCCTGAACAATTTTCAAAAGCCTGTTTATCTGCTCAATACCTCCCGCGGACCGGTGGTCAATACCCTGGATTTGCTGGATTGCCTGGATGAAGGACAGGTGCTTGGCGCCTGCCTGGATGTGTTGGAAACCGAAAACCTGAAACCCGGGCAAACCGGGCATTTGCCGTGGTTCCACCGGCTGGCCCGCCACCCGCGCATTATCCTCACTCCGCACGTAGCCGGTTGGACCCATGAATCTTTTGAAAAAATCAGCCGGGTTCTGCTGAAAAAAGTGCCTCCGGCCCCCTCAATCTCATAAGATTGTAAAATCTCATAGGCTGGAATTTGAATTTGTTGCCTTTTACAGGCGTTTTGCTATTTTTGTTCGCGTTGATTTGGGGGTTGTTGTTGCTTACCCTTTATCTGAGATAAATCTTCCTGGCATTATTTAGAAAATCATCCAAAATTGCCGATATGAAAAAAGTATTTCTTACCCTGGCTGCGAGTATTCTTATCCTGGCAGGCCTGCAGGCCCAGACCGGTGAAATCCAGGGCCGGGTGGTCGATCAAAATGGCGATGGCATTCCTTTTGCCAGCGTTGCCGTTTATCTGAATAATGTACTGGTAAACGGTACCGCCACTGATTACGAGGGATACTTCTCCATTAAACCGTTGGATCCCGGCAAATACCGGGTTTCTGCCTCTTACATCGGTAAAGTAGTGAATGTAACCGGGGTAGTGGTGTCTTCCGGTAAAACTACCTTCCTCGATAACATCAAAATCAATACAGCCCAGGAAATCGGCCCGGTTACGGTCGTTTATGAAGCTCCTCCGGTGGATGTCGGTAAGCCGGATGCAGGCGATACCAAAACCAGGGAAGAGATTGAAAAAATGCCTAAAAACGATTTAGTGGGCATAATCGGCAATTCAGCGGCAACCTACCAGGCCGATGACAATAACCTTATTAATATTGCCGGTTCACGGGGATACGCCACCAAATACATCCTTGACGGAGTTGACCTGACCGGTATAGTGGAACTCCCGACCGAAGCCATAAACCAGATACAGATTATCACCGGGGGGATCGAAGCCAAGCAGGGCGATCTGACCGGTGGTATCGTGAACATTTCCACCCGGGGCCCGTCCCGTGATTTTCATGGTGCCCTGGAAGCCCTTACCAGCCAATACCTGGATCCGTTCGGCTATAACCAATTGAGATTTAGTGCTTTGGGCCCTGTCTATACCCGCTACAAGGGAACCGATTCCTCCCAAACCGTACTGGGCTTCCTGTTTACAGGTGAATTCCTCTATAAAAAAGATAATGACCCGCCTGCCACGCCTCTTTATCAGGTGAAAGACAGTGTGCTGCAGGAAATCAAGCAAAACCCACTTCGCCCTTCTTCCTTCGGAACCGGGCTGAGCAAAAGTTCAGAATACCTGCATGCTGACGACCTCTATGAAATCAAATACAAACCCAATAACTGGCTTTTATCCGGCAGTTTTTTCGGCAAACTTGATTTTAAACCCAGCCGGTCAATCAATGTGACGCTGGGCGGACAATATTACTATAGAAAAAGAAGAGCCTACGTACGGACATTCTCCCTGATGAACGCGGAAAACAACCCGCTGGTGATAAATAATGATATACGTGCTTATGCTAAGTTCACGCAACGGTTTATGGATAAGCTGCAGAACAAGGAAGAAGGAAGTACAAGCGGCTACCAGCTGGCCAATGCCTTTTATACCATCCAGCTCGATTACCAGCGGAGCACTTCTTCGCAGGAAGATCCTAGGTTCGGGTGGAACCCGTTTTTATACGGTTACATAGGTAAATTCCATACGTACCGGGCGCCTGTTTACGCCTATGGCATGGATTCACTAACCGGGAACACCGGTTTCCGCCTGCTGGGTTATTCCGATACGGCTGTCACTTTTGAACCCGGTACCGCCAATCCGCTCATGTCGCGCTATACCGAAATGTATTACGAAACCGAAGACCCGGTTACCCTGGCCCAGGTGCTGCTTGGCGGAGGATTGCGCAACGGGGACTTCACCCAGAACCAGGTTACTTATTCCATGTACTATAATCCGGGTGTGCCCTGGTTCAATTATGGAAAATCGGATAACCAACAGTTCGGAATGCGGTTCGATGCTTCGGTGGATCTCAAAAAAAGTTCAGGCGACCGGATTAACAAGCATGCCCTCGAGTTTGGATTTGAATATCAGCAGCGCATCGAACGGTCTTATTATGTATCTCCCATCAGCCTTTGGGAACTTATGCGCCAGAATGCCAACTTTCACCTGAATAACCTCGATATTTCCAAACCCTATTACCTGATTAACGGGGATACCATTCTCTATTCGGATTTCACCGGCCAACTGGGGCAGTATGATACCATTTTCTATTTCCCACGGTACAGCCAGGCCGATCAAAAGTATTTTGATATCCAGTTAAGACGCAAACTCGGCTTGCCGGTCAACAGCCTTGAGTGGATCGATATCGATGCCATTGATCCAGATTTCTTCAGCCTCGATATGTTCAGCCCGGATGAACTGATCCAGGATGGAAACCGGCTGGTTTCCACACGGGGATATGATTATTACGGGAATAAGCTGAAAAGGCAGCCCGCGTTCAGCGACTTCTTCCTGAAATTTGCCGACCTGAACGGTAATGGAGTGAAAGATTTTGACGAATACTACACCCGTGACCTCGGGGCTTATGAACCGATTTATACCGGGGTTTATGTACAGGATAAGTTCAATATTGGCCGGGTTATATTCCGGGTCGGGTTACGGGTCGACCGCTTCGATGCCAATCAGAAAGTGTTGAAAGACAAATATTCGCTGTACCCCATCCGCACAGTGGCCGAAGTGGACCAACTGGCCGGAAATCCGGTTACACACCCGGGCAATATAGGAAGCGACTATGCCGTGTACGTGAACGATATTCAAAACCCGACCGAAATTGTCGGCTACCGGAAAGGGGACACGTGGTACAACAGTACCGGAGCAGAAATATTCGATCCGGCCGTACTGGCGGCTCAGACCAGTACCGGGAAGATTTCTCCTTACCTGGTGGATCCGACCATGGATATCAAGGATCCGAATACGTTTGATCCGAATCTTTCTTTCGTGGATTATGATCCGCAGTATACGGTAATGCCCAGGATCGCCTTTTCCTTTCCGATTACTGAAACAGCCATGTTTACAGCTCACTATGATGTGCTAACCCAACGTCCACTCAGCCGGAATGAAGCCACGCCTTACCACTATTATTTCTTGCAGGAAATTGCGATCGATGGTGTCATTCCAAATCCGGACCTGAAGCCGGAAAAAACCATCAATTATGAATTGGGATTCCAGCAAGCGTTGAGCGATCATTCCGCTTTGAAGATTTCCGCTTTTTATAAAGAGTTGCGCGATATGATGCAGGTAATGCAAGTAAACTATGCCTACCCGGTAAATTATACCACTTATGGCAATATTGACTTCGGGACGGTTAAAGGCCTTACGCTTACCTATGACCTGATTCGCAGGGTGAACAACACCCTCATGACAGCAGCCTACACGCTGCAATTTGCCGATGGAACCGGTTCAGGAACTACTTCCCAGATCAACCTCATCGGGGCCGGACAGCCGAACCTGCGCACCATTCTGCCGCTGAATTATGATGTGCGACATACCTTTAACATTAACCTGGATTACCGTTTCCCGGCTGGCGATGAATACAACGGGCCGGTGGTTGGCGGACGCGATATCTTATCCAACGCGGGTATTAACATTGTATTCCGTGCCAGATCGGGTGAGCCCTATACCCGCCAGAATGTACCTACCCCAACCGCAATGTTTGGCGTACGGACGCAATCAGCGCTGGAAGGAACCATAAACGGCTCACGCCTTCCCTGGAATTTTAAAATCGATGCCAGACTCGACAAAGATTTTGCCATAGGAAGCAAAGATCATCCGCGGTTTGTGAATGTCTATATTCTTGTTCAAAACCTGCTGAATGCAAAAAATATCCTGAGCGTGTATGCTTATACAGGCGATCCGAGAGATGACGGGTTCCTCGATTACCCGGCTTCCTCCGAAACCCTGGCCGGACAGGTCGATCCGCAGTCGTTTATTGATTTGTACACTATAAAAATGCATAATCCGGATAAGTTCAGCCTGCCACGAAGGATACAGTTTGGTGTTAAGCTGAAGTTCTAAAACCACAAAAATTCTTACCATGCGAGGTAACATAAAGAGATATACACTGACAACCCTTTTGGCCATGCTGGTTGTTCACTCAGGAATGGCTGAGAAAAATGTGGATTGGCCGGGAAAAAATAAAGTAAGGACACCGGCTAAGGTGGCGGCTGCCTGTTCACCGGCTACCAGCCAGGTAGAGATGGACGTTAACAATGTACGTACCACGCTATTGGCAGGAGGCGATATGTGGTGGGACCTGAATACAGCGCGCTACGAGATTCCCAAGGTGGATCCCGGCTCCGGGCAGCCCAGCGTGCATTCCCTCTTTGCAGGCGCTCTGTGGATTGGCGGCATTGATGCCGGTGGACAGTTGAAGATAGCCGCGCAGACTTACCGCCAGTCGGGCAATGACTTTTGGCCCGGACCCCTGGATGGCAACGGATCCATCACCGATCAAACCTGTTCGGATTATGACCGGCATTGGAAAGTAACTTTGGATGATATAGAAACCATGCTTGCCCTGGGAGCCCAATACGGAGTCGATGCGGGAGGAACCATTCCCCTCGCCAGCATTCCAAAATCCGTACTGGAATGGCCGGGAAAAGGAAATCCGCATGCCGTGGGTGCCAATGGCGCTATCCTGAACTTGAGTCCTAATAAACCGCTGGCTCCGTTTGTGGATGTCAACGGGGATGCCATTTACAACCCGGAAAACGGAGATTACCCCGATGTGCCGGGCGACCAAGCCATCTGGTGGGTCTACAACGACAAGGGCAACATCCACACCGAAACCGGGGGCGAAGCCATCGGCCTGGAAATTCAAACATTGGCCTTCGCCTTTGCCACCAACGATGAGATCAACGATATGACCTTTTACAAATACCGGGTCCGGAACTTTTCAACCACTACACTTGACTCCGTGTATTTCGGCCAGTGGGTGGACGCGGACCTTGGGTATGCCTTTGACGATTTTGTGGGTGCCTGCCCGGATCAATCATTGGGTATTTGTTATAACGGGGATGCCGTGGATGGCCCGGCCGCGGCCGCTTACGGTGCCAACCCGCCTCTGGTAGGGGTTGACTTCTTCCAAGGGCCGAAAAAATATATCTACAGCGGAGGACAAATCGTGGACTCCGTGGTGCTCGGTATGTCGAAATTCCTGTATTACAATAATGACTTTTCAACTATTGGCAATCCTGAAGTGGCCTCCCATTATTACGGCTACCTTTCCGGTACCTGGAAAGATGGCTCACCCTTTACTTTCGGAGGCAACGGATTCCATACCGGACAGCCGACTGATGTCATGTTCCCCGATCCTCCGGGCTCCGGGGGCTGGAGCGAATGTGACGAAGGCAATTCGCCTGCCGACCGCAGGTTTATGCAGTCATCCGGACCCTTCAGGCTGGAACCAGGTGCACTGAATGAAGTGGTCGTTGGCGTAGTCTGGGTCAGGCCGCCCAACCAAACAGGCTGCAACGCTGACTTTGCTATGCTATGCGGGGTGGATGAAAAAGCACAGGCCCTGTTTGACAATAATTTCAAACTCATTGACGGGCCGGATGCGCCTTCTATGACCATTCGTGAACTGGACCGCGAACTCATCCTCTCAATCTATAACGACAGCACAACTTCCAACAACGCCAATGAAGACTACGAGGAAACGGATCCGATTATTAAATCCATTATCGAATCACTGCCTGATTCGCTGACCAACGGTGATTCAACCTATAACTTCCAGGGATACAAAATATACCAGTTGAAAAACGACCTGGTCAGCTCTTCAGAATATAACGACCCGAACAAAGCCCGTTTGATTGCCCAGGTGGATATCAAGGATAATGTGGACAAACTGGTAAACTTCACCTTTGACCCCACTGTAGGCGCTGATGTGCCTGAATTAATGGTGGACGGGAACAATCAAGGAATTGTGCATTCCTTCCGCATCCGGGAAGACGCCTTTGCCGAAGGAGATAAAACCCTGGTAAACCACAAGACTTATTATTTCTCGGTGGTGGCATATGCCGAAAACAACTACATGCCATACAAACCGGGCGATCCTGACAGTCAGAAAAAACCATACCTCGAAGGGCGGAAAAACATAAAAGTCTATACAGGCATTCCGCACATTCCGGACCCGGAGAATGAAGGAATGATTTTGAATTCCCAATATGGCATGGGACCGGAGATTACACGCATTGAAGGAACCGGTAATGGCGGCAATATCGTGGACCTGACGCCTGAATCGGTGGCCGAGATATTGGCAAACAATAAAATGGCCCATCCGGTATACCAACGCTCCCTCGGGCCGGTGGATGTAAAGGTGTATGACCCGGTAAAAGTGCCCAACGGTGATTTCGAACTCATTTTTAACGATCCAACCGGTTCTAACGGTATGATCGATTCGAGCAGTACCTGGACTTTGGTGAATAAAACCACCGGGGATACCTGGACCTCGGATATGACCATCCGCAGGGCCAACGAACAACTGATTCCTGAAATCGGGTTATCCATTACTATTCAGCAAACCCGCAACCCGGGTACGACCAACGGGGTGGAGAATAACGGTTTCCTGGAAGGTACTAAAGAATACCTTGACCCGGGCGTGCAGTGGCTTAGTGCCGAACCGGATGGGGAACAGCAGTCGTTCTTCAACTGGATCCGATCGGGGATTTACGACAATCCCAACGGCCTCGATTACGATGATTACCCCGGCCGCGATGATGATGAGATATACGAAGACGTCATCAACGGCACCTGGGCACCTATGGCACTGGTGGGCGGTATCCAGTCAGGAGAAGACTATATGCCGGCCCGTGGCGTACCCGGCCTGCTGGCATCACTTCGGATGGACAGCCTCGCCAGCGTGGACATCGTGCTTACCCCGGATAAGACAAAATGGACCCGCTGCATCGTAGTGGAACAAAGCGAAGAACCGGCCTTGGCTGAAGGCGGCAAACGGAAACTGGAAATGCGCGACCACGCTTCGCTGAACCTGGACGGCACCTATGACGCCACTGACCGCGGCCGCTCGTGGTTCCCGGGCTATGCCATCAACGTGGAAACCGGCAAGCGCCTGAATATCATTTTCGGGGAAGATTCCTGGCTGAAAGCAGACAACGGAGACGACATGATCTGGAATCCCACCGATAACCTCTTTACCGCGGCCGGCCCCAACGGGTTTGACCTGAGAGTGGGTGGCAAGCATTTTATCTACATCTCGAACACAGAGTACGATGAAGGCGCCTTCTTCCAGCAGCAGTTCCAGAACCTGTCGGTCAACGTGGCTACTCGAAACGTGTTCAAGACTTGCATCTGGTTCTCACCGGCCATGCTTGCCACAGGCTATAAAATGAAATCATGGGATGAAGGGCTGGTGCCCACCGAAACCAAAATCCGCCTAAGGGTACAGAAACCTTATGTGAAGAAGGTAATCACGGGTGAAAACGGAGGATATCCCAAATATACCTTCTCCACTGACAGCCTGGCCGTTGAGAAACAAGTCACTGAAGTGGCGAAAAACGCCCTGGACCTGATACGGGTGGTGCCGAATCCCTACTATGCCTACAGCAAATATGAGCGCAGTCAGCTGGACAACCGGGTGAAGATTACCAACCTGCCGCGAAATTGTACGGTATCAATCTATACCATTGACGGCCAGCTGGTCAGGCGTTTCAACCGGGATGTGGGTATGGATAATACACCGGGAGCCGAATTACAGAAAGTGAACCTGGAAACGTCCATTGACTGGGACCTGAAAAATTCAAAAAATATACCCATAGCCAGCGGGTTGTACTTGATACATGTCAGCGCTCCCGGGTTGGGTGAAAAAGTGGTGAAATGGTTTGGCGTGATGCGTCCCATTGACCTGGATACTTTCTAAAACTGACAATTCGCATTCTATGAAAAACATAAAAGTTATTTTGATTGCCTTTTGCGGTTTGCTTTTCCTGGCACTTCCTGCCAGGGCCGGCAACCCGGACCGTACGGCCCAATCGGGCGCTTCGGAATTGCTGGTAAACCCATGGGCCAGGGCGGCCGGGTGGAACTGGATCAATATCGCGTCCGTCCGGGGCATGGAAGCCATGCGGCTGAACGTAGGCGGCCTGGCCTTTATCAATGGCAGCGAATTCAACTTCTCCCATACCGAATACCTGATGGGCTGGGGTGTCCGAATCAATGCCCTTGGATTTGGCCAGAAAATCGGTGAAGGGGCTTTGGGTTTAAGTGTTACCAGTTTTGATTTCGGTGACATTGAAATTACCACCAACGACCAGCCGGAAGGCGGCCTCGGGACCTATAAACCCCAGTTTCTGAATATTGAACTGGCATACGGGCATTCCTTTGCCGATTTTATTCATGGTGGCATTGTGGTTAAGATCATTTCAGAATCCATATCCAATGTCCGAGCACAAGGCATAGCCCTGGATGCCGGTTTGGTGTACAACACCGGGCCGGAAGCTTTCCCTGAGCGATTCAAATTCGGAGTTTCCCTGCGAAATATCGGAACGCCTATGAAATATTCAGGAGACGGGCTCAACTTCCGGACCGATGTCATTACAGGCGATTACCAGGCCAATGTCGGCCAGTTGTCCCAGCAGTTTGAACTGCCTTCCCAATTGAATATCGGGGCTTCGTACGATTTTTATGTTCAAAGCAAGCACCGTCTTACCGTTGCGGCCAGTTTTACATCCAATGCTTTCTACAAAGACCAGTTCGGCCTGGGCGCTGAATATGGTCTGAAAGTGAGAAACCGGGAAATGATTGTGTTGCGGGCCGGCTATAAATATGAACCCGGTTTGCTCAACCCGGCCACAAACACCAACGCCCATAATGGCATTTCTGGCGGGTTTACCTTGAATGTGCCTTTCCGGAAAGATAAAATGCAACCCATGATGGGCATTGATTACGGTTACCGGGGTTCCACGGCCTTTGGCGGAACCCATGCCCTTGGCATTCGTCTGAATTTTTAAGTATCTTTGTAACCGGACTTGTCCGAAAAGAAACGTTTCTATGACGCATAGAGGCGTTTCTTTTTTTATCAATAATCCGGTTTTATTTAATTCATTGCAATATGGCTGACATTCATTATTATACACAGGAAGGGCTGGAAAAGCTGAAACAGGAGCTGCGCGATTTGAAGACCCGTGGTCGTGCGGAAATCGCACAGCAAATTGCGGAAGCCCGCGACAAAGGTGACCTGTCGGAAAACGCTGAATACGATGCCGCCAAAGAAGCTCAGGGACACCTTGAATACCGGATTGCCCAGCTCGAAGCTGTCATTGCCAAAGCCCGAGTGCTCGATAAGAATAAAATAGACAGCTCCAGGGTACAGGTGCTTTCCACCGTCAGAATCCGGAATGTCAGCACCGGGAAAGAATTTACCTACCAAATCGTGTCGGAAAACGAAGCCGACCTGAAAAAAGGAAAAATATCCGTTACCTCGCCCATCGGCAAAGGATTGCTGGGCAAGAAGATTGGCGAAACGGCCGATATCAAAGTCCCCAACGGTTCCATTCAGTTCGAAATTCTGGAAATCACTGTGTAAATTCGGGATATAAAATCCCGTACATTATGCCCAGTATATTCACCCGGATTGTTGAGGGAGAAATTCCTTGTTACAAGGTGGCCGAGGAAGAACGATTCCTCGCATTTCTGGATATCAATCCATTGGCACGGGGGCACACCCTGGTGATTCCCAAGGAGGAAACCGATTATCTCTTTGACCTCGAAGATGACCTGCTGGCCGATTTGTGGGTGTTTGCCAAAAAGGTGGCACGGGCCATTGACCGGGCTATACCTTGCGAAAGGGTAGGCGTTGCCGTCATCGGGCTGGAAGTGCCGCACGCGCATATTCATCTGGTGCCCATCAATGGTATATACGACATTGATTTCAGCAAGCCGAAACTGAAACTAACACATGAGGAATTTGAACAAACGGCCCGGGAGATCAGTGCGAACCTCCGATAATTCGCCCGGGGTTTTCTTTCAGGAATTGTTCCCAGGATTTGCCGCTTTTCCCCTGGCTGGCGGCCAGGCCGGTTAACTGGTAGTGGTGGCAGACGGCCGCGGCCAGCCCGTCTGTGGCATCGAGGAAACGTGTTTCGATGGGTTTCCGCAGGATGTGCTCCAGCATGGCGGCCACTTGTTCCTTGGAGGCGTTTCCGTTGCCGGTTACGGATTGTTTTATTTTTTTCGGGGCATATTCCGTAACAGGCAGTCCTTTGGAAATAACAGCTGCGATAGCTGTTCCCTGCGCGCGGCCCAGCTTAAGCATGGATTGTACGTTCTTACCGTAAAACGGGGCTTCGATGGCCACGCATTGGGGCCGGTATTGTTCCAGCAGCCCAAGGGTGCGCTCGTAAATTGCTTTCAGCTTTTCGTGATGATTGGATAAATGACCCAGCTTCACCACACCCGCTGCCAAAAACTGTATATTCGATTGTTCAATGGCTATGACTCCAAACCCCATCACCGTGGTGCCAGGGTCTATGCCGAGGATAACCTGTTTGTCTTCTATGGACCATTCCATTGTTGCCATATATCAGCGGGTAAAAACCGGCAATCACGCGGCCCGGTTCATTATAAAAGTAGCAATTACGCTTTTGCTGCTGGCGGTTCTTTATAAACAACTGGTAATTGACCGTGATGTTGTGTCTCTGTTCCCGGTTTTTGCCGCCAGCTGGTCCTGGCATCGGATTCCGTGGTCACTGGCGGCTGTTTTTTTACTGCCCGTAAATCTTTGGCTGGATGCCTGGCGATGGAAGATCCTGGTGCAACCGTTAGTTCCGGTGTCTTTGCGTACGGCTTTCAAAGCCGCGGCTGCCGCGTTATCCATCGGTGTGCTGACCCCGAACCGGGTAGGGGAATTTGCCGGGCGTTTGCTCATGCTGCCGCCCGGAAACAGGGCCCGCGCCCTTCCGCCTTCTCTGCTTTCTTCCTTTGCCCAGTTTACCGCTGCTTTGCTTATCGGGGTTCCGTCCGCGCTCATATGGTTACATATTTCCGGTGACGGGATTTTTTACGGCCATCAGTGGATGGCAGCGGCAACGGGCCTGGCTTTCCTGCTGGCACTGGTTTATGCTTTCTCTCCGCGATGGCTTTCGCTTTTGGCAAAGTTGCCTTTACTGAAACGCTTGGACCCCCTCGCTTTGTCTTTGCAGGGGAACCACGGAAAAGCCCTTTGGAGAGCACTGGCGCTCGCTTCGCTGCGCTATTTGGTTTTCCTTCTTCAGTTTGTGCTGCTGCTCTATGCCTGCGGAGTGTTTGTGCCTTTCCTGACAGCGCTTGTGCTGGTGTCGTGCATTATGCTGGCGCATACCCTCATGCCCCTGCCGGCAATAGCCCAGTTCAGCCTGCGTTATAATCTTGGCCTCTATTTAATCGGCCCCTTTACGCAAAACGATTTTGGCATTATTGTGGCTGCTACGCTGCTTTGGATCATAAACCTGGCGTTGCCCGCCCTGGCAGGCGCCTGGTGGATGAACCGGACAAAATGGTAAAGTAGCCCATGAAAAAAATCTTTCCCTTGCTGGCGGTTTTCCTGCTGATGGCAGCCGGAGCGCAAACCGGCCCCTACACTGCGAATGACAAGGAAGTTTTCCTGCTTTCCAGGCCTCCGTTCAACCCGGGTGAAAAATTTACCCTGCAGGTTTTTTATAACTGGACAGCCCTCTGGCTTAGGGCGGGTGAGTTGAGCTTTACCGTGCGCGAAGCCCAATGGCAGAGCCGGCCGGTTTATCATATCATCGCGGCCGGCAGGACCTACCGGAGCTATGAATGGTTCATCCGGGTGCGCGACCGCTACGAAACTTACATGGATACCACGAACCTGAAACCATTGCATTTTGTCCGGGATGTGGATGAAGACGGTTATCTGATCAAGCATATCTATGATTTCGACCATGAGCTGAACCGCGTGTACACCCAAAACCTGTTGCATAACCCGCCCAGGCGTGACACTTTTTCCATACCCGATTATATCAATGATGCGGTCTCTGCTATTTACTACGCCCGCTGCATTGATTTCGACCGTTACGAACCGGGCGATAAAATCCCTCTGCCCGTCTTTATCGACAAGGATATCTATCCCATATACATCCGGTATCTTGGCAAAGAAGTGTTGCACACCCGCAGCGGCCGGTTCCGCTGCGTGAAATTCCGTCCGTTAATGCTGGACAATGCCTATTTCAATGGGGGCGGGGAAATCATGTACATATGGGCTACCGATGATGCCAACCGCATCCCCATCCGGGTGGAATCGCCCCTGACCATCGGCACGGTGAAAGCCGACCTGACCAGCTATTCGGGACTGAAATATCCGCTCGAAAGCCGCCTGCCCTGAGGTGAAACTGTCTGTTTTTGTGAGCATCTTACCGTTTTTTGGATTTAAACGGGAATTGAATTGCAGCAGAAACCGTGTACGTGGCAGTTTGTATACAATGCACATTTTACCTGTGCATTCGGTCCCTGTTATCCGGCACCAAGTCGGTGTATTTTCACCGCATCTTCCACATAACGCCCCTCGCTCCCCTTTTTCCCATGTCACGCCTGTCTTTTCATATCGTCTTGTTGCTGATGTTTTTCGGGCCCGGTTTGCCGGGGGTAATCCCGGTAAATGGACCAAGGGTTGTCAGGCCCGGGCATTCTTCTCCGGATGCCAGCCAGCCTGCCCTGCCCATGATCACGGTTTCGCGGGCGGAAGCACCTGTCCCGGCCTCGTGGATGTATCCGTCTTTCGATAACCGCTTGATCAATCCCTATAATTTCGGGTATGAAGATTTTTTAGATACCATTAGGTTGCTCATCATTGCCCCCGGAGAGTGCGGCTTTACCATGCCCAGTGCCGGAAAAATTACCAGCCGCTTCGGGTACAGGCATTACCGCCTGCACAAGGGCACCGACATTGACCTGAGGACTGGGGATCCGGTGTATGCGGCTTTTGACGGCAAAGTGCGCATAGCCCGCTACAGCCCCAGTTTCGGCTGGTTAGTGGTCATCCGCCATTATAACGGGCTGGAATCGCTCTATGCCCACCTTTCCCGCCTCCTGGTTCAGCCGGGGGATATGGTCAGCAGCGGGCAAATCATAGGCAAAGGCGGTTCCACCGGCCGCAGCACCGGCAGCCATCTCCACTTTGAACTTCGCTATAAAGGACTTCCCTTTAACCCGGAACTGCTGATTGATTTCGAATCGGGCGCTTTGCGCACACATTTCCTGCTGCTCACTCCGGCCGACTTCCGGTATGTGCTTCCTGCCAGCGTGTATTATTCCTATTTTCCTGCCGGGTAAGGTTTCCCCCTTTTTCCTGAAAAGCCTAACTTTATTAGCATGGAAAAGAAATTCAGTCCGGAAATACTGGAGAAACTGCAGTTGCTGACACAAAAATATACCCTGACCGGCCAGGACCTTGAAGCCTACCTGGACGGGCTTCTCCTCGAGAATTTTATGCCTTACTGGGATTATGTAAGCCTCGATACCCTGCTTACGCTGCAAAAGCCCAAAACCGATTTCCCGGATGAAATGATTTTCGTCATTTACCACCAGGTAACCGAACTGTATTTCCGCCTGGCACTGCACGAGCTGGAACAGATAGCCCATAACGGGCGCAATGTGCTGCCCAACGGGCAAAACCTGGGCTGGAATGAGCGTATGGAGACAGAATACCTGAAAACCCGGCTGAAGCGCATCAACAATTATTTTGAAGCCCTGACCAAAAGTTTCAGCATCATGGAGCAGGGCATGGAAAAGGAACAGTTCCTGCGCTTCCGCATGGCCCTGCTGCCGGCCAGCGGCTTCCAGAGCGCCCAGTACCGGAAAATCGAAATTTGCTCCACCGACCTGAAAAACCTGGTGCACAAGGATCACCGCCACAAGTTTGCCGGAGCAGGCACCGATGAAGCCTCGCTGAAGGAAATGTTTGAGCACATTTACTGGAAAGCCGGTGCCACCGAGCTGGAATCGGGCGAAAAGACCCTGACCCTGAAGCAGTTTGAAGCCAAGTACAGCGATGAATTGTTAAAGCTGGCCATCGAGTACCGCCACAAGAACCTCTGGCGCAAGTACAACGAACTGCCCGAAGCCGACCGCAGCAACCCGGAACTGGTGGCCCAGATGAAAATGCTGGACGCCAACGTGAACATCAACTGGCCGCTGGTACATTATAAAACCGCTGCCAGGTATCTTTTGCGTGAAAAAGACGAAGTGGCCGCCACAGGCGGCACCAACTGGCAGCAGTACCTGCCGCCCCGTTTCATGAAACGCATATTCTTCCCTGACCTCTGGACCGAAAAGGAAAAGGAAGAGTGGGGCAAAACATGGGTGGAGGACATAGCCAAGGACTTATAGGCGTCAGATAACTGACTATGAAATCCGAACGGAACATATCCCCCCCCCCTCCTAATATCTTTACTTGTCGTTGCTTTTTTGCTTAGGTTATACCTTGCCGGTATTGACCCGTATCTGCATCCCTGGGATGAACGCTTTCACGCGCTGGTGGCGAAGCACCTGATGAGCCATCCCTTCATTCCCATGCTGCGGCTGAACCCCATCCTTCCGTACGACCCGGCCGCCTGGTGCTGCAATTTCATCTGGCTGCACAAACAGCCGCTGTTTCTCTGGCAGATGGCCCTGAGCATGAAACTGTTCGGAGTGAACCTGCTGGCCCTGCGACTGCCTTCCCTGCTGATGGGCACCGTAGCCGTGTATTTTGTGTACGACATCGCATTGCGTTGGACCCGTGACCGGGTCACCGCCCTGCTGGCGGCTGTGCTGTATGCGTTTTCCTATTTCCAGCTCGAGCTCACCAGCGGCCTGTTCAGCCTCGACCACAACGATGCGGCTTTTGCCTTTTACGTAACGGGTTCTTTCTGGGCTTTTGTGCGCTACTACCGTTCGGGCCGGCTGAAATGGGCCGTGCTGGCCGGCCTCTTTTCCGGGGCGGCCATACTCAACAAATGGCTTCCCGGCCTGCTGGTGTACGCGGGCTGGGGGCTGCTCTTCGTGCTGGAACCGGGCTGGCTGCGGAGCCGGTTGCGCTGGCGGCACCTCGGCTGGTCGGTGCTGGCAGCCGTGGCGGTGTTCCTGCCCTGGCAGCTCTATATCTGGTGGCGCTTCCCGGCCGAGGCCGCGATTTCTTACCGGATGAACACCCTGCACATGATGACAGCACTGGAAGGGCATACCGGCCCGGCCGGTTACCATTTGCGCATGGCCGGCAAACTCTACGGCCGGTTTATACTTCCTTTCCTTTTGCCCGGCTTGTGGCTGGCACTGGCCGGGAGGGAGCGGAGAAACCTCACGGCAGCTTTTGTGTTTTGCATTGCGGTGATATACCTGTTTTTCTCGCTGCTGGTGAAAACCAAAATGCCAGCATTCCCTTTCCCGGTGGGCGTCCTGGTGTTTATACTCATTGCGGCCGGTTTGGTGTGGGTTTTTCGCCAGGTCGCTGGCCTGCTGCGCTTCCCGGCTTCGTTGAAACGTGCCGCGCTGGGCCTGTTATTTGCACTGGCTGCCGTGTACACGCTGAAACCGTGGCAGATACGCTACGAACGCAGGCCGGACAATACCGACCGCAACGCCCGGATACACGATACGGAAATCTTCCGCTCACTGCCCGATTCCGTGGTGGAGCGGTACGTGATTTTCAACTGCAACAGTTTCGAGGATGTGGAGCTGATGTTCTGGCGGGGCGGCAATGCCTACCACTGGTGGCCGGAACAGGCCGTTTGGGACAGCCTGAAACAGGCGGGCTGCAAACTGGCCGCTTTCGAAAGCCACGGGGAACAGCAACTGCCCGCTTACATACTGAACGACCCCGATGCGCTGATCATCCACCGGCATTTGGCCAGGCCGTGGCAGCCGTAAGCCTACCACGCCAGCACGAAATCCACCAGCAGATTGAACAGGTCGTTGAATTCGGTCAGCGGCAGGGTTTCGGGCCGGTCGTTCACGTCATGGTACCAGGGCGGCCCGCCCCGGGTGTAGATGAAAAAGGCTTTCACCCCTTTCTCACTGAAAAAGTAATGGTCTGAATTGGCGGCTTTGCCCCGTGCCTTGATGCCGGGCAGGTAATGGCCTTTTTCGTTGAGCTGCACCAGCTTGTCGTAGGCATGCGGCAGCACCCTGCCGTTCACCACGGTAATGCCTTCCCCGCCCGTGCCCACCATGTCGAGGTTCACCAGGAAACGGATGTTTTCCAGTGGGAAAAGCGGATGTTCGGTGAACCAGTGCGAACCCACCAGGCCCAGTTCCTCCCCACCGAAGGCTATGAATGCGATGGAACATTCCGGGCGGTTGTCTTCCTGGGCGAAAAAGCGGGCGAGGTTCAGCAGCATGGCCACCCCGCTGGCATTGTCGTTTGCCCCGGGAATGTACACCTTCGGTCCCATGGCACCCAAGTGATCGTAATGGGCGGTAAACACGAAAAAACTGTCGGGGTAGCGACTGCCGCGGATGATGCCGATAACATTCTGCGTGCGCACACTGTCGAGCAGTACGGGTTTCCAGCGCAGGGCCACCTTCCGGGGTTTCCCGGTTAAGGCATCCGAATGGATGTCAGCAGCCGGGATGGGCGACTGATAGGGGCGGAGGCTCCAGGTGAGCTTGTCGTGCAGGTACAGGAAAGCCCCGGCCGGCACATCCCACCAGAAAGGCAGGCTGCTGGCAAGTTGGTGGAATTGCTTCTTTTTTTCCTTGCTCCATTTGTCCGGCACTTCGGGCACCAGCCACGCTGCGGGTTCCTTCCGCGAACCACGCAGGATGGCCCTGCGGGTGCGGGCTGAGTCGAGCAGCCAGCGCGGCTTCAGCGCTTTCACCTTCATGGTGCGGTTCACGGCCGGGCTCGAAGACAGGGGCTGGAAATCATTGCCCGGCTGAAGCGGCATGCCGTCAAGTGAGAGCGCAGGGGTCCCGGGGAAGGTGTTCACCCGGACATAGAAGGACTGGAAATAGCCCGGAGTGAGCGCCTCGAGGCCGGCTTCCTGCATTTCATTGGCGATAAAGCGGGCGGCTTTCAGGTGGCCGTTGTGCACGTATCCGCGGCCCAGCTTGTCGGGCCCGGTGAGCGAATCTATGACCAGGAGGGTGTATTGCAGGTCCTGGGCGGCTGCCCGGAGCGACAGGGCCGCCAGCAGGATAAAAGCCAGCCCGCGGGCCGGCTTACGAAGCCGGATGCAATTCATACTCGTAGTATTCGATCACGGGATTGGCCAGCAGTTTTTTGCAGGCGGTCTCCACTTTTTCGCGGGCTTCCGCCTCGCTGCCGGCTTCCAGTTCCAGGTGAATGTGCTTGCCGATGCGCACCTTGCCGATTTCCGGCAGGCCTATATTTTTCATGCTGGCCGCCACGGCTTTTCCCTGCGGGTCGAGCAGGTCTTTCAGGGGCATCACATTGATTTCAGCAATAAACTTCATGAACCGGATTTTAAGGTTAAAGCAGACAAAAGCAGATAGAGGAGAATCAGCACCGGCCACCATCCGAACAGGATACCCCATAAAAAGTAACCGGCCAGCATCACCGCCACGGCCAGCAGGGTGTAAACGGCACCGGTTTTCGCCCCCGGGAACTGCCGGAGGTTCAGGCTTAATTTTATAACCGGCCAGCGCGAAACCATAGCCAGGGAAAACACCAGGATGAGGCCGTACATAACCCACGGGCTTTGCATCCACCGGCTGACAAAGGCTTCCTGACGGAAAGCGGCCAGCACCAGCCCGGCCACCGCCAGGGCCGCGGCCGGCACGGGCAGCCCATGGTACCGGTCGCGCTGGGTTTCATCGATATTGAATTTGGCCAGGCGCCAGGCAGCTGTCAAGGTGAACAGGAAAGCCGGCAGGAAGAGCGCGGTTTTCAGATGAAAAGCAGCGACCGTGTCGAACAGCGACAGGGCCAGCAACTGGTACAGCATCACCCCCGGCACGAGGCCGAAAGTCACCACATCAGCCAGGCTGTCGAGCTGGCGGCCTATCTCGGAAGTGGCGTTCAGGGCCCGGGCCACAAACCCGTCCATGAAATCAATGGCGGCAGCCGCGACCAGCAACCAGGCGGCCAGGTGCATGTAGCCCAGGTGCAGCTTGTCCCAAACCAGGCCCCCGTTGAAAAAATAACTTTCCCCTTTAACATGGATGACTATGTGGTCATAAAAAACCAGGGAAATAGCCGCGCAGCCCAGGGCCAGGTTTACCAGGGTCAGCAGGTTGGGTATGTGCTTGTACCAGCGCATCAGGCATTCATCAGTTCTTCAATCTCATCAGCTTCGATGGGGATAGTAGCCATCAGGTCTTCGTACCCTTCAGCCGTTACCACGAGGTCGTTCTCAATGCGGATGCCGATTTCCTCTTCAGGGATATAGATTCCCGGCTCGCAGGTAAAAACATACCCCTCGCGGATGGGCTCACTCCACAGCCCCACATCGTGCACATCGAGGCCCAGGAAGTGGCTGGTGCCGTGCATGAAATATTTTTTGTAAGCCGGCCATTCGGGATCCTGGTTTTTAATATCCTGCATGGAAATCAGCTTCAGGTCCACCAGCTCTTTTTCCATGAGTTCGCCCACCTGTTTGTGGTAGTCGTCCAGCATAACACCCGGCCTCAGCAGTTTCATGGCAGCGTGCTGCACCCGCAGTACGGCATTGTACACTTCCTTCTGGCGCTTGGTGAACCGCCCGTTGACCGGCACGCAGCGCGTGAGGTCGGAAGCGTAATTGGCATATTCGGCTCCGAAGTCCATCAGGATCACGTGCCCGTCCTTGCATTCGCGGTTGTTCTCCACGTAATGCAGCACGCAGGCGCTTGGACCGGAAGCAATGATGGAACCGTAGGCGGGGCCGTTCGACCGGTTGCGGATGAACTCATGCCAGAGCTCGGCTTCAATTTCATATTCCATCACCCCCGGCTTGATGAATTTCAACAGCCTGCGGAAAGCTTTTTCGGTAATGCTGCAGGCATGACGGATCAGTTCCAGCTCTTCGGGTTCCTTTACGGCCCGCAGGCGGTGCATCTCGGGAGCTATGCTTTTGTAGGATACCAATGGGTATTTTTCCTGTATCCACTGGCGGAAACGGTCGTCACGGGTTTGCACCGGGTTGTTGTTGCGCAGGTGCTCGTTGAAGTTGAGGTACACCCCGTCCGCTTCGAAAATGATGTTTTTCAGGATGGTTTCAAACTCGTCCAGCCAGTGCACCGCCTCAATGCCGCTGGCTGCCGTGGCTTCGTCCTTGGTGTACTTATGCCCTTCCCAGATGGCAATGGTTTCGTTGGTTTCGCGCAGGAAAAGCATTTCTTTCCACTCTTCCTTGCGCGCATCGGGATATATGATCAGGATGGTTTCTTCCTGGTCGATGCCGGAGAGGTAAAACAAATCGGCATTTTGCCGGAAAGGCATGGTGCCGTCCGCGTTGGTAGGCATAATGTCATTGGCGTTGAAAATGGCAATGTGGTTGGGAGCCATTTTTTCAGCCAGCTTTTTCCGGTTTTTCACAAACAGCGATTGCGGGATCGGTTCATATTTCATAACAAGTCTTTTTCAGATACAGGTGAATATGGCTTCAAAGTTATGGGAAAGCGGGGGGAATGGGAAATTACAGTGAGAGGATTCAGGCATCAATCTTCTTCCGGCACGCTTTCGGCACCGGTGGGTTTCTGGGTTTCCTTGAGCCGCATGAGCATATCCCTGAGGCGGGAAAGCTTGAACTGTATGTCCTGCAGCTCCGATTCGATGTCGTTCAGGTTGTCGCTGGCTTCTTTGCCGGCTGGCGGAGCTTCCTCCATGTAATAATCCTGGCGGAAGGCAAGGTGGGCACTTTCCAGCTTTTGCTTCCAGAAAGTGTTTTCCTTTTCCAGGTCTTTTTCCACAAGATCAGAGAGGGGGATATTGAAAATCCGGGCCAGCTTGTTGAGCTTGCTGAAAGTGGGGCGTGAAATACCCACCTCGTAATTGGAAATGGTATTGCGTTTCACGTCCAGCTGTTTGGCCAGGTATTCCTGCGACCAGCCGTACTTTTTCCTCAGGTACTGGATGTTTCTTCCGAGGTAATCCATGACTTGTGCAAAAGTAGTAAAAATAATGCTGTCAAAAAACTTGACAACGTCAAATTTTCAGACTAATATTGCGATCCGTCCACTATGTGCTGAAAAGGTCAGAAGGGAAATTTTGCCTCGGGATTCCATAACCCTTTAAATAAATTTTCATTATGACTGCCATTTGTAAAGCACCTTTTCAGCATTTCCGGGTGGGTTTACCGGAGCCTTACCGGGGATTTAATGTTTATCCGGTGTTTATCGACCGTCCTGAACCCGAACCCCAGTATTTTACATTAAAGGAAGCTTTCGACCAAAAGCTTATTGAAATCACAGAGATCGATGCTGCGGGTAGTGTGAACAGGATTCGGGTGGTAAACAAAGGCAGCCTGCCGGTACTGATCCCTGAAGGGCAGGCCTTGATCGGGGCCAAGCAAAACCGCACGGCCAATACCACCTATTATATTGCTTCAAAAACAGAAACGGTAATTGACGTCAGTTGCACCGAGGCCGGGCGCTGGCATTACCGGGAACCTGTTTTCAGGCCGTCCATGGAGCTGGACCCCACGGAACTGCGCGCCATGAAGATGGCGCATGTAAAGAAATCGCTCGAGCGGGAACGCGCCTACCGGTCGCGGCAGGGAGATGTATGGAACCGGGTCAGTGAAATCCTTTATTCCAAGAAGGTTTCTTCCGGAACCAGTGCCCTGCACGATGCCATAAAGCGCGAAGAGAAACATGTCAGGGATTCGCGCCCGCGCCTGCATGAAAGGCAGGAAGGCATTCTGGTAATGACCCCGGATTTTGTTTTACAGGGTATGGAATTTTTCGCGGGTCATTCCCATTATGCCATCTATCACCAGGCCATTCTGACCAGTTTCACCTTTACGAGGATAACAGCCTATACCGGCAGCAGCCATGCGCACCAATGGGGTAGTGTGGCCGATTTTCTGGACGGGCTGCGGGTGTTGAAATTAGAGCCTTATCCGGCCATTAACACCGGCACCAACGTGCGCCTCGAGGGCCCCAGGTTGCTGGGCGAACTGCTGGATGACGGCACGCAGCCGGTGCATGGCATTGTGCTGCCGGATATCAGCCAGAAGCCACCGCGCTGGGACCGTCCGCCTACCATTAGTCGGATTGAACGCACCGACCCCATGTGGAACCGTCCGGAAGATGAGGATGCAGGTTCTCGGACTTCACCGCACGGGGAAGATACCTCCGGCAACACGAACTGGCTCAGTAACCCCTTCGGAAGCAATTACCCGGGCCGCAACCGCAGGTCCGGCCGCTGAGCCTCCAGGTTTTGGTAGCACCCTTCCGGCATGCCGCGGGGGCGGGCATACCTGCCCGCTCCTGCGGCTTTTTCGTTTAATAATTTTTTAGTTGTTATGTAAAAGCTGGTATTGTCACTGCAAAAATGCCGCAGCCTATGACCAGCATGCTGCCATGGGAATCTGAGAAGCCGTTAACTTTTACAGGGTGAAATCATGCAGAAAATCATTGCAAATATGATTGATGGACTAAAAGATATCTGCAATTCATTGGGGGTAAAAAGGATTTTTATTCTTGGTTCCGCGGCTTCCGGCAATTTCAATGAAGACAGTGACACTGATTTTTTAGTTTCATTTTCCGAAACCCTTTCCCCTGCCAATATGCTTCCTATTATTTTGAACTTCATTATAAATTAAGGGATCTCTTCAACCGAGACATTGACATTGCAACCGACAGGTCGCTTTCAGATTCTTACTTCATTGAAAGCGTTGACGAAACCTTATTTATGAGGTTTGAGGTTAAGTAATACCTGTTTGACATTCACATTTCCTTTCAATCGATTTTCGAATATCTCGGGGACAGAAAGGACTTCTTTGAATATCAGAAAGACAAATTATTGCGTAGGGCATAGAACGCGAAATTGAGATTATAGGTGAAGCCATGAAAAAACTCCTGAATTTGGAACCCGGACTTCGTAATGAAATGCGCGGAAATAGTTGATATAAAGAATTGGGTTATTCACGGTTACGATAAGGTTAATGATTATCTTATGTGGGTGATAATCACCAATCATTTGCCCAAACTCCGGGAGGAAATTGAAAAATTGTTGAATGAAAATAGCTGAAAGGTCCGGATGAAGAGTTGATTTTGTTGATCTACTGCAACACAATCTTTTCGAAGTGATTCAGGGTTTGGCCTTGAATCTGCAGGATATAAAAACCTCTGGCAAACCTTGAAACATCCAATAAAATATTTGGCTGCGCCTCATCCACTATAAATGTGGTGAATAATTGCCCGCTTACATTGAATAACCGCACACGATACTTCCCATTTCCAGGTATCCTATTCTTAAAAATAATGAGCAATTTCCCACTGGTTGGATTAGGCCTTACTGAGAACAGTTCATTATAACTTTCCGGAGCTATTAGGCCTGTAGGATTGTCAAAGTTGCACCAAAAACCTTTATTCTGATAAAATTGCCGGATTTTTAGGATAGCGGATTTTAAACTGTCAACACTGGTCAGATTATCTCCATAATCGTCTCTGGCATAAGTAAATGCGATATCTTGGCAAAGTGTTTCGCCCGGAGCCCATGAAAAAGGCCCTATTGAACCAATTGTCCTTGGATCATTGGGTATGCTGGGGCTTTGTGAAAGTTGAGACCATTGTGTGGTATCGTGCAGATCGCCAGGAAACATAAATCTCGTATTATAAATGCTGTCGACCCAAAATCCAGTTAATTTTTTATAAAACTTCATGGATGTGCCAGAATCTCCCGGGGTATAAAAATCATTCTGATAGAATGTAAATGAATACATATCTGAATTCAGGAAAGTCGCACCTATAGCTGGTGGAGGTGAACCGTATTCGTTGTCTGAATTTGAATTATTATAGGTGAAAAAGCACTGCAATGTTGTATCACACCCCACAAAGTCATCAAAAGCAAATCCGAGGTCAAAATCCACCCATATTCCCCAAAATACATCGTGATAAAAATTTGAGGAGCGATTGATGATCCGGTAATTTAGAAAAATGGTATTGTTTATAGCTTTATTACTTGGAGTATCATAAGC
>CAYRDC010000016.1:0-12820 GCA_964422925.1 uncultured Chitinophagales bacterium | reverse complement strand
ATTGTTTATAGCTTTATTACTTGGAGTATCATAAGCATAGGCCATAGCCTGCACCTCAATACCAAGTTTCAATCCACCAGTTTCGGTGTGTTGATGCCTGTCATCATTAATGATAAAATAAACGGTTTCATCTCCCCGAATTTTGGGATAATCACCATTTTCGGGATCATATATTTTATTACCGTTTACATCAACAAAAGGAGCTAAAACGGAATCTATCCCCAAAGCCGGATTTGGGTTGGCCGGCCAATCATTAATGGAAGCAGGAACAATATATCCCGCATCCATAAAGTGATTAATGTGATACAAAATGGTATCTTTCGAAACCTTCCAGACCCTTTTATACTTGTTGTCATAAGCCGCTCCATAGGATATTGCCACCGGGCCGGCCCAAAAGTCGCTACCTATGGTACGGTAGGTATTGGCAGCTATATGCAATTGACCATTGGCATCTAATCCGCCTATCCAGATATTTCCCGCAAGAATGGCGTTTATACCACCACCTTTTGGCACCTCAAATTTAGCAGAGTAATAATCCCAGAATAAATCACCAGCGGCATTAAAACGAGTACTGATATTATTGATATCCAGGTATTCAAAGGTTTGTGCGCTGATAGGGATAATAAGTGAATTCAAAGAAAGGTATAATGAAAAGAGAGTTTTGGTGAGACTGATTTTCATCGGAATAACTTCTGATAAACTCTTGCAATCATTGCAGAGTTATTGATTATCAAATTTATAATACTGGAGAATAAGAAATGTATAAGCAATGTCATTTTTGCTAAAATGTTTTTAAAGTATAGCTGCATCCTGGTTAAACAAGGATTGTGAAAAGGCATAGTGAAAAACAATTAAATTAGTGGAAAGCAATTACCCTCTTGAGATACATTACCCAGATTTTAGGGAAACGAGTTTTGAGCCCCTGCAAAATAATTGTCCTTTCCGGAAAGGAAGGCTTAAATTCTTCCGTTTCATTTTGAGAGATAGTTGTCCCGCCCACATAATCCGATAAATTCCTGTAGTTTTGGTTCTCTTTTACAAAGAGAATGTTTACCTTTGCAATCCAAAATTTTCAACGGTTTAATTAAGCAGTATTTATGGTAAACCAGTATGAATTAATGATCATCTTCACTCCGATCCTCTCGGACGATGATCTGCAGAAGGAGATCAAAAAATACAAGGATTACATCCGGGAAAGGGGTGGAGAGATTGTTGCCGAGGAAACCTGGGGTTTGAGGCAGCTGGCTTATCCAATCCAGAAAAAAACCACGGGCATTTATTATATCGTGGAATTCCGGCTCGACACCGCGCACATTGCCCGGCTGGAAACCCTGATGGGCCGTGACGACCACATCATGCGCGAAATGATTACGCGCCTCGATAAATACGCCATTGAATACAATGAAAACAGGCGTAAAAAACTGGCAGAAGCCAAAAAGGATGAAAAAACCGCTGACAAAGTAGAAGAGGAGGCATAGATCATGGCAAACAACGAGATCAAATACCTGACATCCATAAAAATCGGGCGGCAGCAAAAAAAATACTGCCGATTCAAGAAAGCCGGGATTAAATACATCGATTACAAGGATCCTGATTTTCTGGCCAAGTTTTTGAATGAACAGGGCAAAATCCTGCCCAGGCGCTTTACGGGCAACTCGCTCAAATACCAACGGAAAGTGGCCCAGGCCATTAAGAAAGCCCGTCAGATGGCTTTGCTGCCCTATGTTACTGACCTGTTAAAATAAGTGCACCGTCATGGAGATCATTCTGCTGCAAGACGTAGACAACCTGGGTTATAAAGACGATATTGTAAAGGTAAAAGCCGGTTACGCCCGCAATTACCTGATCCCAAAAAAGCTGGCCATTGTCGCCAACGCCTCCAACCGCAAGTCAGTGGAAGAAAAAAAGCGCCAGCAACAAGCTAAATATGAAAAAATGCTGGCCGAACTGAATGCCGTGGCCGATACGCTGAAGGCCGAAGCCATCCGGGTGGGCGCCAAAGCCGGCACCAGCGGCAAGATATTCGGATCGGTCACTACCCTTCAGATCGCGGAAGCCATCAGGCAAAGCACCGGGGTGGAAGTGGACCGCAAGAAAATCAAAATCCTGGAAGAGGTGAAAACTCTTGGCAAGTACAAGGCCACGGTGGAACTGCACCGGGAAGTAATCCCTGAAATCGAGTTTGAGGTAGTGGCCGAATAAGTTTCAACTGAAAAAACTGCTGATAGCGCATTCCTGTCCGTGGGATGCGCTTTTTTTTATTCATAGTGCAGGGCGACAATCGGGTCGAGCCGGGCGGCCTTAAAAGCGGGATAGGCGCCTGACAAGATGCCCACCACCATGCAAATGGTAACGCCCACCAGTATCCACAGCCAGGGCACGATGAAAGAGCTATTGAGCAGCAGGGAAACGAGGTTTCCCATCAGGATGCCGAACACAATGCCCAGCACCCCGCCCATCATGGAAATAACCACGGATTCCGTAAGAAACATGGTGCGGATATAACCGGCCCGTGCCCCGATGGCTTTGCTTACTCCGATTTCCCGCGTGCGTTCCGCCACCTGCACCAGCAATATGTTCATCAGGGCGATGGCCGCGCCCAGCAGGGTAATGAGGCCGATGAGCGTGGCGGCAATGGCAATGAAAGCCAGGTTGTCAATCAGCATGGAGGCGATGCTGTCGCTTTTGTTAATCGAAAAATCATCTTCGCGGCCCAGCCGCACTTTCCGGATGTTCCTGAACAGGCCGCGGGCTTCTGAAATGGCCGGTTCCAGCAGGTCGGGGGAGGAAACACCCACGCTGATAAAATACCGGGCGCTTTCGCTCGGGAAATGCGACCGGGCGTTTTTGATGGGAATCATCACCAGGTTGTCGCTGGCCATCATGCTGCTGCCCCTCGATTCCAGCAGACCCACCACCCGGTATTTCCGGTTCCCGATATAAATATCCGACCCGACTGCCTCCTTTTTGCGGCCGAACAGGGTCACCGCCACATCCTGCCCGAGCAAAACCCGGTTGCTGCCGAGCAACAATTCCGAAGCCGAAAAATTCCGCCCGTCCTCAAGGCTGAAACCGGAAACGTCCAGGTAATTCTCATCCACCCCGTACACCTGCACGTTGGGATTGGTTTCCTTGTCGCCCTGCGACACGATGGCCATGGAAGAAACCCGGGTGCTCACCGAAACTTTGGCCGGAAAATCATAGCGCTCCTTGAAAGCGATGGCTTCGCGGTAGCGCAGGGGCGGGTTGGTTTTCAGGGTTTTGCCGCCCCGCCTGCCATGCGTGTTGCGGATGGCGGTAATGGTGAAGGAATTGGCCCCCATCCGGGAAAAATTGTTGTTGATCGATGTCCGGATGCTTTCCATCGCGGTCAGGATACCCACCAGGGCCATGATGCCGAAGGCGATAATGAGCACGGTCAGGATGGTGCGCAGCAAATTCCCCCTGATATTGCGGAAAGCCTGCCTGATATGTTCCAGTATATTCATATAAACCAATCCGGAAGACGGGATGTTAAAACTAAATAAATCCCCTTCAAATGGTTAATTTCGCAACAGTTTTTAACAATCAATTAAAGAAAGGCAGATGGTATTTGATATTGACATGATCCGGCAGGTTTACAACAGCCTGCCCGCGAAGGTTGAAAAGGCCCGCCAGGTGCTGGGCCGCCCTATGACACTGGCGGAAAAAATCCTGTATTCCCATCTATGGGAAGAGGAAGTGAAAATATATGAAAGGGGCAGGGATTACGTGAATTTCCGGCCCGACCGTGTAGCTATGCAGGATGCCACGGCCCAGATGGCCATGCTGCAGTTCATGATGGCCGGGCGCAAGCGCACCGCGGTACCCACCACCATCCATGCCGACCACCTCATACAGGCACGCATCGGTGCCGACAGGGACCTGCAGGATGCCCTGAACCGCAATGACGAAGTGTACAATTTCCTTGAATCCGTGGCCCGCAAGTACGGCATCGGCTTCTGGAAACCGGGCGCAGGCATCATCCACCAGGTGGTGCTGGAAAACTACGCCTTCCCAAGCGGCATGATGATCGGCACCGACAGCCACACCGTGAACGCGGGCGGGCTGGGGATGGTTGCCATTGGCGTGGGCGGTGCTGACGCGGTGGACGTCATGGCCGGCATGCCCTGGGAACTGAAAATGCCGCGTCTTATCGGGGTGCACCTGAAAGGCCGCATGAACGGCTGGACCGCCCCCAAAGACGTTATCCTGAAAGTGGCAGGTATCCTGACCGTAAAAGGCGGCACGGGCGCCATCGTGGAATACTTCGGGGAAGGAGCCCGTTCCCTCAGTGCCACCGGCAAGGGAACCATCTGCAACATGGGCGCTGAAATCGGGGCCACCAATTCCACCTTCGGCTACGATGAAGCCATGGAAAAATACCTGCGTGCCACCGGCCGCGATGAGGTGGCCGACCTGGCCAACGATATCCGCGGGTACCTCACGGCTGACCCGGAGGTGTACGAAAACCCGGAAAAATACTTTGACCGGGTCATAGAAATCGACCTGGACAAGCTGGAACCCCACCTCAACGGGCCCTTTACGCCCGACCTTGCCACCCCGGTTTCGAAAATGAAGGAAGTGGCCCGCGAGAATGGATGGCCGCTGAAAGTGGAAGTGGGGCTCATCGGCAGCTGTACCAATTCCTCGTACGAAGACATTTCCCGGGCCGCATCCATTGCAAAGGAAGCCCTCGAAAAGGGCCTGAAGGCCAAAGCGGAATTCACCATTACACCCGGTTCCGAACAGGTGCGCTACACCATTGAGCGGGACGGGTTCATCGATATTTTCAAAAAGATTGGCGGGAAGGTGTTTGCCAATGCCTGCGGCCCGTGCATCGGCCAGTGGGCCCGCGAAGGGGCTGACAAGCAGGAAAAGAACACCATTGTGCACAGCTTCAACCGCAACTTCGCCAAGCGGGCTGACGGCAATCCCAACACCCACGCATTTGTGGCTTCTCCGGAGATCGTGACCGCCCTGGCCATAGCCGGTGACCTCACCTTCAACCCCATGACCGATAAGCTCGTCAACGACAAAGGGGAAGAGGTCATGCTGAGCGAACCAACAGGATGGGAGCTGCCACCTAAGGGTTTTGAAGTAAAGGACCGGGGCTATGTGGAGCCACCGGTAGACGGCAGCCATATCGAAGTGGTGGTAAAGCCTGATTCCGAACGGCTGCAGTTGCTCACCCCCTTCCCTGCCTGGGACGGGAATGAATTTGAGAACCTGCGCCTCCTGATCAAAGCCAAGGGCAAATGCACGACAGACCATATATCCATGGCCGGGCCCTGGCTCCGCTACCGCGGCCACCTGGATAATATTTCCAACAACCTGCTGATCGGGGCTGTCAATGCCTTTAACGATAAAACCAACCTGGTCAAGAACCAGGTGACCGGGGAATACGGCCCGGTGCCCGACACAGCCCGTGCCTACAAGGCGGCCGGAATCGGAACCATCATAGTCGGGGATGAGAATTACGGGGAAGGTTCATCGCGCGAACACGCGGCCATGGAACCGCGCCACCTCGGTGTGAAAGCTGTGCTGGTTAGGAGCTTTGCCCGGATCCATGAAACCAACCTGAAGAAACAGGGGGTGCTGGCCCTGACCTTTGCCGACCCGGCCGATTACGACAAGGTGCAGGAAGACGACCTGATCCACATTTACGGGCTGAAGGAATTCGCCCCGGGCAGCACCTTCCGGGTCGTGCTGGAGCACGCGGACGGCAGCCGGGATGAATTTGTAGCCAGGCACTCGTTCAGCCAGAACCAGATCGACTGGTTCAGAGCCGGCAGCGCCCTGAATTTAATCCGCCAGCGAAACCACTGAAATGCCAACTGATTTGCATTACCCACCGGAAAGGCCGCCAGCAGGGGGCCTTTCTGCTAAAAAAACAAGCCCAAAATGTTTACCGCTTTCAAACACACTCACGTCCTTTTTGTAAGCCTTTTTATACTGCTCTACCTGGTAAAAACGCTGATGCTGCTGTTTTCCTCCAGGGAAAAGCTGGACCGTTTCAATACCCGGATGCGCATCCCGGAATCGATCATTTCCACCTTATTCCTGGCCACCGGGTTGTACCTGGCCTTTCATTCCGGGCTAATCCGCTCGGGCTACTGGTTCTGGGTAAAAATGGCCATCGTGGTATTGAGCATCCCGGTTGGGTTCATCGCCTACCGCAGGCATATCAAATGGCTGGGGGTGGTCATTCTCTTATCCTATGTTTATGTGTTTGGCATGGCGCAAACCAAAAGCGTCCGGTTTAACCCGGTGGATGTGTACCGGATCCGGGAAGGCCAGGCTGATATTGAAGCAGGCGCCAACCGCGCAGAATCCTTATATGAAATCTATTGCGCGCTGTGTCATGGAAAAGCAGGAGACGCGGGCCTGAATGGCGCCTTCAACCTGCAGGAATCGGTTCTGAGCCCTGATGAAACCGAAATGGTAATCCGGGAGGGAAGGAAATCCATGAAAGGCTTCGGCCGGGTGCTCAGCGAGGACGAAATCAACCGCGTCCGGGATTATGTAATCGGCCTGCGGGAAGGGGGTGAGTGAAGGCCTGGCATTAACCTCAGTTTTTCCCTTCACAATACTACTGTCCTCTGTATGGGGATTTTCTGCCCCATATATGTTTTCTGATGATTTTTTATAATTTTGGGTAAATGAAGTTTGACGGCAGCGAAATAATTACCCAGTTGGTACAAGAGGCATGGTAAACAGGGAAAATTTACTTTATGAATTGTATTTACACTGAATGCGCATCAAAATGGGGCACTTATGAAATACAATGTATGGTTCACTTTGTCATAGATATAATCCATTAGACAATTAAGTTAAGTAGAAAATAAGATTGTTAAGATGGATTATTTGTATATGTTAATAAAAATATTTGCTTGTGGAATTCCTATCATTTTGGCTATAGCACTTGTAACTGTAATAATTGGAGTTGTTTCAAGGATTATTGCCAGAAATCAAATGCTACGTATGCTCTATTCCAAAATAGTGACTATAATCTTTGTGTACTGTTTTTCATTTTTTGGAGCGATATACCATGCTATAATAGATTTTTATAGTGGGACTAGAATTCCTTCATGGCTCCTTTGGGTACTCTGTATTATATCTGCGAATACTTACTATCAAGAAACAAAAAAGCAGGCAATACACGAAACTATTAAAATACAATATCCATTTCTATCAAAGGAACTATTCATGAACGGAAGAGATGCATATATGCAGGAAATTGTTGTAACCTCTTTGAGTATGTCAATGTTTATTCCAATATCATTTGTAGTATTTATTTTTCTTGGTTCATTTTATAATGATATGTATTTTGGATTACCTAGATTTTTAGTAGGGTTATTTTAGACAAAGACAAACTTGAACATGTGTGACCAAAACAAGATATATGCAATAAAACCAAATTGATCTATAATCAAATTAGATGATTATGTCAACAATATTAATCATAATAGCTGGGATAATTTTAATAGTTTTAGTAATTAAATTGTTAAAGACTAAATCAAGTGACACTATTATAGAAAGCAGTCATTCAATTAATTATGAATATCTTGATAAACTATTGAAAAGAGGAGTTAAAAAAAATATTATTGGCGATTATAAAAGTGCTGTTGCAATAGCAGATCAAATTTTACTGCTAGATCCGAACTATTATGAAGCATTAACATTGCGAGCCCATGGACTTGAAGCATTAAAATTTTACTTAGACGCAATTGATGATTATGAGAAGGCGCTTAGTATTGATTCTTCTGATGGCAACATATTTGGTTTGTTAGGCCTTACTTATATGAAAATTGGTGACTTTGAAAATGCAGCTAAGAATTTGGGAATATCAGCTAAGATGGGATTTAGGACGTATGAAGAAATGTATAAACTTATTATTTCGAGGTCTGATAATTTTAAAAAGAGATTTATTGAAAATGCCAAAAAACCTGAGAATCTTTTAAGGAGAAATCCAAGTGATTTTGTTGATGATTTTGAGGATATTGACAATAATATGTTTATTGAGGCTTTAAAACGCAATATTCATTATTTGGAAGATGCAATCTTGAACAACCCTAATAATGTTAAATTAAAAGAAATCTACAATCGCGTTAAAAAAGATATTGAGGCAAGTAAATAAAATATTTATCTAACTAGTGTGCATTTACAATACCCGATCTTACCATAACTTCTGTTAGATGAGAATTAAGTGTCCGGTTAATCATGATCAAAGATTCAATTGGGGAAGAAAATGCTACGAGAAAGAAGTTGCGCATTAGGATGACGCTAACTGAGTGTCAACAGTGAATAAAGGCGTGGAATTAACCCCAATTTATTACTTAACAAAAACACTCTAATCCTGTTCTCTGTATGAGATTTTCTGTCCAATATATGGTTTCAAATGATTTTTTATAAATTTGGATAGGTGTGGAATTGACATTGGTAAAGGGGAGATGATTATCCTACGGTTCAGGAAGTACGGATAATTGGACGTGCCGGAAAAGAAATTACCCAATCAGCAGGCGAAAGCCATCGGTCGGGCATTGTTCAGGCAGATTAAGTCAATCATTGAACAGGCCCGTCACAATCTTGCCATACACGTAAATCGTTCACTTACCGAACTGCACTGGCACATCGGGTACACTATTCATACCGGATTACTTCAGGGCAGGCGTGCTGAATATGGGAAAGAGATTCTTGCGACACTGTCGCAGGAATTAACTGGAGAAAACTAAATCCTATTTTAATGTCTATGCCCGGCTAATCTGCAGGCTATCAATTAGAAAAAGATTTGTGGAATATGGGATTGTGAACAAAGCAGTTTTTGGAAACAGCTAATCGAGAACAATAAAGTCATTTTAAACTACATCCTTATCGGAAAGTTCCTCATTTTCATATAATATTTTTGGTGTTTTTTTATAATTTTGGAATATTGTGTTGTAAGAAATAGGGCATTCAATTGTAATCTTTATTTGAAAAATTATTAGACATGACAAAAAAGCATTCTGGAAGTTTTGATAAGGAAGAACTTCTGGAAAGATTACGCCCTGATGTTATAATTAAAGGTAATCTTTTCCCTGAGAATGTAAAAGTAATCCTCGCAACTCCTGTTGAGAATGCAGTAAAATTAATAGCAAGGGGTAGCAATGACAGGTTGTATGAATTGACTATATATGAAGATCAATTTGATTCAATAGAGTTTGTTGATAAAGACACTTTTGGAGGAGATCCCATAAAATTTCGCTTAGTGGTTGAGTCTTTGCGGCTTGGGTTGGCTTATGAATATGACCCTTATTTCTCCCTCTCTATCGCAAGGGTTGATCCTTTGCCACATCAGTTGGAAGCTGTTTATGATTATTTTCTAAGAATACCCCGTATAAGATTTCTATTGGCCGATGATCCTGGAGCCGGCAAAACAATTATGGCCGGTTTACTGATAAAAGAATTAAAAATCAGAGGACTTGTTAAACGAATTTTGATTGTAACACCAGCTAACCTGACTTTTCAATGGCAAAGAGAACTGAAAGACCGGTTCCGGGAGAACTTTGAAATCATACGAGGTAACATATTACGAGCCAATTACGGATCAAATCCTTGGCAGGAAAAAAACCAGGTGATTACTTCTGTCTCATGGGCATCACTTCAGGAAGACGCCAGAGAAAGCCTACTCAGAACGAATTGGGATTTGGTTGTTGTTGATGAAGCCCATAAAATGAGCGCAACTAAAAAAAGAAAAACCTTTGCATACCAGCTTGGGGAAGCCCTTTCCGAAAGAACAGATCATTTTCTGCTGATGACAGCTACCCCGCACAAAGGGAACAAGGAACACTTTCAGTTGTTTCTCCGACTTTTAGATAAGGATATATATGCAGATGTATCCAGTATAGATGAAGCTTTGAAGAACAAATCAGCTCCCTATTATTTAAGGAGAGTGAAAGAGGCACTAGTGACTTTCCCAGACCCGGAAACCGGAAAAGTGAAATCTCTTTTCACCAAAAGGATCGTTCAGACTATCGAATTTCAGATAGAAGCATATGAAGCGGATTTTTATAATGAATTAACCAGGTACGTAGAAGACCAAAGTATCCGGGCTGCAGCAGAAAATACTTCCAAAGCGCGGGCTATTGGGTTTACCATGGCTATGCTGCAACGCAGGTTTGCTTCCAGCCTGTATGCTGTCCGGAAAAGCCTTGAACGAATGAAAAAACGCAGGGAAGAAATTCTGCATGACCCTGAAGCTTATCGGCAACGTCAGATTCTGAGCCGGTTGCCAGATGATTTTGAAGACCTGACGGATGAAGAACAACAAGAGATTTTTGAACGGCTGGAAGAATTAGTTATATCATATGATCCTAACCAGCTACGTATTGAAATTGATAATTTGAGCAGGCTGATTGAGCAAGCACGACAGTTGGAAGCCAGAGAAATAGAAACCAAAGTAAACCGCCTCAAAGAGGTGCTGACACAACAAGGCATTTTCTCTGACTCAAAAATGAAGCTGCTCATCTTTACAGAGCATAAGGATACGCTGGATTACTTAGCCGGTGATGGCAGGGATGGTCGTCCGCTTGGTAAGTTAGTGGAATGGGGGCTTAATGTCACTCAGATTCATGGAGGTATGAAAATTGGCGACCGAAATACACCAGGGACTCGGATATATGCTGAACGTGAATTTAAAGAATCAGCACAGGTAATGGTGGCTACCGAAGCAGCAGGTGAAGGCATCAACCTGCAATTCTGCTGGTTGATGATAAACTATGACATACCATGGAATCCGAACCGGCTGGAGCAGCGCATGGGCAGGATTCACCGTTATGGGCAGGAAAAAGACTGTCTGATATTGAATTTCGTTTCAACAAACACCCGCGAAGGACGGGTGTTACAGAAACTGTTTGAACGGATTCAGCAGATTGAGGATGACCTGGATCCGCAAAAGACAGGAAAAGTATTTAATGTACTTGGTGAAGTACTCCCGGGGAATCAACTGGAAAGGATGATACGGGAAATGTATGCGCACAACCTTACGGAACAGGTTATTACAAGCAGAATCATTGAGAAGGTTGATAAAGATTATTTTCAAAGAATTACCCAGTCAACCTTGGAAGGGCTGGCCAAGAGAGAATTAAATCTTTCAGCCATTATTGGCAAATCAGCCGAAGCCAAAGAAAGGCGTTTAGTGCCTGAAGTGGTACAAGATTTTTTTATTCAAGCAGCGCCCCTTCATGGGTTGCATCCCAGGCCGGTCAGGGGCAAGCCTGGGATATTTAAAATCGGGCGGGTGCCGCGGAATTTATGGATTCGGGGTGAACAAAATGAAAAAAGTTTTGGTGTGTTAGGTCATGAGTATGGCAAAGTGGCCTTTTCCAAAGAAGAAGTTGAAAAAGATCCTACATTGGAGTGGTTAACACCGGGCCATCCGCTGTTTGAAGTTGTCAGGGGGGAGACTATTGATGCTTTCAGTGATGAACTTGAAAAAGGTGCTGTTTTCTATGATATTAATGCCACGGAACCTTACCGTTTGGATTTATATACTGCCTCCATAACAGATGGTATGGGTCATGTGTTGCATCAGCGCCTTTTTGTCATGCAATCACAGAAAGACGGAAGTATTCACTTAAAACAACCAACGATATTTTTGGATATTGTTCCTGCACGAAACCCAGCCAGTTTACCCTCGGACTCCTCCTTTCCCGACAGAAGCAGAGTTGAAAACTATTTACTTACAGAAGCACTGCTTAGCTATTTAAATGAAATAAAGCAAGAACGGATAAAGGAAACAAAAACTATTGAAAAGCATTTGAAGATCAGTTTGGACCATTTAATCCACCAGCAACAATTGAAAATGTCGGAATATGTTCAACAGCAACAAGATGGCTCTGATAATCCTTCTCTTGCATCCAATATTGCACAAACAGAGAACCGTCTTTTGGAGCTGAATAACCGGCTGGATAAGAGAATGGCGGAATTGGAAAGGGAACGTCAATGCAGCATCTCATCAACCCGCCATTTGGGCACTGCCTGGGTAATACCTCATCCGGATAGAGAAACACCGGAGATAAAAAATATGGTTAGCAATGCAGAAATTGAGGCAATTGCTGTTCGCAATGCCATTGCCCATGAAGAAGCATTGGGATATATCGTGCAGAGTGTAGAATCTGAAAACCGGGGATTTGACCTTATCAGCCGGAAACCTCATCCCGAAGATCCTAAAACAGCCATCGATGTAAAGTTTATTGAAGTAAAAGGACGGGCTGGCGTGGGTGAGGTTGCCTTAACTGCCAACGAATTTAAAACAGCTCAACGACTGAAAATGGATTATTTCCTTTATGTGGTTTACAATTGCGATTCAGATCCTGAATTGCATAAAGTGCGCGATCCGGCACAACTCGGGTGGCAACCGGTAGTTAAAGTGGAGCATTATCAGGTCAAGCCCAGTGACATTATCAAAGCATCCAAATAATTATGGCTGAGAAGCAAACCGGAAGGAAAGACCCTAAAGAGTACATGCGACTTGCCGTGGAAGTAATGAAAAAATCAATTCCTGAGCGCAAGAGAAATGACCCTGCTCCTTTTGTTGGCGCTGTTCTCGTATTTCCTGATGGGCATGTTGAAACGGCTTTCAGGGGTGAACTACGGGAGGGTGATCATGCGGAATATACCGTGATGGATAAGAAAAACAGAAACCGTGACCTAACCGGTTGTTGGCTCTTTGCCACCTTAGAACCTTGCGCTCCAGGATCACGCAACGCACCAAAAGTAAGTTGTGCAGAAAGGATTGTGAACGCCCGAATATCGGATGTTT
>CAYRDC010000015.1:0-64736 GCA_964422925.1 uncultured Chitinophagales bacterium | reverse complement strand
AAAGACCAGCAGAAGGTGGCATAAAAAAAGCCAAGCCACGGCTTGGCTTTTTCCAGATATTCCTAACCGTTAACCACGTTGTTCCATTGGCACATAATCCCTTATACCCGGGCCGGTATAAATCTGCCGTGGACGGCCAATGGGTTGCTTTTGATCGAGCATTTCCTTCCATTGGGCAATCCACCCGGGCAGGCGACCAAGCGCGAACAGAACGGTAAACATCTGTACCGGGAATCCCAAGGCCCGGTAAATAATGCCTGAATAGAAATCGACATTGGGGAATAATTTCCTTTCGATGAAGTATTCATCTTGCAATGCTGTTTCCTCCAGGGTTTTGGCAATATCCAGTACGGGATCCGCAACACCCAGTTTACCAAGCACCTGGTCAGCCGAGGATTTGATAATCTGTGCCCTCGGGTCAAAATTCTTGTAAACCCGGTGTCCGAAGCCCATCAGGCGGAACGGATCATTCTTATCTTTTGCCTTGGCAATGTATTTCTGCACATCGCCTCCGTCAGCTTTAATAGCTTCCAGCATTTCAATCACTTTCTGGTTGGCACCTCCGTGTAGCGGGCCCCACAATGCCGTAATGCCGGCAGCAATGGAAGCATAGAGGTTAGCCTGCGATGAACCTACCATCCGGACAGTCGAAGTTGAGCAGTTTTGCTCATGATCAGCATGAAGGATCAGTAGTTTGTTCATGGCTTCCACGCTGACCGGATCCACTTCGTATGCTTCCGTAGGATACCCAAAGGTCATCTTCATGAAATTGGAAACATAATCCAGCGAGTTATCCGGATAGATAAACGGATGTCCATGCGATTTTTTATGAATCCATGCGACCAGGGTAGGCATCTTGGCCAGCAAGCGCTTGATGGTCAACAACTGTTCCTCCTCGGTTTGGTTCGGATTCAGAGATTCCGGGTAATAAGCCGAGAGGGAACATACCATGGAAGCCAGCATTCCCATTGGATGCGCACTGGAAGGATAGCCTTCAAAGAATTTTTTCATATCCTCATTCACGAGGGTATGATGTTTTATGTCATTCACCCACTCGTCATGCTGCTGCTTATTGGGCAACTCTCCGAAAATGAGCAAATAAGCTACTTCCAGGAAGGAGGATTTTTCAGCCAGCTGCTGAATGGGATATCCCCGGTAGCGAAGAATGCCTTCTTCCCCGTTTAAAAATGTAATGGCGCTGGTAGTGGAACCGGTGTTTTTAAACCCGGGATCTACCGTGATCAGGCCGCTCTGGCCGCGAAGCTTGGATATATCAATCCCCAGCTCATGTTCCGATCCCTCAATGACAGGTAGTTCAATTACATGGCCGTTGGCTTCGATTTTGGCTGTGTGACTCATTGTATATATTTTTTTGTTGACAAATTCTGCTGCTCCAAATGTAAAAAGAGATACTTGGTTTTCAAGTGATCTAAGTCACCACGTTTCACGCAATTATATAATGCCGAATCACCGGATTTTGTTCTGCAAAACCGGGGTTAAACGGTTTTCCGGTAATTAATGACAGCCAGCAGATTCACAACAACGGCAAAGATGCTGATAAACAGGAAATCATGCGCTATATCGCTGAAGGCGCTTCCTTTCAGCATTACCATACGTATAATCCGGACAAAATAGGCAATGGGGTTAATCCTGGTAAGCTCCTGGGCCCATGTGGGCATGCTTTCAATCGGGGTCAACAAGCCGCTCATCAATATAAAGACCACCATAAAAAACCAGGTAAGGAACATGGCCTGGTACTGGGTCTCGGAAACGGTGGATATCAGCAATCCCAACCCGAGGACCACCAGTAAATACACAGCAGCAAAGGCAAATATCAATCCCAGGCTGCCTTCTATGGGAATCCGGAAAAACAATTTGGCTATGGCCATTCCGAACACCAGCTCTATCATTGCGATAACCCAGAACGGAGTGAGCTTGCCGATGATGAATATTCCCTTCGAAACAGGTGTTACATTGATCTGTTCTATGGTGCCCATTTCTTTTTCCCGCACAATGTTTATGCTCGACAGGAACATACCGATAATCGTTACCAGCAGCACGAGGATTCCGGGAACCATATAGGTTATGTAATTGAGTTCCGGATTGAACCAGTTGGCAAAGGTAATCCGGATCGCGGCCATGGCCGGGGCATCAGACCACTCAGCAAGAATTTGCCGGTTAAACTGTTGCAGGATGCTCTGCGCATAGTTATAGGCGACAGCCGCTTTGGAACTGTTGATCGCATTGATAGAGAATAAGACTTTGGCATTTCTGTCCCTGAGCAAATCCCTTTCAAAATGATTTGGGATATGCAAAACCATGTCAGCCCGGTCGCTGTACAACCTGTCGAGGGATTTACCAGGCGCTGCCGGTTCATCCAGGATAAAATAGGGAGAGGCATCAAAATGCCCGGCCAACTGCCTGGATAACTGGCTGTTGTCGTTGTCCACAATGGTGAGGCTTATATTCCGGATTTCATAGGTGGCTGCGTGCGCCAGGATCAGCAGCTGGATTACCGGCAAAATAAAGACAATGGGAAGGATAGCCCGGTTCCGGAAAACCTGCAAAAACTCCTTTTTCAATAAAAACTTTATTCTGCGCATAATTACTGCAACCTGATTTTGAGTTTTTTAATACTGACAGAGAGCAGGATCACCGCCATCACGCCCAGGATGAGCGTTTCTTTCCAGAAAAAGGCAATGCCGGCCCCTTTCAGCATGATATCCTTGATGATGACCAGGAACCAGCGGGCCGGGATGATGAGTGAAATTCCCTGGAGCAGCTTCGGCATGTTTTCAATTGGAAAAATAAAGCCCGAGAGCATGATAGTGGGCAGCATGAAGGCGATCAGGGAAATCATGAGAGCTACCTGCTGCGTTTTGGCTACCGTTGAAACCAGGATTCCCAGCGAAAGAGACACGATGATAAAGAGCATGGTTTCCACAGTGAGTAGCCAAAGGCTTCCCATAACCGGCATGCCGAAAACCAGGTAACCCAGCACTACAATGGTGATGGCATTGATTAGCGCCAGCAGAAAATAGGTAATCACCTTGCCCAGGATGATCTGTGCCGGCCGGACCGGTGACACCAGCAGGACCTCCATGGTGCCCTGTTCTTTTTCACGGGTGATGGCTATAGAAGTCATCATAGCGGAAATGAGCATGAGGATGACGGTCATGACCCCGGGCACGAACATAAACACGCTTTTCATGGCCGGGTTGAAATACATGCGGACTTCCGAGGTAATGCCCGGAAGAGTACCTGCCGTCTCCAGCTGTTGCTGCTGGTATTTCAGGATAATTCCACTGGCATAAGCCACCAGCATATTGGCCACATTGGGATCGGAGGCATCAGCTGCCAGGAAAATCTGCGCGCCCTGGCCTGTCAGCATGTTGTGGTAAAAATCCGGGGCAAACTCAATGACCATGCGGGTTTCTCCTTTCCGGAAAGCCTTTTCTACCTGTCCGGGCGATTCAAGGTCGCTAACCAGGCGGAAGTAACCGGAAGACAGCAAAGCATTCCGTATTTCAAGCGTAACATTATCCTTTGCCTGATCATTTATTGACACCGGGGCTTCGTTCAGGTCGGTCGTTATGGCAAAGCCAAATAAAATGACCTGGACTACCGGAATTCCAAAAAGGATCAGCAAAGTCCGTTTGTCCCGGAGGATATGCCGGATCTCCTTTCGAATAAATGCCCAGAGCTTTTTCAGATCTTTCATCTTGCTAATTGTATAAATACACCTTCCATATCCGGCACCTTGAATTGTTTCTTTAATGCCAGCGGGGTATCGAGTGCCTGGATTCTGCCGGCCGACATGATCGACACCCTGTTGCAGTACTCGGCCTCATCCATGTAATGCGTGGTAATGAACATAGTGGTTCCCTGTGCAGCAATCCGGTAAATCATTTCCCAGAATTGCTTCCGTGTGATGGGGTCCACTCCACTGGTCGGTTCATCCAGGAAAACAATATCCGGCTCGTGGATGAGGGCTGCGGAAAAGGCCAGTTTCTGCCGCCAGCCGAGCGGTATGTCGCTGACCAGACGGTTTTCCAGGCCGGCCAGGCCCACTTCATCCACCAGTCGGGCAGCGGCCTTTTTAAGCTGCCGGGGTTTCAGGCCGTAAATCCCCCCGTAGAGGTAAATATTTTCCTTTACTGTCAGGTCTTCATAGAGTGAAAACCGCTGACTCATGTAACCGATTCGCTGTTTGACCCGGTTCGGGTGCCTGCGTATGTCCCAGCCGGCTACCACTGCTTCACCACTTGTGGGTTTTAACAACCCGCAGAGCATGCGAATGGCGGTGGTTTTCCCGGCTCCATTAGCTCCCAGGAATCCAAAAATTTCTCCTTTTTCCACTTCAAAGCTGATCCGGTCAACGGCCGTGAAAGCACCGAATTTCCGGGTCAGTTCCCGGGTGTAGATTACAGGTTCAGCCATGTCCGTTGTGTTTAGCCAGCAGTTCGAGAAAACAATCTTCAATGCCGGAATCCAGAGACTGAATTTCTACATCCGCCAAGCCTCTTGCCTTCAGCCAGCGGTGTAATTCTTCCATTTCTTCCGGCTGCCGGTCAGCCGATAAATGGACAGAATCACCAAAAAGATGCACTGAACGGGCGCCCGGCCACTGGCGCAAGGTTTCCAGCAGACTGTAGGTATTGTCGGTACGCAGCCCGTAAAGCGGCCGCGGAAACGACTTCATGATACCTGCCGGTGTGTCAACCGCCAAAATGCGGCCTTCCTGGAAAAGGGCCACGCGCTGGCAGCGGGTGGCTTCGTCCATGTAAGGCGTGGAAACTAATATGGTAATGCCGGTTTGCCGAATCTCCTGCAACAAATCCCAGAATTCCTTGCGGGAAACCGCGTCCACCCCGGTGGTTGGCTCGTCCAGCAATAAAACCTCCGGCCGGTGTATAAGGGCGCAGGAAAGTGCCAACTTCTGCTTCATGCCGCCCGATAACTGCCCGGCCCTGCGGTTCTCAAACGGTTCCAGCATATGATACACCGGGCGCACCAGATTGTAATTTTCGCGGACAGTAGTTCCGAAGACCCGTGCATAGAAGTCCAGATTTTCGCGGACGGTCAGGTCCGGGTAAAGGCTGAATCGCCCGGGCATGTACCCCAGCTTCAGCCTCAGGGCGCGGTAATCTTTCACCGGGTCAAGGCCGAGAACCGATACCCTGCCGCTGTCCGGCAGGATCAGGGTGGCCAGGATCCGGAACAACGTGGTTTTTCCCGCTCCATCCGGCCCGATCAGTCCAAAGAGTGTTCCGGTTTCCACCGTAAAACTCACATCCTGCAGCGCCCTGACCTTACCATACTGCTTGCTTACTTTTTCGAGCTGTATCAAAACCGTTATTTTTTCAGGAATTCCACTTCGCCCGGCATCCCGATTTTCAACCTTCCGTCATTTTCGACCCGGACTTTAAAGGCATACACCATGTCCACCCGTTCTTCCTTGGTTTGAACGATTTTGGGGGTAAACTCGGCTTCGGAAGAAACCCAGGTAATACGCCCCTGGAGCGACTGGTCGGTTTTGCGGTCTTTGTCGATCCAAACCCTGACCGTATCGCCTATGGCAAAGGAAGCCAGCTGGGCTCCGGAAGCATAGGCCCGCAGATACAAATAGTCGAGCCGGGCAAGGCGGTAAAGCGCTTTGCCTGGCGCGGCCAGTTCGCCCGGTTCAGCCAGCTTGACCAGCACCGTGCCTGCTGAGGGATTCACGATGCGACAGCGGTTAATCTTATCGCGGAGTGATGCCATCTGGGCATCCACTGCCCTCACCTGGCTGATGATAGGCGCGTGCTGAGCGGCAATGCTTTTGATCTGGCTTTCCGTAACCTCCACCTGGCTGGCGAGGTCATCCACCTGTTTTTGGGTAGCTGCCCCCGAGGCCAGCAGTTTCTGAAAACGGGCTAATTCCGATTTCAGATGGGCAAGCCGGGTTTCATATACATCCATTTGGGCCACTACGGGTTCTGATTGGGCCGCAATGGCCTGACGGTTGGCTTTTAGCTGTTCCAGTTGCAGGTGCAGGGGCATGGTATCCACCAGGCCGACCACCTGCCCGGAATCCAAGGGCAAGCCTTCCTCCGCGTCCAGGTACAATATCCTACCTGCTACTTCGGCCGACACATTGATCTCCGTAGCTTCAAAATTGCCATAGGCATCCGCCTCATGTTGCTGCGACTGGCAAGCCGGCAGCCATACCAGTGTGACAACCAGCAGGGCCTGATTAGTTTTCTTCATGTTAGTTGATTTTCGGTAATCCAAGTAAATTGAGGTATTCGAGCTGCAGTTCCATCAACTGTGCTTCATGCAAATTCTTCTGAAGCCGGGCTTTTTTTTCAGCCTGGACGGCAGCTATATAATCGGCTGTTAGGCTTATCCCCTGCTCCAGCCGTTCGGTCTCGCTTTGCCTGATGTTTTGCTGCAACTGAATGATCGAATCATCTGTTGCCAGGTTATTTTTCAGGGCATCCATACGGGCCAGCAGGGAGACGCGGGCGGTTTCCAGGTTGTGCTCAAAGTCGAGTTGTTGCTGGCGGACCACTTCCTTCTGCAGCGCAATGGCTTGGGCTTCTTTCCTGGATTTACCCCAGTCCCATAATTGCCAGGAAAAAGTGACTCCGGCCACCGCCCAGGGTTGGAAGCTGTCGTCCAGCAGGTTCAGCCCCGGCCGCCCGTAGCCGCTCTGCACAAAGGCAGCCACTTTCGGATAACGGCTTTTCTGACTCAGGTCGCTTTGTGCATCCAGGAAATGGAGGCGGTTTGTGAAAACCTGTTGCTCCGCACGCCCGGCATAACCGGCTGACTCAGGAATTTCTGAAAAATCCGCGCGCACAATAACCCGGGCAGAATCCGGCAACCCGAGTAAATGATTCAGGCTCCTGCGCGCGGCCTGTCGATTTCCTTCCAGCGACCGGAGCTGCTGGGTAATTTGCAGAATCTCTACTTCAATACGATCCAGTTCCGCTGAAGGGACAATACCGTTTTCAAAAGCGGATTGCAGTTGTTTTTTCCGGGCCAGCAGGGTTTGCTTAATCGTACGCAAGGATTCCATCTGGGCCTGAACGAGGTACTGGCTTATTACCGCCTGGTTCACTTGCTTCCTGACACCCTGCAAGGTCACCTCCTGCTCTGCAATGGTGGTCTCGGCTTCAGTGCGTATCAGGTTTTGAGCGGCCTTTACGCGGCCGCCATCCCACAGGAGCTGTTGCACATCCAGTGTAGCCCGGTACTGGTCGTTGGATATTTCAAAACCCGGCATGCCGGGAAACAGCTCCGGAATACTGATGACATCGGTTTGGTAAGTGGCCCGTCCGGCCAGGCTGAGCTGGGGCATATAGGCAGTTCCCAACGCTTCCTGCCGGGCTCCTGCTGATTCGCGCAACAGCCCCGGTACCAATGCTGCCGGCCGCTGGCCCATGGCCATGTCATAAGCCTGCGATAAGCTAATCTGCAGCTCCTGCCCGGGCAAAATCCGGGTACAAGCGATCCAAAAAATAAAAATGACCCTTTTCATGTTATCCGGGTTTTAGTTTTCTGGCAATAATGCCATGCGTAAAAATTGTTTCACCGCCTGCCGCCTGTCCCCCAGGAGTTTATCAAATTCTTCCTTCGACTTGCCCATCAGGTTCTGGATCATGGGGCTGGCGACAATGGGGAAAATGCACATGCCGATGATGTGAACCATCAGCTGTTCGGGGTCCACCGGCCTGATAATGCCGGCCGAAACCGCCTCATTGATCTGCAGCCTAAACTGTTGCACGGCAGGCCGCTTTACCTCCGCAAGCAGGGCAGCCGGAAAATCGTGTCCCCTGCGGTTGAGCTCGTGTATGACGAACAAAGGCAAATGTGGATGGGCTTCCAGGAAATCGAGGTAACGATCCACGAACAATTCAAGCTTGTCAATCAGGGGAATGTTCAGGTCAAGAATTTCATTGATTCGGCCGGCCATCTTCCCGAAAGCCAGTGCAAAAACTTTCTCAAACAATTTTTGCTTGGTGCGGAAATAATAATGCAACAATCCCTTATTGATGCTGGCCCGCTCGGCAATGTCGCGCATCCTGGCCCCGTCAAACCCTTTTTCATGGAACACGGCTTCCGCTACACGGATAAGCTTTTCTTTGGTGGGGTTTTGGGCCATGCCGTAAAGTTACCCATTTGGGTAAACTTTGCAAGTATTGCATGAAGATTTAACCTTCCCTGGGGTGTGGATGCCAGGTATTCTTTAACTTAACCCTCTAAATGTCAGCATGAGAAGGACGATTCAACTTTTTCTGATTTTTTTTATCGGTTCCCTGCTTTCAGCCCAGGATTATTGCCTTCCGGGCCGGTTTGACACAGCCCGGATTTTTACTTATCCTGAATTGCATCATCGCTTCAATGGCATTTACGGGACGGCTACAGACTGGCTGGGGCAACCCGACACGCTGACGTATGATTTGTTCATGCCGCATACTGCCATTGATACTTTTTCGCATCTGCCTTTTGTCATGTGGATACACGGTGGAGGCTTCTGGACGGGTGATAAAGCTGTAATGGATTACCCGGCCATCGTGATGGCGCAAAGAGGCTATGTGTCAGCCAGTATTAATTACCGCGTGGGATGGGATATCGGGACCGGACCTTCGCATTGTGACGGGAATTATGGCCAGCAGGTGATGGCCATGTACCGGGCCCTTCAGGACGCGCACGCGGCCATGCGGTATTTTGTGCATTTTGCCGACAGCTTTCATATCGACACCAATTACCTGTTCATTGGCGGTTCCAGCGCTGGGGCCGTCATATCTTTGTTGATGGCCTATGCCCAGCAAGTGGAACTCGACACGCTCATTGACACCATTGACCTGCACGGCCTGCTGGGGCCGCTGGATTCTTCCGGCAATGTGTTCACGGAATCCTTCCGCATACGGGGCGTGATATCGCTGTGGGGAGGCCTGCCGGATACGACCCTGATCACCGGCCAGGACCAGGTGCCGCTTATGATGATGCACGGCACCAACGACCAGATTGTGCCCTACGTCTTCGGGGCCGCCTATAACTGCCCGAATGCGCCCGAACTGTACGGCTCACTGCCAATGCAGCAGCGAATGGAATCGCTCAACGGTTGCTACGAACTGGATTACCTCCCGGGCGGAGGGCACGGGGTGTTCCCGGTGGATTACCGGCTGGAAAGGGAAGGCCTTTTCCTGAAACGGATTCTTTGCGATGACTGCCGGCAGATTATCATGGAAGACACCATATATATCCAGAATGATTCAGCGGAAGTCACCGGGCTGACCATGAAACCGGTACAGGAACTTTCCGGGTTCCGCTTTTACCCGAACCCGGCCGCAAACCACCTGGTACTGGAAACCGTGCAGGACCCCGCGGCCGTCATCCGCCTCCGCGACCTGAGCGGCCGGCTGGTGGCTGCCTGGGAAAAACCAGCGGGAACCCGTACGCTCACTATTGACCTGTCCGGGCTGAAACCCGGCATTTACCTGCTTTCTGTTGATACCGGTTATGGCAAACAAATAAGGAAGATGGTAGTATTATAAATGCGCTCAGAAAACAACTCTCCCTCCCGGGCATTAGACAATGTTCAGGAATAAACTAAAAATATTGCCAAAAGTTTTCCCGGTGCACCCATTGAACATTTGCTTCCGGATATGATTTTTGAAATATATGCGGGATTCTTTTTCGCGCTTTCGGATTCCATTTTATCTCAAAAGCAGAAAGTTTACCTTCCTGTTCTTCCACAAGATCAAGTTCCTGCTGACGATGGGTGCGCCAGAAATACATATTGACGTACCGGCCCGAATAATGGTGCATTTTCAATCTCTCGGAAATAAAAAAGTTTTCCCAAAGGACTCCGATATCATCTCTGAGATTAAAAGGTTGAAACCGATTAATCAAGGCATTTCTGATTCCGGTATCATAAAAATAAATTTTTCTGGACCGTTTCAGCTCATTTCTCAGGTTCCTGGCAAACGAGGGTAACCTGAAAATGATAAATGCCTCTTCCAGGAGTGTTAAATAGCGCTCGACTGTTCCATTGTCCAAACCAGTTAACTGAGATAATTCCCGGTTCGATACCTGATTGCCTATTTGTAAAGCAATTGCCTGCACAAGTTTTTCCAGTTGAAGCGGTTTTCTCAAACCAATCATTGAAAAAACATCTTTAAACAAATAATCCGAGGCAAGCTGTAATAATATTTCTTTCTCATCCCCGGGATTATTAATTACCTCCGGATAATTCCCAAACAAAATCCGGGTTTCCAGCTGTTTGATTAAGTCCAGTTTGGAGATACATGTTTCCAACTCCGCCAGAGAAAGCGGAAATAATCTGAATTCCATCTTCCTGCCGGTTAAGGCTTCTTTGATTTGATCGGTCAGTTCAAGGGCACTTGATCCAGTAGCCACCAACCGGATTCCATTAACGTGATCGTAAATAATTTTCAGGCACAAACCGGCATTCGGTATCCGCTGCACTTCATCCAAAAAAACCAATTGACCCGGCTTGAACAATTGTTGCGCAGTACGGGAATTAACATTTTGCAGAAGCGCCCTGTCTTCCGGGTTATCCCCATTAATCCAAACAGCATTTTCCTGAAGTGCTTCTTCCAGTTGTTTCAGCAACGTGCTTTTTCCGACTTGCCGGGCGCCTAAAATCAGAATCATCTTGCCCTTAGAGAGCCATTTTATAATCCGTGGAATGATTAATCTGTCGATCATAATCGACAAATTTACGTAAATATGTCGATCATAATCGACATATTTACACTTTTCCCGTTAAAAACGGAGACGCTGAGGATAAAAGCAAAAGCCCCTGATTTAATACCCGGTCATTTTACTCAGAGCACTGAGTAATTTTACTCAACTCATTGAGTAAATTGCAAGTTTTGCCAAAAAAACCTGCAAATCAAGGTTAAACGACAGCCCACATTGAGCATCTTTTCCGGGATGAACTTTTTGTCAGGATGCGCAGAGGATTATTTCCAGATACAAAACCGTGAAAAGATATTTTCGAGGAGGTCATCGGTGGTGACTTCCCCGGTGATGGTGCCCAGGGCGTCAAGGGCCACGCGGATATCAAGGGACAGGATGTAAATTAGCAATACATTATTCCCAAAAATCAGTTTATATGGCTATAAAAAGCCAGGCCTACTTTACACGAATTTCTATATTTCACTTACTTAGTTCTGAAACTGCTCTTGCTAGCACATAAGGGATTATTGCAATACCCACTGCTATTGCTGCACCAGCAGCTTCCTGTGGGGCACTTGTTGCCACAGACATCATTTCAACAAATACTGCCCCAGCAGCAATTGATCCTAATAAGGCGATGACCCAACAAAAAGTTTTCATGTTAGTGTTTTTTAATGATCCGGATCCAATTTAACTAAATTTTATCTTTTTAAGATCCAGATATAGGCCGACTCACTAAAGCGCATTCTAAAGCAGAAAATATAAAAGGTTAGAATAATAATCCTATGTATTTACACTATTTACCAGTCATCCTGGTTAAATGATTCAATCTTAAGTGTAAATAAATCTGTTAGGAACTGATCCAAATAGCCTAAAGACCTTTTATAGAAATTACTGCTCAGTGTTGTTTTAAGATTCCTTTCTGATGCAATTATGTCTAATGAAAATACAGAATAAGGTGATGGATTAATAAACTTTATCTCCTCAATAATCACCCTATATCGTCCATTTTTTACTTGTATCTTCATCTTAGCATCCATTGGCTTTGATAATTCACTCCAATAGGTCAATCGTTTACCTAAGTACTTATCTACATCTACAAACATACCATTAATGATTCCGATGAATTCCCCAATATATTGTAATTCTTTTACTGCAGGTATTCTTATTAGATGATTTTCAAGCATTTTTTGTAATTCATCAGCATTAATCGTATCTACCTCAAACACTTTTCTGTAAACCACTTTTTCATTTTCAAAATAAAGATTGCCTAACTGCTGAGACCTTGCTAAAACAGTAAGCACAATCATTGTCGCAAAAATTAGAATTCTCATCGCAACAAATTAAGGAATATTGACCCGCTTTGAAATTGCAATATAAGCAAACATTTTAAAAATATTGCGAGTAACAAATACCTTGATTACGGATATCTCAGGAGTTACGCTTAATGTGGTCTTTCTATTTTCGGCTGTTATTGATCTTTGCGGTAGCAATGTGCGGAGGGATAAACCTACAACCACATCCCGACTTACATTTGTAACTTATGCCAAATCAATTAAAATCCCTATCGGGGGCTGATGGTTTTCCTGTTATTTTGATTTAGAAAAGTTTCAAACTTTCCATTATTGAAAGGTTTAAGTTATGCTGACGCTATAATCAGCATCGTGACAGCCCAAAGGGCTCGTCAGGACACCGGTGCTAAAATAGACCACTCGCGGAACTTTGCTATCTGCAATGTATATTTCGCATGGGGCACTATAGAACGCAATCCACTCAAGGACCTCAAACTGCATGTGAACTATCCCATCGATTTAATTTATCCATGTTTTTTCTATGTGTTTTTTTTAATTACCTTAATAGTAATAGTTTCCTGTTCGTTTGGCTATTAAATTCTTTTATTACCAAAAAATATATTCCACTTGAAAGTTTTTCCCCCCGATTTCCTGTTCCATCCCAGCATATTTGATAACTACCCGGATATTGCCTCCCGGAAAATAATTCTTTTATTTTCTGTCCTGTCAGATTATAAATATCTATCTTCAAATCAGTCTGTTTTTGCAATGTATATCTTATAGTCGTTCGATTAAAGAAGGGATTGGGTTCAGGATTAGATATTAAAACGAAATTATTGTTTGTCACTTCTTCAATACCATTGCTTTCAGGTTTTAACTTTATCAGATAGACATCGTGTTTGCCTGCACCATAAGATTTGGTCCAACCTGTAACAATATAGCCTTCATCATTTGTTTGTTGAATCGAATAGCTTCCATCATCAGCGGCACCACCTATTGTCTTTGTCCAAATTGTATCACCAATTGCATTTGTTTTAATTAGAAAAACATCATAACTATTGAACCCGTATCTCCAATTATAACCTGCAATAATATACCCACCATCAGTTGTTTGTTGTACAAAAGAACCAATCCCCATGCCATTATGATAGTTTTTAGTCCATATTGTATCGCCATTAACGTCAGTTTTTATAAGAAACGCATAAGTCGTTCCCCAATAAGGATCTGTATATCCTGTGATGATATATCCGCTATCTGTTGTCTGCTGGACTGATCTACCGTAATTAGTAAACACATCACCATAGATTTTTGTCCAAATTGTATCACCATTAATATCTGTCTTTATAATATAAACATCACCACCTGCTCCATAGGATAAAGTGTATCCTACAATAATATATCCACTATCGGCTGTCTGCTGTACTGATTCGCCTATATCTAGTTGATTTCCACCAAAAGTCTTTGCCCATAAAGAATCTCCATTTGGGTTTGTCTTAAGGAGAAGAATATCACTAAGGCCGGTACTATCCGAAATTGTAATTCCTGTAAGAATATATCCACCATCCATTGTCTGCTGTACCGAGTAAGCTTCATCCATATCAGTACCGCCAAAAGTTCTTGCCCAAATCGAGTCTCCATTTGCATCTGTTTTGAGAAGTATTATATCACTACTTCCTGCACCATAAGAATATGTCTTTCCTGCAATGATAAATCCACCATCGCTAGTCTGCTGCACTGAATAACCTTCATCATTATCAGCTCCTCCGAAAGTTTTTGACCATTGCATCTTTCCTGTCGCATCTATATATAACAGATAAATATCGCCTTCCCCATTTCCAAAAGAATAAGTGCATCCTGTTACAATGTATCCTCCATTTATGGTTTGTTGTACTGATCTACCCCATTCCCAATCCACACCTCCAATCGTCTTCGTCCATAAGGTATCAGGTGCCTGAGCATATAAGCTATAAGGACAATTAAGCGAAAGAAACGCTAACGCATATTTTAACAAGCATTTCATAATCGTTTCAGTCAATAGACCTGTAATATATTTTTTTCTGACGCACAATCATGCGGTAATTTATCCTTTTAAAATGTACGGAAGGAAATAATACAGTCATTTGTACGTAAAATCTTTAAGAACCTGCATAATCAATAAGTTTTGTTGACATAGTTTATTTTTCCAATAACCAATAATCCACAGCATTCATAAAAGAACACATTTATTAATAAATCATTCATTTATTCGTAAGTATGAATCTGCACGCTTCCCTTCTCTGCTGTTGATGCATTTGTGGTAAAGATGAGCGAAGAATCAGACCATTAACCATATTCCGGCTTACGGTTACAACTTAAACCAGTGATTCATCAATCATGTAATTGACACAATTTAAATCCTTCCTGCTTTTGACTGGACTATTCGTTAACTAAAGCAACAAATCGACTTGTTCAAGTTTCTGAATGGTGGGACCCCTGCTTGTAAACTAAATTAGATTACATATAAAGTTATAATATTCAAGGCCCTGAGCAACCTTCACTTTCAGTTAAATTTCTGGAAATCAGCATAAAACGAAGGGGTATTAAAAATTACTTCCCGATACAAAACCTCGAAAAGATATTCTCCAGAAGGTCATCGGTAGTCACTTCCCCGGTGATGGTGCCCAGGGCGTCCAGGGCCACGCGGATGTCGAGGGCCAGGAGCTCGCCCGAGCGTTTTTCCTGCAGCCCGGCTTCCACGTCATGCAGGGCCGCCAGGGCCCTTTGCAGGGCTTCGGCATGGCGCAGACTGGTCACGATGGGGCTTTCCGGGCTGATTTCCTCGCTCATGATGCTCTGCACCATGGCTTCCTCCAGGGCCTGCAGGCCCTCCCCGGTTTTCCCGGAAAGCACAAACAGGTTGGGCAGCCCTTTGAAGTCCGCCACCACTTCCGCAGCTTCCGTCAGGTCGCATTTGCTGGCGGCCAGCAGCACCGGCACCCCCTCCGGGATCTGCCGTAGCCCTTCCTCCACGTCCTGGTGCGTGGAGCCAATGGGGTCAAACACATAGATCACCAGTGCCGACTGGTGGATTTTCTCGAGGGTGCGCTGCACGCCCATGGCTTCCAGGGCATCGGCCGCATCGCGCAGACCGGCAGTATCGATCAGCCGGAAGAGGATGCCCTGCAGGTTCAGCACTTCCTCGATGGTATCGCGCGTGGTGCCCGGGATTTCGGAGACGATGGCCCGTTCTTCCCGCAACAGGGCATTGAGCAGGGTGGATTTCCCGGCATTGGGCCGACCGGCAATGACAGTGGGCACTCCCTCGCGGATGGCATTGCCGAGGGCAAAGGACTTGATAAGGCGGGAAGTGACCTGCTTCAGCTGCCGGACGGTATCCAGCAGCTGGTCGCGCTGGGCAAATTCTACATCCTCTTCGCTGAAATCGAGTTCCAGCTCCACGAGGGAGGCAAAATGCACCAGCTTTTCACGCAAGGAACGCAGTTCGCTGGCATAACCGCCCCGCATCTGGCTGATGGCTGCCCGGTGTGAGGCCTCCGTCCGGGCCTCAATCAGGTCGGCCACGGCTTCGGCCTGGCTCAGGTCGAGCTTGCCATTGAGGAACGCGCGCATCGTGAATTCTCCCGGACCGGCCAGGCGGGCCCCCTTGCTCAACAGCAGTTGCAGCACGGACTGCAGGATATAGGGTGAGCCGTGGCAGCTGAATTCCACCATATCTTCCCCGGTATAGGAGCGCGGGGCCCGGTAAAGGATGGCTACTGCTTCGTCCAGCAGGCGCTCCCCGTCAACAATCTGCCCGAAGTGGGCGGAATACCCGGGAGCCTTTTCGAGTCCGGCCCCGCGGAATACGCTTCCGGCCAGGCGGATGGCATCAGGCCCCGACAGGCGCACCATGCCGATGGCCCCGGTGCCCGGTGGCGTAGCAATGGCGGCAATAGTATCCCCAGCCTGGTATTTCACTGCGTTCATGCAGGACAAAGTTAGTAAGCCTGCAGCAGGTACAGGTTTTTTCAGTCGAAAGGTCCGGCAATGCCTTATTGAAGCGCCATACTCATTGGTGGCCGTAGTACGGACCGCAAAAACAGTATTCCGGGTAAAAGTCTGCAAAAGCGGAAAGCATGCTTGAATTTTCAAAGTGCATTTCAGCACTGAAAATTTCTATTTTTACCGGATGAAGATATTGATGGTTTGCCTGGGCAATATTTGCCGGTCGCCTATGGCCGAAGGAATACTCAGGGAAAAGATCAGGCGATACGGGCTTGATTGGGAAGTGGATTCAGCCGGTACCGGTTCGTGGCATATAGGGGAAGCCCCGGACGCGCGGGCGGTGTTGGCCATGCGCCTGCACGGGACGGATATCAGCGATTTACGAGCCCGGCAGTTCAGGGCGGGTGATTTTGACCGGTTTGACCTGATCCTAACCATGGACCAGTCCAACTACCGGGAAGTTATGGACCTGGCCCGCAACGACAAAGACCGGGAAAAGGTAAAACTACTCCTTGACATCCCTTATCCCGGCAAGCATCGCAGCGTACCCGATCCCTACTGGGATGATGATGGGTTTGAACAGGTGTACCAGCTGCTGGATATTGCCACGAACGCGCTGATTGAACAACATGCCCCGTCTGCCCTCAGGAAAAACAGAACATGAAACCTGCCATACCCAAAGGAACCCGTGATTTTGGCCCGGTCCAGGTGCTGCGCAGGCAGTACATCACCGGGAAACTGCGCCATGTTTTTGAATTATTTGGATTCCATCCCATTGAAACCCCGGCCATGGAGCTGATGGAAACCCTGACGGGCAAGTACGGGGAAGAAGGTGATAAACTGCTTTTCCGGATTCTGAACAGCGGGGATTTTCTATCCGGGGTAAAACCGGATATTTTGCAATCGGGTGATAGCCGGAAACTGCAATCCTATATCGCAGAAAAAGGGTTGCGGTACGATCTGACGGTACCGCTGGCCCGCTACGTGGTCATGCACCGCCATGAAATCACTTTTCCGTTCAAGCGCTACCAGATACAACCTGTGTGGCGGGCAGACCGCCCGCAAAAAGGCCGCTACCGGGAGTTCTGGCAATGTGACGTGGACATTATCGGCAGCGATTCCCTGATGAATGAGGTGGAGCTAATCCGGATTGCTGACAGGGCCCTGGGCGACCTGAAAATTCCCGTGCGCATCCGGCTCAACCACCGGAAAATCCTGGAAGGCCTGGCAGAAACCTTCGGGATCGGCAACCGGTTTACGGAATTCACCACCTGGCTCGATAAAACCGACAAAATCGGAATCGATGGCGTATGTGCCGGTCTGCGGGATACAGGATTCCCGGAAGGGCTGACAGATTTCCTCTCCACACTCCTTAATGACGGTATATCTCCCATGGAGAAAGCTGCCGATGCCCTTCGCGGACAGGCAAGCGGAGAGCAGGGCCTGCAAGCCTTGGAATTCATTTTCAACGCTTTCCGCCACGAACACACCACCCTTTCTTTCGACCTTACCCTGGCCCGGGGGCTGAATTACTACACCGGAACCATTTTTGAAATAAGCGCACGGGACGTAAGCATAGGAAGCATTTGCGGTGGCGGCCGTTACGACAACCTGACCGGACTGTTCGGCCTGGAAGGTGTTCCGGGGGTCGGCATATCCTTCGGCCTGGAACGGATCTATGATGTGATGGAAGAACTGGGGCTTTTCCCGGCTACGGTCCGCTCGGGCCCCATGGTGCTCATCGCGCATTTTGACGAGACCACCCGCTCGCATGGATTGCGATTGCTGGTACAACTCCAAGAGGCCGGCATTGCTTCGGAACTGTATCCGGACCTGGCCAAAATGAAAAAACAAATGAAATATGCTAATGCCGGCCGTATTCCATGGGTGGTCATCGTTGGGGAAACGGAAATGCAGGAGGAAAAATACGGTTTGCGGGATATGGCCACAGGAAACCAGGAACAACTGCCCATTGAATCCATCATCCAAAAATTACAAAACACGTGACGGCATCCTTTACCATAGGCGACCACCGGTTAACCCTGGCGGACCTGGAAATCCTGCAGCAGGGCCCGGAAATCAGGTTGAGCGAAGCGGCCAGTGAGCGGGTAAAAAAAAGCCGCGATTTCCTGGATCGTAAGTTAAGCGAATCGGATGACCTCTTTTACGGCATTAACACGGGTTTTGGAGATTTATGTGATGTCAGGATATCCGCGGGGCAGATACGGGAGCTCCAGCATAATTTACTGATGTCACATGCCTGCGGAACAGGCCCAGAAGCACCGGCCCAGGTGGTGCGCCTGATGATGGCGCTGAAAATCCAGTCGCTGGCTATGGGATATTCCGGTATCAGCCCCGAAACCATGGATTTGCTGATTAAGCTATTTAACCGGGATATCCTGCCGGTCGTGTACACTCAGGGAAGCCTGGGCGCCTCGGGTGACCTGGCCCCGCTGGCTCATTTGAGCCTTCCCTTGATCGGTTTGGGAGAAGTTTGGTACAAAGGCAAACGCATACCGGCCGCAGAGGCCCTCAGACAGGAAGGGTTGGAACCTGTATCCCTCCAGTCGAAGGAAGGGCTGGCGCTGATCAATGGCACGCAATATATGTCAGCCTGCCTGGCTTATGTCCTGAACGAAGCCACCAATTACATTGCCATCGCGGAAATGGTGGCCGCCCTTTCGCTGGATGCCTGGTGTTGCCGGATTGAACCTTTCGCGGAACTCATCCATCACATACGTCCCCATGAAGGGCAACAAATTACAGCTGCCAATATCCGCTGGCTGCTCCGCGACAGCTCTATATGCAGTATGCCCAAATCGCAAATCCAGGATCCTTACAGCTTCCGGTGCATACCCCAGGTACACGGTGCCGTGCGGGATGTATTAAAACAGTCCGGACAAACGCTCGAAACGGAAATCAACAGTGTTACGGACAATCCAAGCATTTTCCCGGAGGAAGGGCTAATCCTTTCGGGAGGCAATTTTCATGGAGAACCCCTGGCGTTTGCACTGGATTTCCTGGGCATTGCCCTGGCCGAGCTGGGCAATATTTCCGAAAGAAGAACTTTCCAGCTGCTTTCCGGGGAAAGGGACCTTCCCCCCTTCCTGGTCAAAAATTCCGGGCTGCATTCCGGCCTGATGATTCCACAGTACACCGCTGCCGCCCTCGTGAGTGAAAACAAACAATTATGCTATCCGGCTTCGGCCGATTCCATTCCTTCGAGCAACGGCCAGGAAGATCATGTGAGCATGGGAGCCAATGCCGCCAACAAAGCCATCCGCATCATGGAGAACCTGAAAAAAATCCTGGCCATCGAATTGCTGACAGCAGCCCAGGCCATGGAGTTCAGAAGGCCCATGCAGAGCGGAAGCGTGATAGAAGCTTTCCTGCGGAATTACCGGACGGTGGTTCCGCCTTTGTCTGCTGACAGGGTTTTGTACCGGGACATTGAAAAAACCGTCCGTTTCCTGGACAATCAATCCCATTAGCTGTCAACCGTCTTCATCAGGGCCTGCCATACTTTTTCAGCGGAGACGTTCCAGGTAAAATCCCTCGCCCGGGCAAGGCCTTTCCGCACCAGTTCCGTGCGCAGGTTACTGTTTTTCCAGATTTTTTCCAGAGCATTGGCCATATCATCCGGGTTATGAGGATTCACCAAAAGCGCGGCCCCTCCGGCCACTTCCGGCATGCTGGAGGTATTGGAGCAGATCACCGGGGTGCCGCTTTTCATGGCTTCCAGGATGGGGATACCAAATCCTTCCAGGTAAGACACGTAAGCCATGGCCATAGCCGAAGCGGTGACCGCGGCCAGGGTTTCCCGGTCCATGTGCCCGGCCATTACCACATTCTCCGCGAATTTCATCTCCTTAAGGGTTTTTTCAATCTGCGCATGCATCTTATACCGGCTTCCCACAATCAACAATTTCACTTTAGCCTCCGGGTTCCTGGCGCGGAACCGGTCGAAGGCTTTCAGCAATCCCGGCAAATTTTTCCGTGGCTGTAGGGCCGATACAAACAGAAAAAAAGGCAATCCGTCTGTCCAGGCGCTTCGGATGGCCAACTGCTCATCCTGTGACAGGGGCTGGAATATGTTGCTGACCCCATTAGGCGCCACGTCAATCTTTCCAAGGGGAACGCTATACCGCTCTGCAATGTCTTTCCGCGAAAATTCCGAGACCGTGAGAATACGGGTAGCTTTTGCCGCGTACCGCGGTGAGAAATGACGGTAATACCAGCGAACCAGGAGCGGCACATTTTGCGGCATATGCTCAAAGGCAATGTCATGCATTACCATCAGGGTTTTGACCCGGCATTTCAGGCTCAGGAATCCGTCCGGAGATAAAAATACATCCGGCTTAATCCGTTTGAGCTTTCCCGGGAGGGACCATTCAAACCACAGATACCAAAGCAGTGGGTGGCGGGCCGGGGGTGGAATGACATGGCCCGTTACATTGGGGCCAAAAAGGAATTCACGGCTATAGGGACGGTCAAATAAGAAATGAAATTCATGTTCCGGGTGACTCCTGACGATGCGTTGCAAGGTTTCATAAGTAAACCATCCGATTCCCTCCAGTTTGCCAGGGAGCAATAACCGCGTGTTAACCGCTATTCTCATACGCGCAGTGCTGCTCAAATCTAATGCTATTTAATTACTTTTACCCGGTAGGCATGAAGCGTAAATTCCTCCTAAACCTGGCTTTTCTCATCCTGGTAAACCTGCTGGTTAAACCTTTCTGGATTTTCGGCATTGACCGTACCGTCCAGAACCTGGTGGGCACGGGCACGTACGGAGCCTACTTCGCCATTTTCAACTTCTCCTTTCTCTTCCACATTATCCTGGACTTTGGCATAAACGCTTTTAACAACCGCGCTGTGGCGCGGCACGAATCGCTGGTAAAACACCTGCTGCCCAACATCTTCATAGCCAAGTTCCTGCTGGCGGTCCTTTACCTGCTGGTTACCTTTGCCATTGCCCGTTTGGTTGGGTTCAGCGGTTTTTCGCTGCACCTGCTGGCGTTCCTGGCTTTGAACCAGATACTCATTTCCTTCATCCTCTATTTCCGCTCCAACATCAGCGCTTTGCACCATTTCAGGCTGGATGCTTTGCTATCAGTAACGGATAAGGTGCTGATGATTGCCATACTTTCGGTGATGATCTGGGGAGGTTATCCCGGACAGCCTTTCCGGATCGAATGGCTGGTTTACGGGCAAAGCATTGCTTACGGAGTCACCACGGTTCTGGCCTTTGGAGCCGTACGCTGGAAAGCCGGATCGCTGTCCTTCCGCTGGGATTACCGTTTGTTCAAAAGAGTTTTGCGATACGCTTTGCCGTTTGCCACCCTGGGACTGCTCATGTCAATTTATAACCGCATCGATGGTGTAATGCTGGAGCGCATGCTGGGCAATGACGGCCCGCAGGAAGCCGGTATTTATGCCGCCTCCTACCGCATATTGGACGCGGTGAACATGGCCGGTTTCGCGTTTGCCACCATATTGCTACCCATGTTTTCCCGCATGCTTAAAAAACAAATCCCCATCCGGGGCCTGCTCCGGGTTTCCTATGGCAATATCCTGGTCCTTTCCATTTCCATTGCCTCTTTTTGTGTGGTATTTGCCGGACCGGTGATGCACCTGCTTTACCACGAAGCGGACGCGTATTGGGCCAGGGTGTTTTCCTGGCTGATGATATGTTTTCCGGGAGTCAGTACCATGTACATTTTCGGCACCTTGCTTACAGCGGCCGGTGAACTCAAAAAAATGAATATCCTGGCCTTAAGCGGAGTGGTCGTAAACATTGCCCTGAACGCGATGCTGATTCCCGGCTACGGGGCCTTGGGAGCTACCGTGGCCACCCTGGTAACCCAATGGGGAATTGCCCTGGTACAGGTAACCCTTGTTATCTATCTATTCCGGCTGAGGACACCATTCATGCGTGTTTTTCCGCTTGTTTCAGGCCTGGTCCTGATTCCTGTTCTGTTTTATTTGTCTTCATTCCTGCCGGTTCATTGGTTCATTGCGGCTGCTGCCGGATTTGCCGCCTCGCTGCTGTTGGGTTTCCTGACCGGAATACTCAGGATAAAAGACTGGCTGGATCAACCGGCCCGGGCCTGAAAACCACCCTGCGGTGAATTTTTTAGCTTTGCAAAAACTTACATTTTTATGGTTTCACAGGAAAATCTGGTCGGTTTGTTCGGAAAGCTATGGCGCTGGAGAAAATATCTAATCATTCTAACCGTGCTGGCAGCTGTGGGCAGCACGGTTATTTCTCTGTTGCTGCCCAATTATTATAAGTCCACGGCTATATTTTACCCGTCCAATATTGCCACTTTTGATCGGGTCATATTATTCAGTACGGAAAGCAGCGACAAGGTGCTGAACTATTTCGGAAGCAAGGAAGATGTAAGCCGCATGCTGGCGGTAACCCGTTCTTCCGACCTTATTGGCGATGTAATCTATCGATTTAACTTGGCAGAACGCTATGGCATTGACACCAGCAGCCCGAAATGGCATTCCAAGGTGATCCGCGAATTTTTATCCAACTACAAGGCCGTGCGCACTGAACTGGGCAACATTGAAGTATCAGTTTGGGACCGTGACCCGCTGGTGGCAGCCGAAATGGCCAATTATATCATGAACCGGACCGATCGGTTGTACACGGGCATGGTAACAGACCGGTACAAAACGATCTCGGAAAATATCCGGGACCAGCTTGAAGCCAAAGAAAAAGAACTGCTGCGCCTGACCGACAGCCTGGCCAGCTTTTCGGATACGACAGATATTCACTATACTATCCTCCGGAAAACAACGAGCAAAGTGGTGAAGGATTACAACAACCTACGCACCCTGAAAGATCAGTATGAATTTTCGGCAAACAATGAATTTTCCTCGTTGTTTGTGATAGAGGAAGCCAAGCCGGCCGACCGGAAAAGCCGCCCCGTACGCTGGCTGATCGTGGTAAGCGCTACCTTCCTAGGTTTTCTATTTGCGGTGTTCAGCATATTGATATTTGAACAGTTTCGTGAGATTCGCAATGGAATCCGGAATGCCTAACATTGCCTCTGACCGGGTAATCAAAAAATGGCTGTGGGGCTTTGCGGCCCTGACGCTTCTCAGCCTTTTTTCGGCCATTCTTCTAAAAGAAGAAATGCTCATGCTGGCTCCCGCAGTGGTTTTGATTGTGACCGCTGCTATACTGGATTTCAGAAAAATTTACCTGTTCCTCTTCTTCAGCCTGCCGCTATCCATTCATTACACCTTTTCCAACGGCATGTCGGTTGACCTGCCGGCAGAACCTTTGATGGTGGGTTTGTTGCTGGTGATTGTCATTTATTTGCTCATCCGTCCGGATGCCCTTGAAAATGGCTTCTGGAAACATCCGCTGATTCTGCTGGTACTGGCGCAAATCGTTTGGGCTGCCTTTTTATTGATGTATTCCGTGGCTTTCATTTACTCCTTTAAATTTCTGCTGGCCAAACTTTGGTACGTGGGTGTGTTCCTGTTTATGGGCGGGGTAATCCTGAAACGCCCCGTAGATTTCAAGCCGGTTTTCTGGGCTGTTTTCATTCCCCTTGTCATCCTCACGGTAATTACCATTGCCCGGCACGCGGCTTACGGATTTGAATTTGACCTGGTGAACCGGACCGTAACGCCATATTTCAAGAATCATGTCAGCTATGCCGCCATGCTGACGCTGGTTTTGCCTTTTGTCTGGTATGCGCGCAAATGGTACGCGGAAGGAAGCTGGACACGGATGGTGATCAACGCGGGGTTATTGATCATGTTGGCCGGAATTTATTTCAGCTACACACGGGGCGCCTGGCTGGCCGTTGGGGCTATGATCGCTATACAATGGATTATCCGGTGGCGCCTGCTGAAAATCACGGCTCTCGGGGGCGGGCTAGTACTGGCGGCAGTCATCACGTTTTTTCTCTGGAACAACCGGTACCTGAACTTTTCACCCGATTATGAAAAAACCATTTACCATAAAAGCCTGAGCGGGCACCTTGAAGCCACTATTGCCATGAGCGATGTATCTTCCGCGGAACGCGTATATCGTTGGATTGCTGCCTGGTACATGTTTCGCGACCGGCCCCTCACGGGTTTCGGCCCCGGCAATTTTTACCCCTATTACAAAGCCTATACGGTAAATGATTTCCGGACCTATGTCAGCGATAACAAGGAAAAATCGACTGTTCACAATTACCTGTTGCTGATGCTGGTCGAACAAGGCCTGCCGGGTTTCCTGCTGTTTTTCGTGTTATTGGTGGCCATGTTTTTCTACGGGGAGAAGATTTACCGGCTCAGTAGCGATCCCGTGCTGCAGCAATGGATTTTAGCCGTTATCCTTTGCCTTACTGCCATCTTTGTGCAAACCATGCTCAGCGATTTGATTGAAACTCCCAAGGTGGGGCCCTTTTTCTTTACCTGCCTGGCCATTTTGGTCAACTGCCACCTGCAGTTAAAGCGGGCGCTTAAACCGACAGCTTAACACACTGATATCGTCCACGAAAGGTTGTCTGCCTTTGAAATCCATGATAGCATTCATCAGGCGGTTGTTCAGCTCGTTCATATCGTTGCCGTAATGGTCGTTGAGGAAAGCCAGCAGGCGTTCTATTTTGAAACTTTCCCCGTTTTCGTTTTCGAGGTCTGTCAGGCCGTCTGTATAATTCAGCAAAATGGCGTCTTCCTTCCCGAGCTTGATATGCCCGCGCTCGACTTCCCCCAGGGGGTCAAACATCCCCAGGATGGTGCAGCCGGATTCCAGCATTTCCACCTTACCGCCACGGATCAGCACGCTGGGGTTATGCCCGGCATTGACATATTCCAGTTCCCGGGTTTTTTTGAAATAACGTACAATAAACAAGGTGACGAATTTTTCGCCCCGGGTTATTTCAAGGACCCGCTCATTTAATCGATGGATGAATTCCACCAGGTTATCCATGTCTTTGATAAGAGTCCGCAGAATAGCCTGGAAATTCGCCATCAGAATGGCGGCTGCCACTCCCTTTCCGGAAATATCGGCTATGCAAAAAACCAGTTCTTCTTCATTGCGGTCAATATAATCGTAATAATCTCCCCCGATGTTCCGGTGCGGAAGGTAAATGGCCGCCATCTGAATGAAATCGTTGTCCGGCAACTCCTTGGGAATGAGATGCGACTGCACCTGGCCGGCCAGTTCCAGTTCCTGTTTCAAGCGTTCCTGCTCGATTTGCAGGCGGAAGAGCCGTTTGTTTTCAATGGCAACCACAATGATATTGGTGATGGTCTGGATAAACTTGATTTTTTCATCCAGGGTTTCATACATATCAATGACCGGTTTGCTCAGTAAGGCGTAAGCCAAGGGCTGGTCTTTGTGGAACACAGGGATGATGATATCATAATCCTTCAGCATCCCTTTATAATCGTTTTCCAATATGGTCAACTTCCGGTATTTCAGTAATTCCCGGATTACTGTATCATGGTCAGGCGGATTGTCCAAACCATATTGGCAAACGCAGTAAAACTCCTTGTCCTTGATATAAACGCTCATGCGCTCCACCGAGATCTGAGCTCTGAGGATAAACTCATAGATACGGAACAGCTTGTCTGCTGAAAGATTATTGTTTATGGCCTGGGTAACTTCCAGCAGTGAATTAACTTCCAGTTGTTTGATCCGGAGCTTTTTTTGTAGCTGACCTACATCGGATGTTTCGGTTGTAGCCAAGGGCTTATTCAATTATGATGCAAAACAAAATTACTGCATTTCAACTAAAGATGATTTGGATTTCACATCAAATGCATCTCGCAGTCCGTTGCCAAGCAGGAAGAAAGCAAGCACCAGCAGGCTGATCAGGATACCCGGCAGCAGTGCCAGGTGCGGCAGCCCGGCAATGAGATAGGTTTTATGGTCATTGAGCATCATACCCAGCGATGGCATGGGCCGGGCAACGCCTAAACCCAAAAAGCTCAGCCCTGCTTCCAGCAAAATAGCCGCGGCAAAATTGGATGCAATGACCACCACCAGTGGACCTGTGAGATTGGGCAGGATATGCCTGAAAATGATCCGCCACCGGGGAATGGCCATAGCCCGTGCGGCTTTTACAAAATCCATTTCACGAAAAAGCAGGAATTGCCCCCGGACGATACGGGCCACTTCAATCCACATGGTTAACCCAATGGCCAGGTATACCTGGGTCAGCCCGTTTTTCATGACCAAGGCCAGCGACAACGCCAGCAACAGGGTAGGTACCGACCAAAACACGTTAATCACATACATGATTACCAGGTCGACCTTACCGCGGAAATAACCGGCCAGTGAACCCAGCACCACCCCGATAACCAGGGAGATCAGTACAGCCATCAGGCCTACCGCCATGGAAACGCGGATTCCCAAAACCAGCCGGCTTAAAAAATCCCGCCCCAGGGCATCGGTTCCCAGCCAGAACCGGATTTTCCGGATATGCCGGCCAGTCACTTCATTTTCCAGTTCAGTCAGGGTTGTTGTTATTTCTTTTCCATCGAGGGTGTGAACAACCACCCTGCCATCCGGTTTTCGGGCCACAGTTCCCAAAGGATAAAGGATATCAGCGAGGGCATATTGCTCCACCGGGCCACGGTCCGGGAAACCAATGTAGCGGGTAATCCGCAATTGCCCGTCCCTGACCTGGTAATCGATCAGGGGGATGTAGCGGTACAACAATCGCTGCCCGCGGAAAGCCGCTATCCAGCCCGGCCTCGGGCGCACCCCGGTGTTGTTCCGGAAAACCAGCACCCGGGCTGTAGCCCCCGGTTTCAGCAATTTAAGTTCTATCATCTGCTGGTTCGCCCACTGGGTTTTATCAGGAATGAAGGTATAGGCAAAAATGGCCGCCAATACAGCCAGTGCAATAAAAATCAGGCCGGCCAGGGCAAATTTGTTCCGGACAAAACGTCTGAAAGCAAGCCGGTTCGGGTTTAGCGGGCTTTTTATATGGTCATCCCGGTTCATAGAGTTCTTGGTAACAGCATAATTGCGAATCCCCTGTCCTTCCTATCGTGATCTGCGCCCTTTCCAGGTTACCGGAATAAAGATACCCAAAAAACCCACCAGCACCGTGTAAGGCACATGAAGCAAACCAACCGGCAAAAACCAGCGGAATGTTTTAGCACAGTCATAAAACCGGGCCGGAGGATACAGGAACATTCCCTCCGCCAACAGCTTTGCGCCCCAGAGAGCGCCCACCCACAGCCAATGTCCGCTGAACCAACCCTCCCATATGGAAAGCAAGAGCGACACATTCAGCAGGTATACCGCCACAAGCAGGAGCAATGTTTTCCGGTCAGGATAATAAATGGATTTCCCGGCCCAGCGCATGCGCTGGCGGAAAAATGCCGGCCAGGAGGCAAGCGGTTGGACCCAGGCCATGGCAGCAGGGTGTTTTACAAAACGGGTGCTTCCCGGAAATTCACTTTCCATCTTCTGCAGCAGGAACACATCGTCCCCGGAGGACAAATGCCGGTTCCCTTTATAGCCTCCGACCGCATGGAAGGCCTCTTTCCGGATACCCAGGTTTGCCCCGTTGCAGGAAACGGGTTTCCCGTTCCCGAATGTCCCGGCCGTTACGAATTGCAAACCCAGAAAATCCAGTTGCTGAAAGGCGGAAAGAAAACCGCGCTGTTGCATGCAGGCAACCGGGCCGCAAATCAGGTTTACTCCTTCTGTAATTCGGCTTGCCATTGCTGCGGCCCAGTCCGGGCTGATTCGTACGTCCGCGTCCAGCGTGAAAACCCAGGGGTTGGCAGCTGCTGCGATCCCCTTGTCCAGGGCTTCTTTTTTGCCCCGCTTCCCCTCGGGCAGTTGCAAGCATTCCAATGCAATGCCCCTGAAAGAACGGGCCACTTGTGGTGTGCTGTCTTCGCTGTGGTCATCCACCACGATGATTTCCAAGGCATGAAGAGGATATTGCTGCCGCGCGAGGTCGCGGAGCAAAGCAGGCAGGGTACCGCCTTCATTCCGGGCGGGAATTAGCACGGTAAACGGAATGGCATCACCGGTTTCCGGTTCCTGCCAAGAGAGTTTTCGCCACCCTGACCGCAGGCGGATTAGCCAAAACAGGTAACCGGCCAATAATCCAGTTGCAGTATAGAACATCCAGATCATAATCCTTTCAAAGCCTGTTTAAGCACCGGGTTTAAAGATTGGGTAATCAGCCGGTGGCCTTTGGGCACGACATACAATTGCACGTTATCCAGCCCTTCGGAAAACTTTTTACCGGCTGCCGGGCTGATCACTTCATCACGCTGCCCTAAGAACAGGCGCACGGGAATTTTGTGTTCATTCAGCAGGTATTTTATGTGCCTCATATCCGGCTTAAACTGCCGCAAAGTGATCCAGGTAAAATACAGCCGGTTGCGCTTTTCTTCCGTGTCCATATTATTCAGCGTAAAATCATGCAGGAACTTACTGATACGGCCCCAGGCATACAACTTTTTCAGAAGGAAAAAGAAAAGACCCGGTCTGCGCATAACCTGGCGAAAGAGAAAGCGACCCCAGGCCGGATAAACAGCCAGGTTAAACACCCGGTGGGTTTGCAAGCCATCCGGAGCTGCCAGGATCAGGGCTTCGATCCTGGCCGGATAATGTTCTACGAGTGAAAAGGCAACACGCCCGCCCATGCTGAATCCGAACGGGGTGAATTTTGTTATATGGTTTTTTTCCAAAAAACGGTCGAAAATGCGGTAAAACAGGGGAAGGATCAGGGGGTGGCGGTAATTCCAGATGGTTTTCCCATGAAACGGAAAATCAAAAGCATACACAGTGTACCGGTCGGATAGCGTTTCTGCCAATGAAAGAAAAATGCCCGCATCATCGCTGAATCCATGAAAAGCGAGCATAATCTTTGCCCCATGGCCGAATCTCAGGTAATGCAGGCGGTTACCCTTCCATTCAAGATAATGATGTTCTGTCTGGCTTTCCACTCCCGGCACTCAAAGCTACGAATACCCCAGAAGCCACAGGATGAAATCTGATAAATTTTCCACAATGGCAAATTGAAGGGTCATTTTATTAAAGATTACGCCTCAAATCACCTAATTTTGACCAACTTTTCGGACAAGCGGACAGCATGCCCAAAGACAATTCTATTCGATCCGTCCTTATTATCGGCAGCGGACCCATTATCATTGGCCAAGCTTGTGAATTTGATTATTCCGGATCGCAGGCTTCCCGGAGCCTTCGGGAAGAAGGCATTGAAGTGTCGCTGATCAATTCCAACCCGGCCACCATCATGACCGATCCGGTTACTGCAGACCATATTTACCTGCTGCCGCTGACTGTAGAATCCATCGAACAAATCCTGAAAGAGCAAAAAATCGATGCGGTATTGCCCACCATGGGCGGCCAAACTGCCCTGAACCTTTGCAAGGAAGCCAGTGAACTGGGCATTTGGGATAAATACGGGGTGAAACTGATTGGTGTGGATATGCACGCTATTGAACTGACAGAAAACCGGGAATCCTTCCGCCAGTTAATGGCTCAAATTGATGTGCCCATTCCTCCTTCAAAAATTGCCAACTCTTTCCTGGAAGGTAAGGAAATCGCCCAGGAAATCGGTTTCCCACTGGTCATCCGCCCTTCATATACGCTCGGGGGAACCGGGGGCAGCCTGGTCTATGATAAAGAGCAACTGGACCAGGCGCTGGAACGCGGTCTCAAAGCTTCCCCAACCCATGAAGTGCTGGTTGAAAAGGCAGTGCTTGGCTGGAAGGAATTTGAACTGGAACTCCTCCGCGACCGGGATGACAATATAGTGATTATTTGCACAGTCGAAAATATGGACCCCATGGGAATCCACACCGGGGACAGCATCACCATAGCGCCTGCCATGACCCTTTCCGACAAAGCCTTTCAACAGATGCGGGATATGTCATTTCGCATGATGCGGGCCCTGGGCAATTTTGACGGAGGGTGCAATGTCCAGTTTGCCCTGAACCCGGAGAACGAAGACTTGATTGCCATAGAAATCAATCCAAGGGTTTCCCGTTCTTCTGCCCTTGCTTCAAAAGCCACCGGTTATCCCATTGCCAAAGTGGCCGCCAAGCTGGCCATCGGTTACCGGCTCCATGAACTGACCAATCAAATCACTGGGGATACTTCTGCATTTTTCGAGCCGGCCCTGGATTATGTAGTGGTAAAAGTGCCCCGCTGGAATTTTGACAAATTCCCGGGATGTGACGAAACGCTCGGGCTGCAGATGAAATCGGTCGGAGAGGTAATGGCTATCGGCCGAAGCTTTAACGAAGCGCTTCAGAAAGCCTGTCAATCATTGGAAAACAACCGGATAGGGTTGGGGGCCGATGGAAGAACCTGGCGGAAAGTGGAAGACCTGCTGGGCGGATTGCAACATCCCGGCTGGGACCGTGTTTTCAAGATAAAGGAAGCCCTGCGCCTTGGGGTCCCAGTAAAAACCATCCAAAAACTCACGCGGATCGACCGCTGGTTTATCCTGCAAATTCAGCAACTGGTAAAATTGGAAGCCGAAATCAGGCGATACACGCACGAGAACCTGCCCCGGAAAGTATTGAAACAAGCCAAACAATGGGGCTATTCAGACGCCCAGCTTGCCTGGCTCCTCAATACCGATGAAGAAACCATAGAACAGCGCAGAAAAGCGCTGGGTTTAAAACGGGTGTATAAGCTGGTTGATACCTGCGCGGCCGAATTCAATGCCCGGACTCCCTATTATTATTCAGCTTATGACGAGGAAAACGAAAGCATCCCCTCCAACAGGAAAAAAATCATCGTACTGGGTTCCGGCCCAAACCGGATCGGACAGGGTATTGAGTTCGACTACTGCTGCGTGCATGGGGTTATGGCATTGCGGGAAATCGGTTATGAAGCCATCATGATCAATTGCAACCCGGAAACCGTATCGACTGATTTCGACATTGCCGACAAACTGTATTTTGAACCGGTATTCTGGGAGCATCTTAACGATATCATAGAGCTGGAGCGGCCGGACGGGATAATCGTACAGCTTGGGGGGCAAACCGCCCTAAAACTGGCCGGCAAACTGAATGAAAAAGGTATTCCCATTGTGGGAACCAGCTTTGAAAGCATGGACCTGTGCGAAGACCGGGGCCGTTTCAGCCGGCTCCTGCAGAAGCTCGATATCCCCTACCCGCATTACGGAGTGGCCTATACCGCAGAAGAAGCCCTGGAAGTGGCCAAAGAAGTAGGCTATCCGGTGCTCATCCGGCCCAGTTATGTACTGGGCGGGCAGCGAATGCGCATCGTTATCAACGATGAAGACCTCGAAAAAACCGTTATAGGCATTCTCAAGCATTTTCCGAACAACACCATTTTGATTGATCATTTCCTGGACCGGGCCGAAGAAGCGGAAATAGATGCCATTTGTGACGGGGAGCAGGTGGTGGTCATGGGGGTCATGGAGCATATCGAACCGGCTGGTATTCATTCAGGCGACAGCAGCGCAGTGTTGCCCCCTTACGACCTTTCGCCCCGTGTAATGGACACTATGCAGGAATATGCCGAGAAACTGGCCCTGGCGCTCAATATCAAAGGCCTGATTAATATCCAGTTTGCCGTAAAAAATGGTAACGTTTACGTGATAGAAGCTAACCCGAGAGCTTCCCGGACCATGCCCTTTATCAGCAAAGCGTACCAGATTCCGTTTTTGAATATTGCCACAAAAATTATGACAGGGCATGCCAGGCTGTCGGATTTTGATTTCAACCGGAAACTGAATGGATTTGCCATTAAGCTACCTGTTTTTTCCTTCGATAAATTCCCGAACGTAAACAAGGAACTGGGGCCTGAAATGCGCAGCACCGGAGAGTCGATCCTGTTCATCAATGACTTGCACGATACGTACTTCCGGGAGATGTACCGCCAAAAGTCCATGTACCTGAGCCGCTGATCTGTTATCTTTGCGAACATGCGTTTTACACTTACTGCTATCGTCCTCTTGGTTTTGATGGGTTCCTGCCGGGAAAAAAAGCCCGGTAATTATGAAAAGCAAATCCTGGAAGAACGTTCGGAGAAAGATCTTCTGTTCAAAGATCCGGAACAATCCCCGTTGGACACGCTGGAAGGATTTACAGGCCTGAAATATTTCCCGGTGGATTCTTCATACCGGGTGTGGGCCAGGTTTGAAAAGCTGGAGGAGGATTCTGTGTTTGAAATGGAAGTATCCGGCAAAGTGGCTGACCCATATAAGAGGTACGGCAGGCTTTATTTCACTCTTCAGGGAAGGCCCCTGGAACTGATGGTGTATCAGAACCTGCGCCTGGCCGGTAATCCCGAGTATGCCGATTATTTGTTCCTGCCTTTCAAGGATGCCACCAACGGGAAACAAACTTATGGCGGGGGCCGCTACCTCGACCTCCGGATACCGGAATCGGACTCTGTCCTCATCGATTTCAACAGGGCCTATAACCCATACTGCGCATACAGCTACAAATGGTCGTGCCCCATCCCACCCAGGGAAAATTGGCTCGATATTCCCATCCTGGCTGGTGAAAAAGCATTATATCCAAATTAAAAAAGCCTCCCACAGAGGGCGGAAGGCCTGAATAGAAATAATGCCATAACAGGATTTAATTAACTGTTTCTTCTGTCCCCTCGGCTGCGTTTACATAATCGTATGAAGAACCGTTAGCCTTCCAGATCACGCAAACAATATCCAGGTTTTCGGTATTCCATTCAACCTGCAGCGGGATGGTATAGGTCATATTTATGATTTCACCGGCTGTAGCTGAACCACTGACAATCTGATCGCCCCAGGGATTGGCTGTCGCAGCGGCACGTAAAACATGGTCATGCGTATAATTGGGGTCATTCGTACCGCTTTGTGCATAGGCACCGGCTGTGGGACTTCCGTCTATGCCACTTTCCAGCACATACACTCCAAGGTAGAAATCTCCCGTAGCATCCTTAAAAAATTTTGTGGAAGTGCGCACCGTAATGCCAGTGGCGTCAATGGAGTACAGGGCTAGGACATTGGCAACCACGGGCTGAGCCATATAAGTCGGAAGGTAATTATTCACCTGGAAGTAATTGTTTGCGAGGAAATCATTTCCTATCCAGTAATTGGGCCAGTTGTCAATAGAAAAATTATCAATAAATGCCTGGGCTACCGAATTGTACATTGGATCAGTCGGTGAGGAATGCGATGCAATACCAATTAATTCATCCGGGTTGTCGGCCAGGGTCTGATGAAAAGCATCAGATCCCCAGCTCCCGCATTGCAAGCACCAGGTAGCCGTAAATTCAATGAAAGTAACCTTCCTGCTTTCTGTAGGATACAGGCAACTTCCATTGTCTACCTTGGCTTCCGCATCATAATTTAATGCCTGCGGATCGGTGCAACCTTCTTTCTTCTTACAGGAAGTTGTATCAAAAATCAGAACTCCCAACACCAAGATTAAGGGCAAGCTTTTAATCATCAGGTTATAGGCTTTCATAATGTTTTAATTTTAACAAGGCAAGCGTATTTAGCTAATTTACGAAAGATTTTCCATTTTCTCATCATTTCAAGGCTGCTCCAATCATAACTTATTATCTTTGAACATCGCTGTTTCATGCTTCGGATTCTTTTATATGGGCTGTTATTTTACCTGATTTGGGATTTCATCCTTAGGCCACTATTCGCCCCCCGGTCCCCATCCCGCAACTCCGGTAAAAACCAATCAGGCGTACGTGTGGACCGGGCGCCTGAAGAAAAAACTGAAAACCAGGAAGGCGATTATATCGACTACGAAGAAGTAGAATAAAAATAAGTTTACGCTTGCGGCCGGTCAATCCAGTGAACAGGTTCTTTCAACTTATTGAATATCTATATTTTTGCGATAACATCAAATCATGTGGTATGGGCCTTTTTGAACAGATTAACCAAGACATAAAAGACGCGATGCGCCAACGTGATGAGGCCAGGCTACGGGCGCTCAGAAACCTGAAATCCGCTTTCATGCTGGCAAAAACCGAAAAAGGCGGTCGTGACCTGACCAGCGAACGTGAATTACAGATAGTCCGCAAATTGATCAAGCAAAGAGAAGATTCCCTGAAACTGTACCGGGAGCAAAAACGCGGGGACCTCGCCCTGAAAGAGGAAGAAGAGCTGAAGGTGTTGTCTGCTTACCTCCCGGAGCAAATGCCTGAAACAGAATTGAGGGCTTATCTTGAAAACCTGATCCGTGAAATGGGCGCTGAAACCATGAAGGACATGGGCCGGGTAATGGGAAAAGCCACCAGCGAACTTGCCGGCAAGGCTGATAATAAAATGGTAGCTTCCATCGTACGGGAATTACTTAGTTCCTGATTATGTTGATTGACATCACAACAGTTCTGATCCTGATTGCGGGTCTCGTAAAAGGCTACCGCTCAGGATTGATTCATTCACTTTTTTATGTCATCGGCCTCGTGCTTGGAACGGCACTGGCCCTCCGGTTCGGATATGTAGCCTCCGGGTATCTCCGGCAGTCCTTCAACATCGATTCCGCCTATTTGCCGATCCTGTCATTTGCAGTTGTTTTTATCCTGATTTTAGCCGGCATGCTGCTGCTGGCAAAACTGATTGAGAACCTGCTGAAAGCCACCCAACTGAATTTTCTGAACCGTCTGGGCGGAGCCGTGGTCTGGACATTTACCGGCATTTTTCTATTAAGCACGGCCGTCTGGTATTTATCCAAAAGCAACATCATTACCGAACAGGCGCGGGCTGATTCGCGCGCCTGGCCTTATATCGAGCCGGTTTCTCCCACGGTAATACAAGGAGCGAGTGTGGTTTTGCCTTTTTTAAAAGACATTTATCATAAAATCGAACAGCAGATTGAAAACAAAACCCCTTCGGATAACAATGCTTCATGATTCTTCTTCTCGATAATTATGATTCATTCACGTACATTCTGTATGACTACCTGATTCAATTGGGAGCGGAATGCAAGGTTTGCCGCAATGACCGGGTAACCTTGTCAGCCATTGATAAATGGAAACCCATTGGCATTGTGATTTCCCCAGGTCCCGGGACCCCGGAGAAGGCAGGTATCAGTATGGAATGTATTGACCGGTTTCACCAAAAAATACCTATTCTGGGCATTTGCCTGGGGCACCAGGCTCTGGGCCTTTATTTTGGTGCCTGGTTAGTAAAAGCTTCCCAACCGGTTCATGGAAAAACCTCTATGATTACCCACAACCGGAAAGGCCTGTTCGAGGGGCTGCCCAATCCGTTCGAGGTAATGCGATATCATTCCCTGGTTCTGGTACAAGTGGAAGAAACCACCCTGGAGGTGGCAGCCCGTGGCCCTGAAGGAGAGATAATGGCTATTGCCCACCCCCAACTCCCTCTTGCAGGCCTCCAATTCCATCCGGAATCCATACTGACACAGCAAGGGAAGCAAATACTTTCCAACTGGATAAAAATGGTGCATAACATCTGTTAAAACTGAAATTCCGTACTTTTACAACACTGATCTCCCTAACTGTTTTTTCCATGAACGTAGAAATCAAGCAATCAGGTAAATTTCATTATATAGAAGAAGGGGAAGGCCGGATTTTACTGTTGTTGCATGGCTTGTTTGGCGCCCTGAGCAATTATAAAGATGTTTTCAATGCCTTCTGCAAGGATTATAAAGTAGTCATCCCCCTGCTGCCCATCTATGAATTGCCCCTGAAGCAAGCCAACCTGGAAGGGCTGGTAAAACATGTAACAGATTTTGTCAATTATATGGGTTATGACAAAGTCAATGTATTGGGAAATTCTTTAGGCGGCCACATTGCTATCCTGTATGCCTTGGAAAACAAAGAAAAAATTACCTCAATGATCCTGACAGGAAGTTCAGGGCTTTATGAAAATTCATTGGGTGCTACCTTCCCTAAAAGGGGAAATTATGAATTTATCAAAACCAAGACGGAATATACGTTTTACGACCCGAAAACGGCTACCAAGGAGCTGGTGGAAGAGGTTTTTGAAATAGTGAACAACCGGAACAAAGCCATCCGGGTTATTAAAACAGCAAAGTCAGCCATTCGCAATAACGTTGGCAGTCGCCTGCATGAGCTCGATTGCCCGGTTTTGTTGATATGGGGGAAAAACGACAATATTACCCCTCCTTTTGTGGGAGAAGATTTCAAAAACAAACTGCCACGGGCTGAACTGTATCTAATTGACAAGTGCGGACATGCCCCGATGATGGAACGGCCGGAAATTTTTAATAAAATCCTCAAAGAATTTCTCGACAAGGTATATCAAACCACGGCCACATGATTGCCAGTGAACTGATATCCGATTCATTGCCTCCTTTAAAAACGTCCGACACAGGCCGGCAGGCGCTCAACTGGATGAATGAGTTCCTGATTCGGCATTTGCCTATAGTGAACAATACCCAATTACTCGGCCTGATCTCTGAAGACGATATCCTGAACCTGAATGATCTTGAAGAACCTATTGGCAATTATCCGCTGCATTACCAAAAGCCCTGTATACAACATACGGCCCATTTGTTTGACGCGCTGAAACTGCTTGCCGAGCTTAACCTCACCATAATCCCTGTAGTAGATGACCAGGATAACTACATGGGCGTGATTACCATGCATTCATTGCTTGAAAAATTTGCCGGGTTTTCTTCCATACGGGAACCGGGGGGAATCCTCGTACTTGAAATGGGGATTAAGGATTATTCCATGAGTGAAATAGCCCGGATCGTAGAATCCTGCGGAGCCAGTATCTTGTCCGTATTTACCAATACACAGCAGAACAGCACCCGGCTGAATGTTACCATCAAAGTCAATAAACAGGATATCAGGGATATCATTGCCACCTTTGAACGGTTTGAATACAAAATCGTGGGGTCCTTTAACAAATCTGACCAAACCGATTTCCTGAAAGACCGGTATGACAGCCTGATGCGCTGGCTTAATATTTAAGCCGTCACGGCTCCTGCTAAAAAAGAATTATATTTGCATTTCAACTACCGGTAAGGATGAAGGTTGCCATATACGGTCGTCTGCTGGAGCTCCAGAAAGCCGGATTTGCACAATTCCTGTTTGATGAACTGAAAAGACGGGATATAAAATTTTGCATCCATGAAGGCTTTTATCCGCATCTTTTACATAAAATCAAGGATTTAGAAAAATTTGAGCTGTTCTCTTCGCATGAAGAGATCAGGGATAAGGTGGAATTTATTTTCAGCCTGGGCGGTGACGGGACCCTGCTGGATACCATATCTCTTGTCAGGGATACGGAACTGCCCATTATGGGGATCAATTTCGGCAAACTGGGTTTCTTGTCAAGTATAAGTGCCGATGAAATTTCCAATGCCTTAGACGCGCTGGAAAACCTAACTTATATTGTGGATAAAAGGGAACTCCTGCACCTGGATTCCAACAAGCCTTTGTTTGATGGGATCCCATACGCTCTGAATGATTTTACCATTCACCGGAAGGACACTTCTGCCATGATTAAAATTCACACTTACCTGAACGGGGAGTTCCTGAATACATACTGGGCTGATGGCATTGTGGTTTCCACCCCAACCGGGTCAACCGGGTACGCTTTAAGCTGCGGTGGTCCGGTAATCTACCCGACCTCCTGCAATTTCGTGATTGCTCCCGTAGCACCGCATAATTTAAGCACCCGGCCTTTGGTAGTTCCTGACACTTCTGTTATTTCTTTTGAAATTGAAGGCCGTTCAGATTCATTTCTTTGTACCCTGGATTCCCGGATGGAAACCATCGATACTTCTTATCAATTAAGTATCCGGAAAGAAGATTTTCCAATCCACCTGGTTCGCCTCCGTAATGAGCATTTCCTGCCTACCTTGAGATCCAAACTTTTTTGGGGTGTAGACAAACGGAATTGAACGTGTTGACAATTTGTAACTTAAAGACACGTTAATCGTAATACTCAACAGTATTTTTGCGGAATGATTGTATCTATGCGCAAGCCCAAAACCCCAATGATATGAAAAGGATTTTACTATTTGGACTGATTATTGTATTGACTTCAACCCTTTCCTTTGCCCAATACAATTCCAGTGTATCTTCAGAAGTAGGCATTAGCGTTGGAAGCAGCAGCTTTTTAGGCGATCTGGGAGGAGCCAATAGTATAGGCCGTGCTTTCGTATATGATCTGGATTTATTTTCCACGCGACCGGCAATAGGAATATTCTTCAGGCAAAGTATCGGTTATCGGTTTGCTTTACGGTTTAACGGATATTACGCCCGGGTTTGGGGCGATGACGCGTTAACCAATGCCAAAACACCGGCAGCCGGCAGCGGATGGCACCGCTATTACCGGAACCTCAGCTTCCGGAGTTATATTATCGAGGCTTCCGTAGTGGGTGAATTAAACCTGCTTCCCTTTGAACCAGGAAGCATGAACAATCGTTTTACGCCTTATATATTTGCCGGTGCCGGAGCTTTCCGTTTTGATCCTAAAGCTTATTACAATGGGAGTTGGGTTCGCTTGCAACCCCTGGGAACCGAAGGACAGGGGTTGATCCAGTATCCAGAAAAACGGAAATATTCGCTGATTCAACTGGCTTTCCCAATGGGAGTGGGTGTAAAAACCAACCTGAACAGTCATTATACGCTGGGCTTTGAAATAGGTCACCGGGTTACTACAACCGATTATATTGACGATGTAAGCACCACCTATCCGGATCCCGCCTTTTTCTATGCCAATTATCCGCCTCAGCAGGCAGCCCTGGCGGCAGCCCTTTCTGACCGTTCAACGGGAGAGCATCCGTCCAAAACAGCCCCCGGCCAGCAACGTGGCGATCCGTCAGACAACGATTCGTATTTCTTTACAGGGGTAACCTTGTCCTATACGTTCAGCACCAACAGGGGCAGCAAGTATTATTGTCCGAAAAACTTGTAAATCAATCACATAGCTGCTCCGCAACATAGGTGGGTGAAATTCCGTTATTAGCGGGATTTCCATAACTTTGCAGGTTCCTGCTTGTTTATGAAAAAATCATACACCTATATAGCCGGAGTTTTAATTGTTTTTAGCCTTTCGTTTCAGGCTGCAGCACAGCGGAATGTAAGCCAAAAATGGGAAATCGGTTTATGGGCAGGTGGCGCCAATTATTTCGGGGATATACACCCCGATATTTTGCAAGCCTATAAGATTTTTCGCCAGGCAGGCGGACTGTACGCGAGAAAAATTCTGAATCCACGCCTGGCCGTCAAGCTATCCGGCAATTACGCGCGCATCATAGGAAACGATGCCTGGTCAAAGAGTGCATTTGAACAAGCCCGCAATCTAAGCTTCCGGTCTGATATCTTTGAGATAGCTTCCCAGTTTGAATTCAATTTCTTCCCTTACATCCTGGGAGATAACAAGAATAATTTTTCCCCTTATTTGTTCGTGGGTGTTTCGGCTTTTTATCATAATCCAAAGGCATACCTGAACGGCAGTTGGATTGCTCTCCAACCCTTGGGTACGGAAGGTCAGCAATTCCCGGATTTCTATGGGCGCAAGCCCTATAAGCTGTTTCAGGTGGGAATTCCATTTGGGGGAGGATTTAAATACAGCGTAACTTCCCACCTGACTCTTGGGCTGGAATTTGGTTACCGGTTTACATTTACGGATTACCTGGATGATATAAGCACCACTTATGTCGATCAACAGGTCTTGATGTCAGGGGCGAACGGAACTACAGCCGCTACCCTGGCCGACCGGTCCGTAGCGGCCATTGGCGAACCCATTGGAACGGAAGGAAAACAACGTGGCGATGTAAAAAGAAGGGATGCCTATATGATCCATGGCATTAGCATTTCCTATACTTTCCGTTCCCTGTTATGCCCCTATCCATCAAAACGTTATTAAGAATCAGAAATGCCTGAATTGAACAGCATTCCACCTGAACTGGACAAAAACAAGCTGCCCCGGCATATTGCCATTATCATGGACGGCAACGGGCGCTGGGCCACAAAGCATGGAAAGTCGCGGGTCTATGGCCATAAAAACGGGGTAAAATCTGTCAGGGAAGTAACGGAAGCCTGTGCGGAACTTGGGGTGGAATATTTGACCTTATATGCATTCTCTACCGAAAATTGGAACCGACCCCGCAGGGAAATTGACGCCCTGATGTCTTTGCTCGTGAGTACGCTCAGAAAAGAAACCCGGAAACTGAATGAAAACCAGATCCGGTTGAAAACCATAGGCGAGCTGGAAACTTTACCCACCGAATGCCGCAAAGAGCTGGAAGCTACGGTAAAGGCCACAGCCAACAACACACGGATGACCCTGATCCTGGCACTCAGCTACAGCTCCCGGTGGGAAATCACACGTGCAGCCCGCCTGCTGGCTGAAGATGTTAAAAACGGTTTGATAACTACGCAAAATATTGATGCAAACGTTTTTTCCAGCTATCTCACAACCCATAAAATACCCGATCCCGAATTGCTGATCCGTACCAGTGGCGAATTAAGAATCAGCAACTTTCTTTTATGGCAAATTGCCTATACTGAACTATATTTCACCAAAAAATTCTGGCCTGAATTCCGGAAGCAAGATCTTTATGAGGCTATTATCGCCTTTCAACTAAGGGAAAGGCGTTTTGGGATGACCAGTGAACAATTAAAAAAGGCATGAGGAAAGGATTTCTACTAACCGGTATTATTCTATGGATTACAACCTGCACCTTTGCCCAGGGAATTCCGGGTAAAGACTCCTCTGCTGTTGATTACAACCTTCCGGTTAAATATGAGATTGGAGGTATTACCATCAAAGGCATATCAAATTTTAACGAATCTGCCCTGATAGCCCGCACCGGCCTGGCAGTGGGACAGGTAATCAACATTCCTGGAGAAGAAACGGCCGAAGCAGTGCGCAGGTTATGGCGTATGAATCTGTTTTCAGATGTGCAGATTCATTTGATAAAAACCATAAAGAATATAGCCTTCCTCGAAATTGAAGTCAAAGAGCAACCCCGCCTTTCCGAACTGATTGTGAAAGGAATCGGCAAAAATGACGCGGATGACCTGAAAGAGCAATTTCATTTACGCCAGGGCGATCCGGTTACCCCTTATGACCAGGCCAATATCCGGAATATCATAGAACGGCATTATATCGACAAGGGCTTTCTGAATGTGCAAACGGAAATCATCGAAAAAGCTGACACCTCAAAACCCAACACGGTAAAACTGTATGTGCATATTGACAAAGGACCTAAAGTTCGAATCGCAGATATTCAATTTGAAGGTAACCAGCAAGTTGAAGACCGCAGGCTGCTGAAACAAATGAAAGACACCAAGATCAAAACCCGTATAAATCCCGACCTGAAGGTTTGGCTTAAAAGAGATACCTCCAAACCTTTCAATCCCTTTGACATGCTGGGTAACATCAGTTATGAGACAGTAAGCAATTACCTTTCGGACAAGGTGCATTTTTCCATATTCACCGCTTCGAAATTTATTGAGGAAAAATATGAAGCTGACAAACGAAATCTGATAGATTTTTACAACAACGAAGGCTACCGCGATGCAATTATTGAATTTGACACAGTATATCAGCAGGATCCGGGGAATCTTATAGTAAAAATCCGGATAAATGAAGGCCCGAAATATCATTTCAGAAACATCACCTGGGAAGGCAACTCAAGATATCCGGATGAAGTCCTGAGCGCTGTACTTGGGATTAAAAAAGGCGATGTGTACAGCAAGAAACGCCTGAATGACAAGCTATTCATGGACCTGAACAGCGGGGATGTAAGCACGCTTTACATGGATGACGGGTACCTTTTCTTTAATGTAACCCCCCAGGAAGTAAAAGTTGAAAACGACTCGATTGACATCCTGATACAAGTATATGAAGGACCCCAGGCGCTGATTAATGATGTAACTATCAAAGGAAACACCAAGACCAAAGAACATGTGGTGCGCAGGGAGTTGCGTACCCTGCCGGGAGAAAAATTCAGCCGCTCTGACCTGATCCGCTCTCAGCGGGAAATCGCTTCTTTAGGGTTTTTCGATGCGGAACAAATTGGTATAGTGCCAAAACCGCATCCTGAGAACGGAACCGTAGACATAGAATATACGGTAGTGGAAAAATCGAGTGACCAATTAGAGCTGTCAGCAGGATGGGGAGGCGCTGTAGGCGGATTGTACGGAACAGCCGGTATTTCATTCAACAACTTTTCAATCAACAAAATATTTGACAAAAGCGCCTGGAAGCCAATACCTATGGGTGATGGGCAGCAGTTTTCTTTCCGGATGCGATCACGCGGCAAATTCCTGCAATCCTATACCCTGTCTTTCAATGAACCCTGGTTTGGCGGTAAAAAACCCAATTCCTTTTCCACCTCCATCAATTACACTTTATGGAATCCCACCGGACTGGACCGGACGGATGAAAATACCAGTTTCATAATTACGCGCGGGGTCACGCTGGGATATGGCAAACGCCTCAGCTGGCCGGATGATTATTTTACCCTCGGGACTTCCATCAATCTGGAAAATTACTATCTGCGCAATTATTCGGGTTTTGTAATTTCCAATGGGGCAGCCAATAACTTTTATATAAAAGAAACCCTGGCCAGGAATTCCACCACCGGCAATCCCCTTTTCCCCACCGGAGGTTCAAATATTATATTATCCCTACAACTCACTCCTCCGTACAGCTACCTGATCCCTGATTTTCTCAACAAGCCGGACAATGAGAAGTACAAATGGGTGGAATACCACAAATGGCGGTTCAACGCAGAGTGGTACAAGAGGCTGGCAGGGAGCACAGGTCAAGGAAAGAAACAACTGGTATTAAAAGCCGGGTTTAAAACAGGATTCCTGGGATTGTATAACCGCGACCTGGGATTGTCGACTTTTGAACGGTTCCGGGTAGGCGGTGACGGGCTAACGGGCGGTTTCACCTTGTATGGCTATGATATCATTTCACTCCGGGGCACAGAGAACCCCTTTGCTCCGGTTGGCGGCAGTTCCACCAACCTGAATGCCCCGATATTTAACAAGTTTACCATTGAATTAAGATATCCCTTTTCGCTGAATCCCTCTTCCATAATTTATGCATTGGCATTTATGGAAGGCGGTAATAGTTATGCCAGTTTCAAATACTATGATCCGTTCAACCTGAGGCGTTCTGTGGGCGTTGGCATCAGGGTATACCTGCCCATGTTCGGGCTGCTCGGCTTTGACTATGGCATAGGCTTTGATGAACCAGGCATGAGAGACCTGAATTTCGGGGAGAAACTCACCAAAGGCGCATTCCAATTTAAACTTGGATTTGAACCTGAATAAAAAAATTGTATTATGAAAACCATAGTAACTACATTACTTCTGGCTTTAAGCACTACCGGACTTATAGCTCAACGTTTTGTATTTGTTGATTCGGATTATATCCTGGAAAAAATTCCTGAATACCAGGATGCGCAAAAAAAACTGGATGCCATCGCGGAACAATGGAAACAGGAAATAGAAGCAGAATATGACAAAATCGATGAAATGTACCGCAAATACCAGGCAGAGCAATACCTGATGGACGAAAAGACCAAAGCCGAACGGGAAAATGAAATAATGGAAAAAGAAAAAGCCGTAAAAGAGCTTCGGAAACAACGTTTTGGCTTTGAAGGAGATTTGTTTAAAAAACGCCAGGAACTGGTTAAGCCCATCCAGGACAAAGTATTTGATGCCATTAAAGATATGGCTGAATCAAAAGGGTATGATTTTGTTTTTGACAAGGCCAATGGCGGCCCATATATGCTCTATGCCAACCCGAGGTATGATAAAAGTGACGATATTTTGAAAGCCTTGGGTTATTGATAACTTTGTACTCCAATTTTGATTACCGACTAAATTCTCCGAAATGAAAAAAATGATGAAAGGAATACTGGGCTTATTTATGCTGGTTTCAGCAACTGTCAGTGGCCAGATTGCCCATATCAATGAAGCTGAACTGATGCAGTTGATGCCGGAAATGAAAACCTACCAGGAAGAACTTCAAAAATTCGCGGCCACCCTGGATACGAATTATTCCATGATGCTGCAGGAGTATGCCACCAAGCAGGCACAGTACCAGAAAGATGCGGAAAACCTTCCGGAATCGATTCGGGAAACCCGGGCCAAGGAACTGGCAGATATGCAAAGCCGTATCGCCAATTTTGAACAAAAAGCCCAGCAAGACCTTCAAAAAAAGCAACAGGAACTCCTGAAGCCGATAATGGATAAAATCAATGATGCCATTGCCCAGGTAGCTAAAGAAAAAGGGTATAAATATGTGTTTGACACCAGTCTGGGCAACCCGGTTTATGCCGATGATAGTGACAATATTATGGAGGATGTAAAGAAAAAACTGGGCATTACGCAATAGGCAATTGACAAAATGTATTTTTACAGCCTGTGCCATTTTGCACGGGCTGTTTTTTTATGAATCAGAAACCCATAGGCATCTTTGATTCGGGCATTGGCGGGCTGACAGTAGCCCGGGCCATCAGCCAGCAAATGCCCGGAGAATCCATTCTCTATTTCGGAGACACTAGGCACCTGCCCTATGGCGATAAATCACCGGCCGCCATCACGGAATACGCCCGGAATATCACCCGGTTCCTGGTTGATTCCGGTTGCAAAATCATAATATCTGCCTGCAATTCGGCCTCTTCAGTGGCGTATGACAGCCTGGTGCAGGAGTTTGGCAGCCGGGTACCCATTGTAAATGTTATCGATCCTATTGTCAAAGAAGTAGTCCGAGAAAGCGTCAACCGGACCATTGGCGTCATCGGCACAAAAGCCACAATCCGGGCCAATGAATATGAAAAAAGAATTTTGACCCTGGACAATACCAGGAATGTGGTTTCGGTGCCCACGCCCCTGCTGGCACCGATGATTGAGGAAGGTTTTTACAACAATACGCTCTCTGAAGCGATATTGCAGGCTTACCTGAATTTCCCTGATTTCAAGCAGATTGATGCCCTGATACTGGCCTGTACTCATTATCCGCTGCTCCGCCCGCAAATCGAGCGGTTTTTCAACGGGAAAGTGCGTATTTACGATTCCACCGGAATCATTGCCCGAGAAGTGGAACTAATTCTGGAAAAAAACAGTCTGTTAAACCACAATGGAAAGACGCATCATAGATTTTATGTTTCGGACTATACAGAATCCTTTGAGAAGACAACCCAAATTTTTTACGGCAATAAAATTCATTTGGAGCAAATTGATATTCACAAAGGGGAATAAAAGCTCAAAGACAGCCGGCCTGATTCTGCTCCTGGCCTTATATGTTTCTTCATGCGGAAGTCAAAAGGAAAGTGCTTCAGCAGGGATTGCATTCCGCGAACTTTCGGTTGCCGAAGCCTTTGAAGAGGCGGCCCGGGAAGATAAATTGGTTTTTGTAGACGCCTATGCGGATTGGTGCCTGCCCTGCCGCCAAATGGCCAAATCCGTATTTACCCAGGCGGAGGTAGGCCGGTATTTCAATGAACATTTCATAAACCTGCAGGTTAATACGGATAAAGGAGAAGGAATTCCATTCTCCAGACGGTACAATATCACCCTGCTGCCTACTCTGCTTTTCCTGGATCCCAGTGGACAGGTGGTTTATTCCGCACAGGGATTCAAAAATCCTTCGGATTTGCTGCGGTTGGCTGAAAAGGCCGTATCTCTTTACAAACCGAGTGCATCGACAGCCCCCTGAAAGGTTGATGTATCAAATCCGGGGAAAGCCGGTTGGTTCCGCCTCATGGAAGAAAGGGTTTTTTTAGCCTGGCGAAGTTCCAACCGGTTAGCCTTCTGAACAGTGAACCGGAAACGGCCATCCAGCCATTTTCCCAAGTATTCCTGTTCAGACTGACCGGGCGTTGGAATGAACAGGGCGGGTTTTCCGCAGACATAAAGATCCATCACCGTGCTGTACCCGCAGCGTGCCAGCACCCTGGAAGATGCTCCCAGCAAACCGGCCAGCTCTTTATCCTGAAGCAAATCAAACACTTCCACATTATCCGGAACCGGCCTTTTAACCGGCCCGGAAGTACCCCGAACCAAAGCCAAATATCCTTCCAGGTCAGCCGCTTTTTTAAGCAGGATATTTTCAAGTTGGGTGCGCTGCGGCTCCGGCCCGGAAAGTAAAAACAGCCAGTCAAAACGAACGGATCCGGAAAGCGGGGGGCTAAGTTCAAACCGGGAAAGCGGGCCAATGAAAAAGGTCTTTTCAATAAATGGCGGAGGATGAGACAAAGTGCCGGAAAGGGAATCAGTAAGGCCAGGAAAATCCGGAACCCAGATTTGCCGGAATTTTTTCAGCCTGTTACGCAGCCAGCGGTTGACCGGCTTTTCAGCCCAGCCCAGGCCGGATGGAAGATGCAGGTTCAGTTGATGGGTCAGCATAACCGAAGGGACTGTGTCATGATAACACCCATACCGGTTATCCGATACAATCAGCCGGAAAGGCTCCTGTTTGATAAGCTGCCGCACGAACAAGGTGTCTTTCTGAATGGAGCGAAGAAAAGAGGGCATTTGCCGGAGCAGGACCGGCCATAATGGGCCTTTGCGCTGGTAACGAACGGGCCGTCCCGGCATCTCAATAGTTACCAGATCAGGAAAAGCCTGCCGCAGGAAACGCAGCGCCTCTCCGTCAGAGCCAATTACCACTTTCCATCCCTTTTTCTGAAACCACCGGATAAGCCGGGCTGAACGGGTCGCATGGCCAAGCCCCCAATTGAGAATACCGAAAAAAACTTTTGGTTCCTCCACGATGCTAAAATAGAAGGGTATTGGGAACGTTTATGCAACAAAAGCGGTAATTTGCTACATACCCATGAAAAGAGTTTTCATTCTTGTTGCGCTTTTTTCCCTGATGATGGCAGGCTGCCGCGTCTTTAAAAAAGACTGCGATTGCCCGCGTTTTAATAACCGGAAAGCCCGAATGAGCCAAACGGCCCCGGAAGACTACGCGACTATCCGGCATTCCGGCTACAACCGCGGAAAGGACGAGGAATGAGGATGTTGTCAAAATTCAGATAATACTTTTCAAATCAGCGTGAAAAATCCTACTTTGGCGTCCCTTTTACAGCAAAAGCAAAGCCTGATGCGAACGCTGGCTTCATTAAAACCCGGAGAGAAAGCCCGGATCAAAGGATTTGTCGATCACAAGGCAAGCCTGAAACTGATGGAAATGGGCTGCATACCGGGAGAAGAAGTTATGGTGCTGCGCATTGCCCCGCTGGGCGATCCCATGGCCATACGGATAGCAGGATACACGCTCAGCCTTCGCAAGAAAGAGGCTTCGTTGATTTACCTGGAAGAAAAGGAAGGCAACGCAGATTGAACAGCTTTTCCAAAATAGCCCTGGTCGGCAATCCCAACAGCGGGAAATCTACCGTATTCAACGGGTTAACCGGCCTGAACCAAAAAATCAGTAATTACCCGGGCGTTACTGTCGATATAAAAACCGGGAAAGCCAAACTGCCTGAAGGCAAAGTGCTTGAAATCATAGACCTCCCGGGCACTTACAGCATTTATCCCAAATCCCGGGATGAAGAAATTGTTTACAAGATCCTGCTGGATGAAACCCGGTCAGACCATCCGGACGCTGTCTTGATTGTAGTGGACAGCAGTAACCTCAAGCGAAACCTGTTACTTTGTTCGCAGATTATTGACCTTGGATTGCCGGTTGTCATCGCGCTGAATATGATGGATATCGTGGAGAAAGACGGTATCCGGATCGATCATGAAAAGCTGTCCAAAGCACTTGGCATTCCGGTAGTCCCCACCAATGCCCGCAAAGGTCGTGGCCTGGAAGAACTGAAGCAAATACTGGCCGGGCCTTTGCATCCGGCCAAAGCGCATTTACTAAACCTTGACTTATTGATTCCTGAATTTTCAGATGCTGCAGCCAAAGCCTACCCTGGCATAAGCAACTACAAGGTCCTGCATCATCTTGTCTTTCCGGAACGGGTGCCTTACCTGCAGGATGAACGCTCTCTACCCCTGCGCAAGATGATCCGGGGGCCATCTTTCAGCCTGGCTGCTTTCCAGGCCAAAGAAACCATGGAGCGGTACCGGAAGATCCAGGAAATATTTGAACGAACGGTCAAAGTGCCCGAAAATCCCGGAAATCAGCTAACGGAAAGGATTGACCGGGTGCTGACCCACCGCATCTGGGGATATTTCTTCCTGGGAATGATTTTGTTCACCATTTTCCAGTTTATCTTCCTGCTGGCTGATTACCCAATGCATTTGGTAGAACAGGGAACAGCCGCTTTAAGCGGGTGGTTATGGAACATTATACCGGAGGGCTGGCTTTCTGACCTACTGATTAACGGGGTGATGGCGGGCATCAGCGGAGTAATTATCTTTATTCCGCAAATCGCCATATTATTCGGCTTGCTGAGCATATTGGAAGACAGCGGGTATATGGCGCGGGTAAGCTACCTGACAGACCGCCTGATGCGCATGGTGGGGTTAAACGGCAAATCAGTCATTCCCCTGATCAGCGGAATGGCCTGCGCCATACCGGCTATTATGTCAACCCGGAGCATTGACAATCCCAAAGACCGGCTTATTACCATCCTGGTCACGCCTTTTATATCGTGTTCGGCCCGGATACCGGTTTATACCCTGGTGATAGCGATGTTCATCCCGAACATGATGTTCCTGCATATTGTAAACGTGCAGGGCGTGGTGCTCATGAGTTTATACCTGTTTGGAATGCTGATGGCATTTGGAGTGGCGGCCATCCTGAACCAGACAGTGAAAGGAGACAATGAAGGTTTTTTTGCCATGGAGCTGCCTTTGTACCGGGCCCCCCGCTGGCGCAATGTACTGCAAGCGATGTATGAAAAGGCGAAGGTATTCACTCTGCAGGCCGGAAAAATCATTCTCATTATTTCCATGGTCCTTTGGTTCCTGGCTTCCTACGGACCGGAGGACATAGGCCTGGGGAAAAAAAGCCAGGCGAAGACAGAGCAGGCTGAATCGATGCACGGAGCCAGCCAGGAGTTGCTGAACAGCTTTGCCGGTAAGTTTGGGCGGATGATAGAGCCGGTGATACGCCCAATGGGGTTCGACTGGAAGATGGGAATTGCCCTGCTTACGAGTTTTGCCGCCAGGGAGGTGTTTGTCGGCACCATGGCGACCATCTATGGGGTGGAAAGCGAGAGCAGTAATCACCAGTCGGTCCGGGAAGCCATGCTGAACGACCGGGACCCCGAAACGGGCGAGCCCGTGTATACGCTGGCCACCGGGATTTCCCTGCTGTTGTTTTTTGCCCTGGCCATGCAATGCATGAGCACCCTGGCCATTGTGCACAGGGAAACCAGATCCTGGAAATGGCCGCTGCTGCAACTGGTGTTTATGACGGGCATTGCCTACCTGGTGAGTACGGGAGCCTTTCACCTGGTACGGGCTCTGATGTAAGTTCAACTTTGATTTTTTTTAGCTTTACCATACACAAAAAACAAGGATCATGAAAGGAGCTAAACGGTTTTTACCGGTCGCCCTGCTGCTGATCCCACTGCTGGCTCAGGGGCAGGCGCCACGCCACGACAAAGGGGCTTTTGTAGAGTACCACAATGAGTTTTACAGCAAAATCCGGCAAAGCATAGCCCGTGAATCCCAGGCGCACGCAATGCACAGGGTTTTCCGGATGGACTTTACGGGAATCGACATTCCCAAAAGCGTGGATGAATTCACGAAAAGCTGGTGTAACGAGCCGGTTTCACAAGGGAACACAGGCACGTGCTGGTGCTTTGCCACGACTTCCTTTTACGAATCAGAAATTTACCGGCAAACGGGCCAGGCGCTAAAGCTGTCCCAGATGTACACGGTGTACTGGGAATACGTGGAAAAAGCCCGCGAATTTGTGCGCACCCGCGGGGAGTCGTTTTTCGGGGAAGGCTCGGAAACGAACGCCCCGGCCCGGATGATCCGGTTGCACGGCATTGTACCATATGAAGTTTTCCCGGGTAAACCGGACAACCAGGAGTTTTATAACCACGCGCCCATGTTCCGGGAAATGAAAGGCTATCTGGATCATGTAAAAGCCACCAATGCCTGGGATGAAGAGTCGGTGATCCGGACCATCCGTGCCATACTGGACCATTACATCGGCACACCGCCTGAAAAGTTCACCTGGAAAGGAAAGGAATACACCCCGCTGGAATGGATGAAGGAAGTGGCGCATTACAACCCGGACGATTACGTGAATTTCATGTCGCTGATGGAAGCACCCTACTGGACCCTGGCCGAGTACAAGGTGCCGGACAATTGGTGGCACAGCAAGGATTACCACAACGTGCCGCTGGATGTGTTTATGGACGCCATCAAGGAAGCCGTGAAAAACGGCTACACCGTGGCCATTGGCGGGGATGTCTCAGAAAGCGGGTACAGCCCGGAAAACGATGTAGCCATGGTGCCCACCTACGATATCCCCAGCGAGTATATTGACGAATACGCCCGGCAGTTCCGCTTCACCAATCACAGCACTACGGACGACCATGCCATCCACATTGTGGGTTATACCATCAAGCCCAACGGCTGGTGGTTCCTGGTCAAAGACTCGGGCAGCGGAGCCCGCAACGGCAACAATAAGGGATGGTATTTTTATCATGAGGATTATGTGAAGCTGAAAATGATGACTTTCACCGTACATAAGGACGCGGTGAAAGATATTTTGAAACGCTTCAACGATTCCTGAAAACCACGAAACAGGAAGAAAACCCGACCAAAGGCTGGGTTTTTTTGTAACTGATAGTAAAACAAACCGGGACGGGCTGTAACTTTATTTTTATTAGTCTCTCTCAAATTTCCTGATAGTATGGACCTGGCAGAAAGCATAGCGATCAGGAATTCCACCAGGAGGCAAGGGGTGGATTTTGCCCGGCTGATGGTGGAAAGCGCTCCGGAGCTTTTCAGGGTTTTGTTCGGGTCCGGGCTTTACAATAAGCTCGAAACCCTGTACAGGCTGAAACGGAACCTGTTCAGTTATGAGCTTGTCAGGGTTGCGGAAACCAACGGGAAGGTGGCCGGCATGCTGCTGGGCTACGGGTACCGGACCAAGCACAGGCAAGACCCACGCACCGGGTGGCTGATGTTCCGGTACAACGGTGGCAGGCTCTTTCGCCTCCTGCCGGGATTCCTGGCATTGAACCGGGCCATCGGCCGCCTGGAACCGGATGAATTCTACATTAGCAATGTGGCGGTATACCCCGCATACCGCGGGAAAGGATTGGGCCGGAGGTTACTGGAAGATGCCGGAGAGCAAGCCCGGAAATCGGGTATCCCGAAACTGGTACTGGACGTGGAGACCCATAACCACCGGGCAAAAAAGCTGTATGAAAATCTGGGTTTCTCAGTTATCAGGGAAACCCATGCCAGAGCAGGTGGCCGGGATTTCCGTTTTTACCGCATGGTGAAAATACTCTAAAAAAGTTTCTGCAAAATCTCCCTTCAGGCTCAGGATGTTCCGAGCATTTCACGGATCAGCTCGTCAAATTCCTTTTTAAAGATTTCGAAGTCATTGCCCGTGGCGGGGCCGGCAAATCCCGTATGGATACGCCTGACGCGGCCTTCCCGGTCGATAAAGATGGAAGTGGGATAGCTCATGAAATGATCGATCATGGGTAGCACTTCATTGATCCGGTCGCGGGAGGGAAAGCCGGCCAGCAAAATGGGATATCGGATATCAAAGCGCTGAATGAGCCGTCTGACATTATCCACCGCCTGCGAAAAAGTATTGGTGCGCTCAAACGCCAGACCGATGAATACCAGGTCATCGGAGGGATGGGCGTTGTAATACTCCGACATAAAGGCAGTTTCATCCATGCAGTTGGGGCACCAGGTGCCCATGATCTGCAGGACAATCACCTTATCGCGGAAAGCTTCATCGTGAAGGCTCACGAGGTTGCTGTCCAGGTCGGGAAGGGTAAAGTCGATATGGTCGTAGCCGGGTTTCAGGAAAGTGAGGGAATCCGGATCCGGAAGCCGGTAGCCGGGTTCCTTCCAGGCAATCCAGGGTTCCTCCCAGTGCTTGCCGGACCAGAAACGGCCGTAGATGGTATCGTTTTGAAGCCTGGCTTTGAAGAGGAAGGCATGGGAGCCGTCAAAGCAACTTAAAAAGAGACTGTCGCCCTGCACGGTACCTTCGAGGAAACGGTAATCGCCCGTGGTAGTGAGGAAAGTGCCAGTAATATGGCTGTCCTCCTGGGAAAACCGGCCCAGGGCCATGTAAGTATCTTCGATGTTATCGGGGCTGAAAACAGTCCTCCAGTCGCCTGAAAAGTCAACTCTGGGTTCAGGGTCCGAAACCGGGAAACGGGGTTTTTCTCCCGCCTCGAGGCGGATATCCATAGTGTATGGCTTGTACCGGCTGTATTTGAGCCAGGTACCGCTGAGCAGGGAATCGTTGACGCGGGCCAGGTTCCAGCGGGAATCAAAAACCGGCAGGATAATGTGCACCGAATCGGAATCCACGATGACCTGTTCAGCAGGTATATCTTCTGCCGCGTTGAGGATATGAAACACAAAGGCCGAGTCCGCCTGTTCCACGCGCACATCAAAAGGAATGGTTACCCCCGGGGCGTTGAGTGTGGCATGCCAAGACCCGGTTCGCAGGAGGCCCGGTTGCGGATGCTTATTCCCGGATTGACAAGCTGCGAGTATCAGCAGTGACAGGTAAAAAGTTGCTCTTTTCATTTGGTCTTGGATTTATTCCCGGCCTGTTGTTTCAGGAACCCGATTTCTCGGGAAGCCAGCAGGCGCCATTTACCCCGCGGCAGGTCTTTTTTGGTCAGGCCGGCATATTTCACGCGGTCAAGCGCTTTGACGCGATAACCCAGGTGTTCAAAAATACGCCTTATGATGCGATTGCGCCCGCTGTGGAGGCGGACCCCCACTTCGTTGGGTGGCGCACCGGCCACATAGTCAACCTGGTCGACCCGGATAAAGCCGTCTTCCAGTTCCAGCCCGGCCCGGATAGCTTCGAGGTCTTCCGGAGCCAAATCACGGTCCAGGCGCACATGGTAGAGTTTCTCAACCCGGCCCGAAGGATGGGCAAGGCGCTGAGCCAGGTCACCGTCATTGGTCAGCAAAAGCAGGCCGGTGGTATTGCGGTCTAGACGCCCCACGGGGTAAACCCTTTCGCGGATGCGACCATGCAACAGGTCAATTACGGTTTTGCGGCCTTTTTCATCAGACCGGGTACAGAGAAAGTCTTTAGGTTTATTCATAAGAATATACACAAAGCGCTCGCCCCGGACAGGTTTCCCGTTGCAGGTAATCTGATCGCCCGGCTGCACGAGGTAACCCATTTCGGTCACCGTCTTGCCGTTCACGGTCACTTTCCCGGCCCGGATCAGTTCATCGGCCTTGCGCCTGGAGGCTACGCCCCCGTGCGCGAGGAACTTGTTGAGCCGGATACCGGGTTTCTGATTTTTGGGTTTCTCCTGCATAGAATGCAAAAAAAGGAGGCCTGCAAAGCCTCCCTGCAAGTAAAAAAATACGGCTTTCTATAGCATGTTAAAAGTAAAGCCAATGGACACAGGAACAATGGCCGGCCCAAGCCCCTGGTCAAAGAGGGTACTGAGACCGTAATAGCCGATAAAATTGAAAGGGCCAAAACCCACACGGGCCGTTAACCCGTAACGGTATTTAGCCAGGTTGGGCACCTTGTATTCCTTGATTTTGACATTATCCCCAGGCTGTCCGAAAGCCGTCCCCTGTCCGATAAATTTGATATGGCTGGAAATAAGCATTCCGCCCCGCAACCCAACGGCAATTTTCAGCCGGTAGCTTTTCACCAGGGGCTTGGTACGAAAGCGAAACTCCAAGGGCGCTTCCAGATAGTTTGTATTGAGCTTATTACGCTTATATTTAATGCTGTCGTTGATAGGTACCAGTTGGGTGGTGGTGTCAGTATTTATAAACCGGCCATTATGATAAACATTCTCAGAACTCAACCCCGGTCCCAGGGCTACGCTGAAATGCGATTTTTCCTTAAACGGGAAATCAAACATGACAAACGTATTGAAACCGCGGCTGAAAGGTTTTACCTGTATATCCTGCGGAGCGTTTAACCAGTAATTCCAGTTAATTTCCATCACATAGCGATCGCTGCTGCCCTTGATCTGGCTCCACAGGGAAACAGAAAAAAAGAGGCAGAAACAAAAAATAATGAGTTTTTTCATAAAAGTTTGTTTTCCGTTTTCAGAATTAACGCCAAAATTAAAACTTTATGTCCTAAAGCCGCTTAAAGCAGATAAGCGGAGAATATATTCCGCCACAAAACCATACAAACAGCCATGCCCAAAAACAAGGAAGCCTTGATCCGGTACCGGATCATTGACAGTTGCCTGCGCAACAAATACCACCCCTATCCGTCCATGGAACGTTTGCGCGAGGTAATGGAAGAAAAACTGGGCAAAGAATTCTCGGTGTCCACCATTCAAAAGGACATCAAAGCCATGCGGGAAGACAACGCCCTGGGATACCTGGCACCTATCCGGTACAGCAAAGCGCATGACGGGTACTACTATGAAGACCCTAACTACACCATCGCTTCCATTCCCCTGAATGAACACGATATAAAATCGATCTGGTTTGCGGCCGCGGTGCTCGAACAGTTCCGGGACATTACCATTTTCAGGCAATACAGCAACGCGGTGGACAAAATCATGGAGGCCGTGAACCTGAGCCGGGTGCTGGAAGAAGGCAGCGAACCCGTGATCCGGTTCGAACAGGTGCCCTACCAGAAAGGGCGCGAATGGATCGGACCCTTGCTGGAAGCCATACAACAGCGAAAAACCGTACAGTTTCAGTACAAACGTTTCGACCGGGACATTCCCAAACTGCATACCGTGCACCCATACCTTCTGAAAGAATACCGCAACCGGTGGTACCTGGTTGGCATGCACGACAGACGCGAGGTCATACTCACCTACGGGTTAGACCGCATCAGCTTGCTGGAAGAAGCGGAGATACCATGGCGCAGCCACGCAGGCTTTGAACCGGAAGAATACTTCCGCTACGCTATTGGAATCACCACCTATGACGGAGACCCGGTGGATATTGTCCTGAGCTTCACGCCCATCCAGGGCGAATACCTGAAAACCCAGCCTTTACACCACACCCAGGAAATACTGGAAGACAATCAGGAAGTATTCAAGGTTACAATCAGGGTATATCCCACCGTGGAGCTCAGAATGCTAATACTCGGTTACGGCCCTTCGGTAAAGGTAGAATCGCCTGACTGGTTTGCCAGGGAGATCCGGAAAACTTTGGAAAAGACATTAACCAGGTACAAAGACCTTTAATGCGGCATATCTTTTAGATGACCTTCCAAAAAAAATCCTGACCGCAAATAGGCTGCGTTCTTCCCCTATAGCTTTGGGTTCAAAAGTTATAACATGATGAACGCAGCAAAACAATTGGAAGCCCCGGTACTGAAGGTAATACACTCCCGGGAACCATCAGCAACCAGTCAATATTTTTTTTCAGAAGCCATCCGGCTGTACAATGCCGGTCTGAAATTACATGCCCAGCAGACCGCCCGGCTGGCTTTGCGTCAGGCACGTCTGGAATCAAGCAACCTGTTACCGGATATCTATGGATTCCTGGCCCAGATCAAGGAAGAAAACGGGCAATACCGTCTTGCCAGGAGTTACTGCCTGCAGGCATTAAAGAGCTTGGATAAAGCCTCACCCACATACCTAGAGGATTACCAGTATTACCATCTCCTCGGTTTTAAGTTGCAGCAGTGCAACTGAAAGAGAGAAAGCCGCGAATTCGCGGCTTTCTCTCTTTCATGGCTTGGTGTTTATACTTAGAAGCGAACCCTGAAGCCAGCATTAAAATTCCGGGGCAGTCCAAAGAACACTTCCGCGTCATCAGCCGTATGGTTGCCGTCAAATGCATTATACCGGCTGTTGTCCACGGCATCCTGGATATACACATTATTCAACAAGTTGAATACGTGGAGGAAGGTTTCCACCTGCATACCTTCAATGCTAACAGGCAGGATATAATTAACATGCATGTCAACCACACCATAATTTGGCGCTTTCCAGCTTTGCGTGCGGTCGGTTTCATTCGTACGGCTGAAGGGATCCCAGTTTGCGTAGTTATTGGCATAATAGCGATACACCAGCTGGATGCTCAAACTGTTGGACGGATAAACCGTGGGCGCCAGGGCAATCTGGGTTTGCGGAGCATCTCCCACTTTCAGGTCCTTCACATAGTAGTTATAATCCTTGGTGGTTTCCACCAGGTTACCGGCTGTATCCGGTTCCCAAGTGGTATAAGTTCCGCTAACATCGTCAATCATGTGCCAGTTGCCGAAACTCGCGGCAGCGTCCAGGCGGAATTGGCGGCAGGGTTGCCAGGCACTTTCTATTTCAATGCCCGCGTGGTTGGCGTTCATCCCCGTCAGGAAGATGAATCCATCGGTACCGTCCTGATTGTTGGTTATAAGAATCTGGGTACGGTCCATCCAAGTAGTATTGTAATATCCGATCTTGGCCGTCAGGTCACCATTCAGCAGCGTGGCGTCAACCCCGCTTTCAAACGAACGGAAGCGCTCGTTTCTAGGATTGGGATATACCGTGGCTGTCCGGTCGTTGATCACCGCGTCAAAAATGGGTGTTTTCGATATCAGGCCGCCATTGGCGAAAATGCCGAAGTTTTCATTGAAGTGGTACATCAGGCCGCCTTTGACCTGGTAACCCATATGCCCTTTGCTTTCAGCATACAGTTCACCTTTGTCATTGGCGGTAGCATTGGGATCATTGGCCGCGTTCACAAAATGGTTTGTGTAAGTGTAACCAATCGTGTTCCAGCCCAACATCAGATAGGCGCTCAGGTTGGATGTTTCATATTGACCCTGGACATAAGCGCCAAACCAGTCAACTGTATTGGTGAAATGATAATCGATGATGTCGCCCAGCTGTTTATTCCATGAGGCGGAATCGGTATCAAAGTCATTGCCTTTGAACACGAAATAGTTACCACCCAGCAGGTCACGCACTTCACGGAAGTGATCGATCTGGGCCGTTCGCCAGTCAATTCCAATTACTGTCTTGAAATTGTCGGTCACATCGTAGTAAAGTTTCGAAATAGCCCCAAGGGTCCATTGATTGTTGCGGCTGGCTCGAAGGATTCCGATACTTTGCTGGTCTTCTTTCCAGTAAGGCTTTTTGTCAATCCAGAAGGTATCGGCATTGGCCTGGTTCATGGCAATGGTAGCATTCCAGTCCCAGCGCCAGGGAGATGGTCCGTAATAGAATTTGTAATCGTTGTCGCCCAGGTTGCCGTTGGCATCCCTGCGGTACAGTTTGCCATAGGTTCCGGCACCTCCGCCATGGCCACCGCTCCAATAGGCGATGGTAGCCCATTGCATACGGTCGCTGAAAGTGTGGTACCAGTTCAGGTTTACCTGGGGCTTGTGGAAGAAGTTCTCCCGTTCAAGAATAAAATACGGGCTGGAACGGTCCACATGGCTGAAATATTGATACATGCCATAGGACTGTTTACCTCTATAGGTAGGATCCACTGTCCCGTAGTTTTGGTTAAACGTACGCCCGGCTTCCTGGAATTTATCCAGGGCCGCAGGGTCGTAGTCACTGAGGCTTTCCGCGAAAGCATGGCTGTAGGTAGCAATATTTTGTTTGTAAAGGTTTTGCCCGTGCTTTTGCGGAGCGCCAATGGCAAAGAGTTCAAATTTGTCCTTTTTACCGGCCTTGTAAGACATACCCAGGTAATAGGCCCAGGCATCCGTGTAGGTCCCTTCATAGAACCCGTCACCGGTTTTGCGTACAATCGACCCGCTGATGGCAAATTTGTCATTAATCAGGCCGGAATTCAGGGTAATGGTGGTTTTCTTAAAGTTCCAGGAACCAAATTCCTGTTTTACGGAAGCACCCTGTACTTTTCCGGCCGGATCAGTGATAATATTCAGCGTGCCACCGATGGAAGGAACTGCCAGGTTTACGGAACTGAGCCCGCGCTGCACCTGGATGGAAGAAGTGGCATCGCCAATACCATCCCAGTTGGACCAGTAAACCCATCCGTTTTCCATATCGTTTACCGGGACCCCGTTAATCATAATAGCCACATTACGCTGGTTAAACCCGCGCACATTAATCCGTGCGTCACCAGCCCCGCCACCCTGGTTGGTAGCATAAATCGAGGGCGTGTTGTTCAAAACAAGCGGAAGATCACGACTGCCCAGTCGGTTCGTGACATCTTCTTTTTTCAGATAAGTGAAAGCAAACGGGGCTTCCCGGGAGGAACGATCGGCTACGATCTCCAATTCACTGAGTTCAGTAGCTGAAGGAGCCAGTTCAAAGATCATCTGTGGAGCTGCGGGCTTTGTCACAGCTTCATACCCCAGCATGGAAGCCATGATTTCAGCTCCATCCGGAACATTTTTCAAGGTAAACTGCCCATTGACATCCGTAGCAGTACCCCTTGGTGTGCCTTTGATAACCACATTGGCACCAACCAGCGTTTCACCGGTTTCTTTGTCAATTACTTTGCCGCTGATGGTTCCGCCCTGGGCGAATACACCTACCGCAAGCAAAGCGCTCATCATAAAGGTCAGTAATCTTTTCATAGCAATGGTGATTTTGAGGCAAATGTAAATGGAATCAGGGCTCGAGCCAACGAAACCTTTATTAACAAATCATTAAAATAGCTGGACGGGATTTATAATACTTTAAGGATGCGCTCAATGTATCTATTCGGATTTTCTAAAATCCAGTTATTTATACATTGTCAGCATTTGGATAATGCAAGTGCCTGATGTGAAATTCTGTGGAAATTTTAATGAAATTTTAAGTGCGGAAGGTGGAAGAAAACGGGCAAATTATCAAAAAAAAAAGCCCGCGCATCCATTGAGTTTGAAGAAAACCTCAAAATAGCCATGGTTGAAGTTGCCGCAGAAGGTCGAGTATCCCCTGCCCTGATTCCGGGATCCGGCAAGCCGGATTGGGGCCCGCTCTTGCTCCTGCGAACAGGTCTTCTATTGAATAGTGTTAAGTTTCTCAAATAGTATGGACCAGCGCGGGCAACAAACTTTTTAAAGAACAGTATCCGGATTCAAATATATGCCCTCACCGGCAATTAATCAATTGGAAAATCAAAAAATTCAGAAAGAGGTGGGTGGGGATGCCTCTATTGAAATTGAAGCCCATTACCTAACCTAATATAAAGAGGCATCCCCGATTGTGACAGGAAAAGAATGTGCGGCTTTTGTGTGTTTTAATTTGTGGAGATTAAACAAAAATAATCTGTGTGGCATCACCACCGGCCAGGGCGAACATCTCGCCCACGGTAATGATGCCGTCCAGGTCATCAATAAAATCTTCCCTTTTCAGTTTAAACATGTCTACCGCCAGTTTACAGGCGTAAATTTTTCCACCGGCAGCACTAATCATTTCCAGAAATTCACTAACCGGAGGGATATCCAGTTTTTCCATCTCCTTTCTCATCATGGCCGACACACCGGCTTCCACACCGGGAAGCATACCTAAAATGGACGGGAAAGGCAACCCTCCTGGCATACGCATGGCCGGATTGCCCAAAGTGGCGGTATGCAGCTTATCCATCCGTTTTTTGGTGATGGCATCCAGTCCGAAAAAGGTAAAGAAGATATTGGCCTCCATACCCTCCATCAATGCACCATTGGTCAGCACCAGGGCTGCATATACATCTTCCAGGTTACCCTTGGCACAGATCACCAATATTTTTTTCAGTGGTTTTTCTTTTCCGGGTGCTTCTTTGGATTCCACGCCCGGTTCCATTAATGTATCTTCCATGGCCTTGGTTTTTAGGTACATAACATTTTAAACACAGCTGACAGGTTTCGGAATACCAGCAATTTTGGTCGCCATTTTCAGTGGCCCGCCCGGAAACAGCTGGTAGAACTGTTTAATATCCACGATTCCGGATTTACCGATTTTCCGGATGCTGAGCGCTTCGCCTTTTTCAAAGCGATCGCGGATATAGCGGATTACCTCCCAGTGCTTGTCCGTCAGTTCAATGTTCAGCTCGCGGGCTATTTCCCGTGCTATGTCTTCGTTCCATTGAGAAGGATCCAGCAGGTATCCTTCATCGGTTACTTCCAGGTTCAGGTTGGCAATGGTTTTTACAGTCATGGTAATGGGTTTTTTGGGTTAAGTAATGTTTTTTCCGTCTCCATTTACTCTTTCCCGGGCAATATTCTTCAGGAAAGTAATCATGAACCCAATGCCTTTCTTCAATTCAGGACTGTTGAGTTCACGTAAAGCTTTCCAAAGAGAATATTCCGGTATGTCGCGGGTATCCAGGTTCTTATAGACCCGGATTCCATTGTTCATTGCTTTAAGCATATCCGGCTGTGTCATATTGCGCACCGTTTCCAGTATTGTTACCACATTGTCAGCTAATTCCCTGACATCTTTAGCTGAATATGTGGAAAGGATATTATCGATGATGGAAATTGTTTCCCTGAAGAATTCAAAATATCCTTTCCGGTCCAGTTCATCCAGTCTGGGTACCATTGACTTGAACAAATCATTGACTATTGGTCCGGCATCTTTCAATAGGTCGTTCAGTTCTTCCAGCGAGCGGAGTAATCCAATGATATCTGGAAGATTATGGATCAACTCAATCAGCAACCGGCTCACATCGCTCAAAGAAAGTTGCACGCCCTGCTTGTCAAGCTCTTCACTTATGGAATGAAACAGGTCGTTGGCAACGACAGAAAGCTCTTTACCTAAATCGGCAGCCGACTCATTCCGGGCTTTTTCCCGCTGGATTTCAAAAAGAATAGTATCCAGTTTTTGTTCCAGGCGGTCGAGCCGATTGCCCAGGTCGCTGCCCTTATGATTGGTTATGGCAGTTACATCATGCATCTTCCAGAATTTTTCCAGCCAGGGACAAATGGGAATCGATCGGAATGGGCCGGTCTTTTAGCAGCATATGCCAGTACAACCAGCGGAACATCAGCTTACCGTAGTGGTTTGCTTTGGATTCGGCCAGCAATTCCAGCGGCCCTATACCCGGCAGGGGATACTTACCGGGCAATGGTTCGGTTTCATAATTGAAATCTATAAGAGCCGCTTTTCCATAACCGGTTTCGATGAAACAATTGGCATGTCCGTCAAACCGGGCCTCCAATAGCCTGCCATCCAAATAACTCAGCACGTTTTCATAAAGGATGTCTGCCATAAAGTGCACTACGGATCCCGCCTTGGAGGCAGGCACATTGGTGGCATCTCCGATCACAAACACATTTTCATACTCGGGCGATTGCAGGGTGTGCTTATCGGTCGGGATAAAATTGAGTTCATCCTCATCGCCCATCCCACTACGTTCAATCACATCATCCCCCTTGTTAGTCGGTATACTGACCAACAAATCAAACTCCACTTCTTTTTCGTCAAACGAAATCAGCTTTTTATGGTCATTGTCTACCCTTTCCAGGTAGAAATCAGGTATGACATTAATGTTTTTCTTTTCCAGCAACCCGCTGAGCATTTTAGTAGCCTTGGGCTTTGTGAAAGCACCGGCCAGCGGGGTTACATAAGTAATTTCCACTTTGTTGCGCATGTGGCGCACTTCATCGAAATACCAATCGGCCAGGAATACAAATTCCAGAGGGGCCACCGGGCATTTAATGGGCATATCTGCCACGTTCAATACCAGCCGGCCGCCTTCCCACCTTCTGAATTTTTCGGCCAGTTTCAGGGCACCTTCATACGTATAGAAATTAAAAATATCTTTGTTCCAAAGCTTATCTTTCAGCCCTGGGATTTCTTCAGGCTGGATTTTCGACCCCGTGGCAATGATCAGAATATCGTAAGCAACCGATTTGCCATTTTTCAGTATTATATGGTTTTCTTCCGGTTTAATTTTTTCGACTTCCTCAAACAACAGGTTTACTTCAGGCGTGAAAAAACGGGCTTTTGGCTTTACAACATCGTCCTTGCCATAAATTCCAAATGGGATAAACAAAAAACCGGGCTGGTAATAGTGATTCCGGTCCCGGTCAATTACGGTGATTTCCCATTCCCTGCGATCAAGGGTTTTGGCAAATTTATTGGCCATTATGGTCCCCCCCGTCCCACCTCCTAAAATCAGCATTTGTTTCATCAGGCTTCAGCTTTTAAGTTCAATTCAAAAGTATTCTCGCACCTGCCCTTTTCATATGACTTCTGTCACTTATAGACATGATTCTAATCAGCTAACAGAATTGTTATTAATTATGTGTATCAAATTGTTTATCTATTTTTTAAGACAATGAACATTTCTGTCTTTTCAAAATAGGGCAGATTTGAGCGTTTTCGCTGGGGAACAGCGGGCGATGGGGCAGGCAAGGGGGGTGATTATTTGTATATTTGAACAGGCAAATCCTATCCATGAAACAAGCCACAAACCCGATAATTCCTGACTTCCGGCAATCCCGCAGGATTGACCAGGTAGCCGTGCAGGAACGGGTAGCCCGGTTCTGTAAGCGCAGCATCAAAAAGCAAAGCAAAATTAACGGGCTAAAGATGGTGCTGGGCATGATTGATCTGACTACTCTGGAGGGGAAGGACACCCAGGGCAAGGTGCGCCAATTGTGTTACAAGGCATTGCACCTGCACGATGATTATCCCGGCCTGCCCACGGTGGCAGCCGTGTGTGTCTACCCGTCCATGGTAAGGGTAGCCAGGCAGGAGCTGGAGGGTTCGGACATCAAGGTGGCCAGTGTAGCCACCGCTTTCCCCAGCGGAATGAGCAACATGGATATTAAGGTGCAGGAAGCACGATATGCTCTTGAAGAAGGAGCCGATGAAATCGACATGGTTATTTCCCGCGGCCGCTTCCTGCAAGGCGATTACAGTTATGTATTTGATGAAATTGCCCGGGTAAAGGAAGCCTGCAGACCTGCTCATCTGAAGGTGATCCTTGAAACCGGTGAGCTGGTCACGCTTGACAATGTGCGCAGGGCCAGTGACATTGCCCTGCATGCCGGGGCCGATTTTATTAAAACCTCCACGGGAAAGGTAAGCCCGGCCGCGACCATGGAAGTTACCCTGGTAATGCTGGAAGCGATCCGCGATTATTACTTTGAAACCGGGCACAAAGCCGGGATGAAACCGGCCGGAGGCATCCGCAAGGCCAAGCAGGCCCTGCATTACCTGGTGATGCTGCGCGAAACCCTGGGGCAGGATTGGATGACACCGGAACTGTTCCGCTTCGGTGCCAGCAGCCTGGCTAATGATGTGCTCATGCAAATCGTAAAGCAGGAAACCGGCATTTACCAAAGCATTAATTACTTTAGTATTGACTAATGGCCAGTAAGGAAAAAACACCGTCTCTTCAGTTTCAGACCGAATGGGAATATGCTCCGGCCCCGGAAAGCACCGATCATATCTCCCTGAAAAAGGTATATGGCCATTTTATTAATGGCAAATGGGTAAAGCCGGCTGAAGGAGAATATTTCGAAACCATTAATCCGGCCAATGAAGAAGTGCTGGCGCGGGTAGCCCGCGGGTCTGTGGCAGATGTCGACCGCGCGGTTAAGGCGGCCCGCAAGGCTTATGAAAACGTTTGGAAGAAACTCTCCCCGAAGGAAAGGGGTAAATATGTTTACCGCATCGCCCGTATGATCCAGGAGCGGGCCCGCGAATTTGCCGTGATCGAGTCACTGGACGGGGGCAAGCCCATCCGTGAATCGCGCGATGTGGACATTCCCCTGGCAGCCGCCCACTTTTTCTATTATGCCGGCTGGGCGGATAAACTTGAATACGCTTTCCCGGGAAGAAAAGCCCGTCCGGTAGGGGTGGCCGGCCAGATCATTCCTTGGAATTTTCCTTTGCTGATGGCTGCCTGGAAACTGGCCCCCGCGCTGGCTACGGGCAACACCGTGGTACTGAAACCGGCAGAGACCACCCCGCTCACTGCCCTAAAACTGGCCGAACTCATTGAAGAAAGCGGCCTTCCGCCCGGTGTGGTCAACATTGTCACCGGGTTTGGCGATACCGGGGCGGCCATAGTGAACCACCCGGATGTGGACAAAATCGCCTTTACGGGATCCACCGAAGTGGGCAAAATCATCCAGAAAGCCATAGCCGGTACCCGGAAAAAAGTTACCCTGGAACTGGGCGGCAAAGCCGCCAACATCATATTTGAAGATGCCGCCATCGACCAGGCAGTGGAAGGTATCATCAACGGGATTTACTTCAACCAGGGGCATGTTTGCTGTGCAGGATCGCGCCTTTTTGTGCAGGAAGGCGTGTACGAGGAGGTGCTGTTCAAACTGAAAAACCGGATGGAAACCCTCATCGTAGGCGATCCGCTGGATAAGAACACGGACATCGGGGCTATCAACAGCCGGGAGCAGCTGAAAACCATCAATCGCTACCTGGCCATTGGCAAAAAAGAAGGAGCCCGAATGTACCAAAGCTCCTGCAAGCTCCCCGACCGCGGTTTCTGGTGCAGGCCCACCCTATTTGAAAATGTGAGCCAGTCGCACCGCATTGCCCGCGAAGAGATTTTCGGCCCGGTGCTGGCCATCCAAACCTTCCGCACCGTGGATGAAGTCATCGAAAAAGCCAATAACACCCCCTACGGCCTTTCGACCGGGGTCTGGACTGACAAGGGGAGCAAAATATTTAACCTGACTTCCAAAATGAAAGCCGGAGTGGTATGGGCCAATACCTATAATAAATTCGATCCGGCTTCGCCTTTTGGAGGTTACAAGGAAAGTGGTTTCGGCCGTGAAGGCGGCCTCCATGGCCTGCTGCCTTACGTGAACTTAAGCTGATATGGCAACAAAAACGACCCGGAAGAAACAACTGGAAGTCACTCCCAACGGG
>CAYRDC010000014.1:0-67531 GCA_964422925.1 uncultured Chitinophagales bacterium | reverse complement strand
ATTCATATTCGTTTTATTTATAGCACTTTGCCAGCCATTGCTTATACACAATGTTAGGGTGCGTTATCTTTTCATTTTCAATCGTTTAACTAATTCTTCTGGTTCATATATTTTATCATATTTTTCTTTCCTAATCTCATTACTTTGCAAATCATTTTTTATTCTTTTTAAAAACTCCTTAAAGTCCTTATTTAAAGTTAATTTATTAATTGTTTCCCAATCCAAATTATCTCTTGTTTTTGCTGGTAAAATTATTTCAGATGAAATCGGTTCTTCAATATCAAGCTTAATAACTCCTATTCCAAATGAAGATGATAATCTAGTTAATTCATTCATAAAATCTTCATTTTTTGAAATTTCCGCAGCTACTAAATAACTTTCATTTGCCCAAGATGAATTTGATACACATTGAAAAAAACTTTCTCTTAATTTTCCAAGGTTCAATTCTCTTTTCAACTCAAATGAAATGATTTTAATAGAAGTATTTCCGATTGCAGAACTTAAATTTAATACTTCTGTATCCCATTCATCAATTGGAAAAATACACCCAACAATATCAGGATGGACCCATTCGCCATATTCTTTTTTAGATGATTTAGAATGATTAATTGTTTTAGTAAAGCATTTTAAGTGGTAGTATGCAAAATAACTTAAAAACGGATGCAAATCTTTTTCTAAAAAATTAATTTTCTTTTCAGTTATCTCTTCTGGATTTTCGTCTGTTTCAATTTTTTCAATATCAAATAGTGATTTCTGACTTTTTAGATAAAATCTTTTTGGCCTTTTCCCAACTGATGCAAATTCTGTATTAGATTTGTCTCTTACATTAACGTAAATTTGAGCACCAAGAGTAGCCCAAGGTGTTTTACCTTGGCTTTTTAATTGTTCGGTGTAGCCTTTCTCTTTGGCAATTTCCCAAATTTCGTTAGCTGTCAAAGGTTTCTTTATCTCCGACAATACTTTTTTTGCTAATTCTAAAAATGTCATTTTATTTATCTTTAAACCTGTCAAAATTTGTTGCTATATATTTTTTAAACTGTGGTTTTGTGTGTTCTGTTTGTTCTTTTGTGTTTTTTCCGTTAAACCAAATTACATATTTTCCTTTATTCTTGCCGTTTTGATTTTGATTTGCTTCCTTTAAAAATTCTTTCGAAGACATAATCCAAAAAGTATCCATACGTTCTGAATAAAAAACAAAATAATAGTTTTCTCTGTATTGATGAGTAATTGCTGCAAATAATGCAGCGTCACCGAAAACCACATCTTTTGAGCGTGCTTTGATTTGAACTTCTATAAATTCTCCATTCTCTTTTCTAATTACAGCATCTATTCCAAAATCATCAACTAATGGAACATAAACATCTAAACCTTCTTTAAGCATTTTACCTATTATCCAATATTCCATTCTTTTTCCAAAACCTGCCGAATGTCTAAATGTTTTTTTCATAATAGTCCTTTTTTATGCACCCTAACAGTGAGCTTATGAAGCGTACCGCACTTTGAAAATGTTTCTTATCAAGTCACAATAAAATATTATTTAAAAATGTAACTTTCAAGTTTACAACGTTCTGCGGTATGATTTATAAGCATTGTTGTGTTCTGTAATCCGTCTGCCGCCATAGTGGCTACTTGTCCATCTGCTATTGTTTTGCACAAAATTTTGTTCATTATTTTTGTGGAATTATTTGCAAATATGCAAAAATAATGTCAATATTGCGAAATGGGTTCTGAATGGAATGACAAGGCAAAACAACTGTTAAAGTCCGAACTTGTCAGGAGAGGATTTACAACTAGTGACTTAGTCGAGTTGCTGGACCGTATCGGTGTCAAAGAAACGAAAGCCAGTATTGACAGTAAAATAAGTCGGGGCACATTTAGTGCTGCTTTTCTTATTCAATGTCTCAATGCGATTGGCTGCAAGTCCTTTGTTCCTGAAATCTCAGCCGATATGGTCAAAGAGCCGTCTGTGTCATACAAAAAGGAAAAGCAAGCATGAAATACACAAACAGAAAAACTAAAGTAGATTACATTGATGTTATTGATGTCAGTACAAAAGGTCAGCAGCTAACTGTTGTCAGTTTGTTCAGCGGAGCTGGTGGTTTGGATATTGGTTTGGAGCAAGCTGGCTTTACTACTTCTGTTTGTGTCGAGAATGATATAAACTGTCGGGAAACTTTAAAGCATAACAGGCCGGAGTGGAAGGTATTTGAAAACCCATTGTGGATTGAGGACGGAATTATGAAAGAAAGAGAACCAGGGGATATACGGGCAATTGATGCAGATGAATTGTTAAAGTTTGCCGGACTGAAAAAAGGTGATGTTGCTCTTGTGGTTGGTGGTGCTCCTTGTCAGCCTTTTAGCAACATTGGGAAAAAGGAAGGAAAGCACGACAAGAAAAACGGTGATTTGTTTTTGGAGTTTGTACGAATGGTCAAAGGAATTCAGCCGAAAGCGTTCATTTTTGAAAATGTTACAGGGATTACCCAACAGAAGCACTATGATGTTATTGATTACATGTGCAAGCAGTTTGAGGGTGAAGGTTATGGAATTTCACATGCGATATTGAATGCTGCGGATTACGGAGTACCTCAACGCAGGGAGCGTTTTTTCTTGGTTGGCATAAAAGGGGTTGAAAAGCCGTCATTCCCATTGCCTACTCATTTTAAGGATGAAAGTTCTTGGAAGAGTTTTGTAGCTGAACTGGATAATATGCCGAAGTATAAACCCAAACAATGGATTAGTGTAGAGCAAGCATTTTCCAAGATTCCATCAAATTCTGAGAAACGGGCTGACTATGCGCTTATGAACATATCCGAAAAGGTGGTCAATAGAATGAAGTTGATTCAACAAGGTCAGAATTTTAAAGTGCTTCCTTTGGAAATGCGGCCTAACTGTTGGAAAAACGGTAAACACCAGGGGGCAGATACTTTTGGACGGCTTGTCGCCAATTTACCTTCGGTAACAATTAGAACTGCTGCTTACAATCCGGCAAAGGGCAGATATATTCATCCTTTTGAAAACAGAGGATTGAGTACAATTGAAATGGCTGTATTGCAGGATTTTCCTTTGGATTGGGAGTTTAAGTGCTATGGAAGGGAGAAGATAACCCTTGTTAGCGGTGGCAAGCAAATCGGAAACGCTGTTCCACCCGGATTAGCGAAAGCATTGGGACTTGCCATTAAAAAGCAAATTACTTCCAAGAAAGTAACTGCTAAGAAAGAACTTGCGCAAAAGCAGCACGCGCCTGTTTTATCGAGTTAACTTCAAAAACTTTATCAACTGCCGCTTGCGGCAAACTGTGAACTGTTGTGATGGAATGGGTCGCTACGGTTTTCAATGCATCCCGATCTTTAGGCCCCACTTTCGTTGCCATCGCATAGTATTTCAACCCAATAGGTTTTAGTATCCATTGGCGGGTTTGTAAGTGTACATAAAGTGCCTTCATCAAACTACCCTCATGTGCAATTTGTAATCTGCGGTCTGGCCGAAATGATTTCTTAACGGATACAAACCCGACAATATCGTTAAACTCGCAATGACCGATAAATTGCTGATAAACGGTTTGAAGTTTTGTTAAAACCTCAGGTGTGATGGCTTTAATCGGCTTTTCCTTTGCGAGTGTTTTGCCAGCAATTTTGCTATCAATAACTACAAAATCAGGATTGGAAGAAATTAGCTCTACATCCGAACTGCTAGCAACTTTTTCCCGTAAGTCCTCAATTAGCTCGCTAAGTTCATCAACGTAGAGTTTTGAAACGTCAAATTGACTTACGTTTGGCAGCAGAATTGCTAGCTTGGGTTTCTTTCCTTTTAGGAATTCATTCCAAGCGGTAATAGCTAAAAGCCACTCGTACCAATCACCGTGCGCATTACTCAATGCCTCACGAGTGATTTTGCTGTCGACTTTTTGGATTATTTTGTCTAACTCAGAAAAGAGCTCATCGAATTTCTTACTGTCTGCGGGGAGTTTGGATTTTAGAAGGGTACAAAAGGCAAGGTCTTTTACAATTTGGGATTTTCCCGATGACAGTTTTTTAATGAAATTCATTGTACAAAATTAGAATTTAATTTGGAGATCCCTTGCGTTTCTTTTTGATTTCGCGTTCAACCGTTTCAACGCAGGTGTCAAGGTGCTTTTCAATGTCTTTTCCCCAAAACCGAATGACTGTCCATCCTTGCTTTTTTAGTTGTTGATTGACCTCTTTGTCTCGTTGAATGTTCCGCTCAATTTTTGGTAACCAAAAGTCCTTATTGCTTTTGATGTCATTTTTTCTTTTGTTCCAGTCCTTGCCGTGCCAGAACTCACTGTCGCAAAAAACCGCAATTTTAAGTCCGACAAAAACTATGTCGGGTTTCCCAAATGTATTTTTGTGGTTTTTTCGGTACCTGTGTCCTCTTGCCCAAAGTTCTTTTGCAAGTCGGGTCTCGATTTTTGACCCCTTTGATCTGATGGCTTGCATATTTTTTCGTCTTTGTTCTTTAGTCAAGTGGTCAGCCATAGGGCAAAGATATTTTTGTTTTTGTCAGTCCACAAGTGCTTGCTTAAAGTCCTGTCGTATCTGTACGCTCGTTAGTTTCATAGGAAGAACGTCTCTATCCTTTTTTTAATTTTTTCTTTTGGCGGATTATTGAACATAACGTCTGTATAAAGAGCAATGCGCTTTATATTCCAATGTGCGTCACTTGTTTAATATTTTGTTATTCAGTGTTTTATCTTCCATAATCTGGTCTAACGAACTCCTTATTCTGCGCAGGGCATGATTGCTTACGTGCGTATAGATTTCCGTGGTTCTGCTGTTGCCTGGATGCCCATATCTCAAAGCTAGTTAATATTCCCTAAAAAAAAATAATTGGTTTCTGCAAAACCATAAGATGTGTTTTCACCGGTTTGCCGCGTGAGGGAGGTAATGGTAGTAATGAGAAGTGTTTGTTTAAGGCTTACTTTGCAAACGTAAGCCAGAGAAAGTGTTTGTGGCGCTTGGCGCCCGCGGGCGCCAAGCGCCACACCAATCAACCCCGTCATGCCACATTGCCTTTTGGGTGTTCTTTCTTTTGGCTTGAACCAAAAGATAGAACCAAAGAAAAGTTCAAGGCTGGCTGAAGAATTACTGAAACGCGCACGTCCTCCGCTGAAAAACATAAACTCGTGTCGCCTCAGACGCCACTCGGACAGTATGTTTTTCTTAACGCTCCGGCCGGCCCGTTTCCAGGCGTAATTTTTCAGCAGGCCGTTTAATCTTTCCATGGATGAGTTTCCTGTAATCGGCAGGGAGCTGACTCGGCATTTCTGGGTTTTCCTGCCGGCCTTCCACATAGGGCAATGAATGTCCCCCGCGGGCGAGGGAGACCTGGGCATGTAGGATGGTGGAGAAGCACAGGTTAGACAGGGGAAGAAACAGGACAAAGCATTTGTGACACGCCTCCGTGATAGATTACGGCCCGGATGTCACATATCCGCCCGTGGGCAGGCTTGTCCCGCGGGATGCAGGGGAACAACGGTATGCGTTACATGCCGGGAGCGCACAGTGTGCGCCAAGCATATATATTTTTTCGTCATGCTGAACTTGATTCAGCATCTCGAAGGTTATGCGTCCTTGCTAATCAAAGGGTTCCGGATAAGGCCGGTTTACCTTGCATCAGCGTGGGACCTGATTCAGGGTCTTATAAACTGCCTTCCGAGGCGGAGGGGGGTGTGCCCGTTGTGATATCCGTCCGTCATCCTATACCGTAGCCAAAATAAAAAGGGCCCGCTGGGGCCCTTTCTGCTTTTTCAATGGTTTGTCCGTCACATCCGGCTGATGATTTCCGAACCGTATTCGGAACATTTCAGCAGGGTGGCGCCCTCCATCAGGCGGTGGAAATCATAGGTCACCCGTTTGGCGCCAATGGCCCCTTCAATGCCTTTGACGATAAGGTCGGCCGCTTCCTGCCAGCCCAGGTATTCAAGCATCATCACGCCCGAAAGAATGAGCGAACTGGGGTTCACCTTGTCCTGCCCCGCATACTTGGGAGCGGTACCGTGCGTGGCTTCGAAAATGGCCACCCCGGTTTCGTAGTTGATATTGGCGCCCGGGGCAATACCGATGCCGCCCACTGAAGCTGCCAGGGCATCGCTGATGTAATCCCCGTTCAGGTTCAGCGTGGCAATCACGTCATATTCGGCCGGGCGGGTGAGGATTTGCTGCAGGAAGGCGTCAGCTATCACGTCCTTGATGATGAGCTCCCTGCCGTCCTGGCGGATGATCTGCCAGGGCCCGCCTTCATAATCCACCGCCCCGAACTCGCGTTTGGCCAGCTCGTAGCCCCAGTCGCGGAATTTGCCTTCGGTGAATTTCATGATGTTGCCCTTGTGCACCAGGGTAACGGATTTCAGGTTGTGCTTCAGGGCGTGGTTGATGGCTGCCCGCACCAGGCGCTCGGTGCCTTCGCGCGACACCGGTTTGATGCCAATGGAAGTGGTATTCGGGAAGCGTATTTTTTTAACACCCATTTCATGGATCAGGAAATTTTTCACTTTCTCCACTTCCTCTGTCCCGTCCAGCCATTCAATGCCGGCATAAATGTCTTCAGTGTTTTCCCGGAAAATAATCATATCCACCAGGTCGGGGCGTTTGACCGGGGAGGGTACGCCCCGGAACCAACGCACGGGCCGCACGCAGGCAAAAAGGTCGAGTTGCTGGCGCAGGGCCACATTGAGCGAACGGATGCCTCCGCCAATAGGGGTGGTCAGCGGTCCCTTGATGGCCACCAGGTATTCGGCAATGGTGTCGAGGGTTTCCTGCGGCAGCCATTCCCCGTTCATGTTATGGGATTTGTCGCCCGCGAACACTTCTTTCCATTCGATGCGCCTGTTGCCTCCGTAGGCTTTTTCAACGGCCGCATCAAACACACGGACTGCTGCGGCCCAGATGTCCGGTCCGATACCGTCTCCTTCAATAAAAGGAATGATGGGATGGTCCGGAACCCTGAGCCGACCGTCTTGCATGGTGATTTTTTCTGCGCTCATTTGTTCTGATTCTTTAAGGGTGTCACAAAAATTTGGCGCAAAGTTAGGCAAACCGGTGCAGAACCGAATGGCAAATCCAGTACCGGAAACCGCCTTGTGAACAATACGTCCTTTTTGCTACCCGCCACTTATTTTAACTTCGCAACGATGGACCGCAACGAACATCTGGATCCAGCGGGCGGCCGGCTTTCACGGGAAGAGCAGGAGCTTGAGCAGGTATTGCGTCCGCATGCTTTTACCGAGTTTTTCGGGCAATCCAAAATGGTGGACAACCTGAAGGTGTTCATTCAGGCAGCCCGGCAGCGGGGCGAAGCCATGGACCATGTGCTTTTGCACGGCCCCCCAGGCCTGGGTAAAACCACCCTCGCGCATATCATTGCCAACGAACTGGGCGTGAACATCCGCGTCACCAGCGGACCGGTACTGGAAAAACCGGCTGACCTGGCGGGGCTGCTCACCAACCTGCAGGAAAAGGATGTGCTCTTCATTGACGAAATCCACCGCCTGAGCACCACGGTGGAGGAATACCTCTACGCGGCCATGGAAGATTACTGCATCGACATCATGCTTGACTCCGGGCCCAGCGCGCGTTCCATCCAGTTAAAACTGAATCCCTTCACCATGGTGGGAGCCACCACCCGAAGCGGGCTGCTTTCGGCTCCCCTGCGCTCACGCTTCGGCATCACCTTCCGGTTCGACTATTACCCGGTTAGTGTGCTGGAGCAGATTGTGAAACGTTCGGCCGGGATACTCGGAACGGAAATCACCGATGATGCCGCCACGGAGATTGCCGGCCGCAGCCGGGGCACCCCACGTATTGCCAACGCGCTGCTGAGGCGCATCCGCGATTTTGCCCAGGTGAAAGGTGACGGCCGTATCGACCGTGCTATGGCACAGTATGGCCTCGAAGCCCTGCATGTGGACGAGCATGGCCTCGATGAAATGGATAATAAAATCCTGGCGGCCATCATCGAGAAATTCAGCGGGGGCCCGGTGGGCATCAACACCATTGCCACCGCGGTGGGCGAGGAGCCCGGCACCATCGAGGAAGTGTACGAACCCTTTCTCATCATGGAAGGCTACCTGAAGCGCACCCCGCGCGGCCGCGAAGCTACTCCCAAAGCCTTCGAGCACTTGGGGCACAGACCACCAGGAGCGATTGGATCCCTATTTCAATAATACCGGAATCCATACATTCGCGGTTGTTGTGTTTTTGTCCCGCGTCCGTTTATGCGGGAATATGATGCAGCGTCCAGTACACCGCTGCGCTGATTAGCGCGCCCACCGGCAAGGTGAGCAGCCAGGACAGGAGGATGTTGCGGATCACTTTAACATTGGCTTTACGGGTTACGGTGCCGATGCCAAAGATGGCGCCCACTGATACATGGGTGGTCGATACGGGCAGCCCATGTATGCTGGCGGTGGTCACCAGCAGGCTGGTAACGAGGTTGGCCGTGAATCCCTGCCCGGGATTCATGGGCGTGATCTTCCGGGCTACGGTTTCGCCCACTTTGCGGGCATTCAGCAAACCGCCAGCAGCTATGGCCGCGGCAAGGGCTGCCATGCCCCAGGTAATGTTCAGTGCACCGATAACAAGCAGCAGTCCGGCAATTTTGGGCGTGTCGTTCAGGCCGCGGGCAAAGCTCACCGCTCCCGCGCTGGCATAGTGTGCCACATCCAGCAGTTTTTGCGCGCTCACGCCCAGAAACCGGCCCCGGTACACCTCGACACATTCCTGCCGGGTGGCAGCTTTCAGCGATAATTGAGGCACGGCCTCCAAAGCCACAGATTGATCCTGAAGGTCCGCCTGCGCCACGTGCCTGTATTCATTGCCTATGCATACACAACTTTCTTTGGTAACCCCGGCTGCCTGTCGCGCTCTTCTGAAAAAGAGGTAGGCAACCAGGCTAATCCCCGCGGCCAGCAAAGGACTGGCAATGAGTGGCACTAAAAAAACGCTTACCAAACGGGTAAAATGAAACGTGCTGCCCACGGCAACCACTCCGCTTCCGAATAAAGAACCAACCAGCGCGTGGGTTGTGGAAACCGGCATGCCGATGTGGGTGGCCAGGTAAACCGTAATGCCCGCACCCAGCGCAATGGACACGGCAAATTCAGGGGATTGCAGCAAAGCGTCCGGGACCAGGCCCTTACCCGAAAAGTTTTTCACCAGCGCACCGGCCAGGAATATGGCCGCGATGGAACCCAGAAAGGTCATGGCCGTGGCCCAGGTGATCGCGACCCGGTACCGGGTGGTTCCGCTGCCGAAAAGCGTGGCCACCCCTTTGAAATTGTCGTTGGCCCCGTTGCTGTATGCCAGAAAGCAGGCGGCTGTGAACAATACCATCCAAATCATGGGCGCAAACTTACCGGTTAAAAAAAGCCCCAAATGTCAAAATGTCGACAAAAGAAAAAATAGCTGAAAGCTGCCATCCTGTGTATTCCGGGAAAGTCCGGAATAGCTGTCCTTTCATCTTTTCAGTAAATTTGCTTGTTTTACCGGCCTGGGCAAAAAATTACCATAGCCTTTTGCAAGTGTAAAATCCTGGGCCGGACCAGGAGTCAATAATGATAGTTATGAGCGGTACCATTTACAGTGTGATTGCCGGAACCGGAAGTTACATCCCGACAAAACGTGTCAGGAATGAAGATTTCCTGAACCATGAATTTTATGACGCGGACGGGAAAAAATTTGACAAAACCAATGAAGAAATCATTAAAAAGTTTTACGAGATAACGGCTATTGAAGAGAGGCGCTATGTGGAAGATCATTTGGTTGCCTCTGATATTGCCTGTTACGCGGCCAGAGACGCCATTGAATCTGCAAACTTTGATAAGGAAGCATTGGATTATATAATAGTCGCCCACAATTTCGGGGATGTGCTGGCCGATAACAAACGTTCCGATTTTGTTCCGACCATTGCGGCCAGGGTTAAACACAGGTTAGGTATTGAAAACCCCAATACCATTGCTTATGACCTCCCTTTTGGCTGTCCCGGTTGGCTGCAGGGTATGATCCAGGCGGATTATTATATAAAGTCAGGCGATTCGAAAAAGATTCTTGTGATCGGGGCGGAAACGCTTTCGCGGGTGTGCGACCCGCACGACCGCGACAGCATGATCTACGCGGACGGTGCAGGCGCGGTCATCCTGGAAGGCCGGGAAAACCCAGCGCCCATTGGCATACTTGCCCATAAAACCCGCTCGGATACCCTGACCCACGCCAGGATGCTGAGGATGGGGAAATCTTATAATCCGGATTACAAGGGCCGGGAATTATTCCTGAAAATGGAAGGCCGTAAATTGTATGAATACGCGTTGAAAACTGTGCCACAGGCCATTAAGGATTGCCTGGAGAAGTGTAATGTTCCACTTCGTGAAATTAATAAGGTACTGATCCACCAGGCCAACGGCAAAATGGATGACGCCATTTTAAGAAGACTCTATGCCCTGTATGACGGAGTGGAAATGCCGGAAAGCGTTATGCCCATGACCATTTCCTGGCTGGGCAATTCATCGGTAGCCACTTTGCCTACTTTGCTGGACCTCATTTTAAAAAATAAACTGGACAGGCATCAGATTCACCCGGGCGATACCCTTGTCTTTGCCTCCGTGGGGGCCGGCATGAATATCAATGCCATGATATACCGTATGCCTCAGTAAATGTTTCGTGCTCCGGCCCGCCCGCGATGCGTTGTGCATACCAATCTCCGTTGCAAAACGTTTTGTTTTCTAAACCACAGCTATGAAAACGCTTCCAAATGGGCTGCTGCTTTCCATACTTGCCACATGGATGCTGTCGGGTTGCGTGACTACTCAATCCGCTTACCTCACCCGGGCCGATACCAATGATATTGAAGTGTACATGACCACACTTCCCGACAAAGAATACACTGAATGGGCATACCTTGAGGCTTCGGGGAGTATTTTTCACAGCAATAAGGCCTTATTGCGAAAGCTGAAACAAAAAGCGGTTGAGGAAGGCGCGGATGCCTTGATAAATGTAAGCTTCGGCTACATACCCTGGGCACTGGGGGGCATTCCGGTGGCGCGGGGGGTGGCGATCAGGTACAGGTAATATTCCGGCTCATCACGCCCTTCATTAACTAAAACCTCAGGCAGGTATTTCTTAAAAGACATACCCCATCCGGAAGGTCAGCACATTGTTATACACGGCCTGGTGGCGAAAGCGGCTGATGCCCCAGCGGGCAACGGGGATGAGGGAATAACCGAAGCGGGCATTCAGGAAAAAATGCTCCGTAACCCGTAAGCTGAATTCCGCCAGGCCTTCGAGGTCGCGGGCAAAAAGCAGGGTATCGGCAGAGGGCACCTGCACCCCTCCCTGCCATTGCTTGTGATTCAGGTAAGCTCCGTAGCTCAGCCCCAGCCCGAAGATGGCCCCGTTGCGGTCGTGGTAGCGGAGCATGATGGGAATTTCGGCATAGTTGATCAGCAGTTTCACGCTGCTGGCCGGTGGCAGGATGGTACTGCGGCTGCCTTTTTGGGAAAAGAGCAGCTCCATGCCCAGGGTAAGGTCTTTATGCAGGGTGGCGTCCACCCCGAGGCCGGCATTCCAGCCGCCTTTGTGGTAGCCGGCCAGGTTGTCCCCGTCCACTTGGGTGGCATTGATGCCGGCCAGCAGCGAGGCATGAAAGCGCGGGGCATTGGCCTGCTGGGCCCGCGAAGGGCCGCCAATCAGGATGAAGAGAAAGCACAGGCCGAAAAACCGAAACATGGGCAAGGGTTGATAATTCCGAATGCAAACGTACGAATGAACTTTTAATTTTAGGGCGCTTATGGAAGGCTTTCGCTACAATAAAAAGACCCTGCACGCGCTGGAACGCCTGGTGCGCCACCTTGGGTATGCTTTGCGCTATGAGCGGGGTTCGTTCCGGCCGGGATATTGCATTCTGCAGGAAAAGAAGGTGGTGGTGATAAACAGGTTTTACGGTCTAGAGGCACGCATCAACAGCCTGATGGAAATTCTGACTGCCCTGAAACCGACAGGCGATGGACTGGATGAAGCGGAACGCCAGTTGCTGGAAAAAGTCACTTCCCAAATTGCCTTTTCTTGAAAATCACCATTTTAGGCACGGGCACTTCGCAGGGGGTTCCGGTTATCGGTTGCCGGTGTGCCGTATGCCGTTCGGATGATGTGCGCGACCAGCGCCTGCGCTCATCCATACTGGTCGAAAGCGGCACGACCCGCGCGGTTATTGACACCGGGCCCGATTTCCGCCAACAGATGCTCCGGGCAGGAGTCGACCGCCTGGACGGTATCGTATACACCCACGAACACCGGGACCATGTAGCCGGACTGGACGACATCCGCGCCCTGAACTTCATCCAACGCGAGCCCATGCACCTGTATGCCACCGCACAGGTAGAACAGGCAATTCGCCAGTCCTTTCCCTATATCTTTGGGGTAAAAGATTATCCCGGGCTCCCGGAAATTGAGTTCCACCGCATCAACGACAGGGATGCATTTAAAATTGGTGATATTTCCTTTCAGCCGGTACTGGTATGGCATTACAAGCTGCCCGTGCTGGCTTTTCGAATAGGGGATTTTACCTACATCACCGATGCCAACCGGATCGATCCACCCGAACTGGATAAAATCCGTGGCTCCAGGATTGTGGTTATCAATGCCCTACGGCACGAAAAGCATATCTCACATTTTACCCTGGCCGAAGCGGTTGCGTTGCTTGAGGAGCTAAAACCTGACACCGGCTTTTTAACGCATATAAGCCATCAACTCGGATGTCACGAGGACATTGAAAAGGAGCTTCCAGGCTGGATCCATCCGGCATTTGATGGCTTAACTTTGACAATTTGAGAAATAAACCTGCCTGGGAAGTTCCTTATATTTACCCCCCTGCAACCTAAAATTCGGAAAGTTCAATGAAGAAATTACACGTATTCCTTGGGGCCCTGCTGTGTGCCGGGTCTTTGTGGGCCACTGATTTGTTTACCGGATCGGAAGGCGAAATAAGGTATATCACCCCGGAAACGGCCAGGGTGCATCCGGCCGTGCAGTACCGTTTGCGCCAGCAGGAAGCCTGGCAGCAGTTTATCGGCCAAAACGGATTCTGGTCGGTGGTTTTTGACGAATTCAGCCAGTTGCCGCACCGGGCCTTCGGAACTCCGGTGGCTGTTCCTGCTACGGATGACTGGAACCGGGCGCTGGGATTTCTGCAGAACAACCTGGCGGTCTTTCAATTGCCGGTTTCACAGTTGCGGCCCGTACAGGTTAACCGCGGGCATAAAGAAACATTTGTGAATTTCACCCAGGAATACCAGGGCCTGCCGGTGCTTTTCAGCAATGCGCAGGTAGGGATCAACCGTTCCGGGTTGATCAACAGTTTCCGGCTCAATTTGTACCGGGACATCTCACTCGACTTACAAATCACGGTTACACCGGAGGCAGCCAGGCAATTGGCTGCCAATGACCTGCCATACCCGGTTACGGATGTACAGACAGAGTCCGGCCTGTCAGTATTGCCCGTGCCCGAACCCGGGGAAGGCTATACTTACCACCTCGTGTACATCGTCTGGGTGGAAACCATGGATAACGAAGACTTGCCCGGCCGGTTTTATACCCTGGTGGATGCCAAAACCGGCAAAATATGGTATCGGCAAAACCGGATTCATACCATCCTGCCCCCGGGCAGTGTATCGGCCGATATCGAGGCCAGTGTGGTGTCCAATCCGCTGGTTTCCTCATCGGTTAAACGACTGCCGTACATAAAAGCCACTGTCCAGGGAGGGAATTATTATGCCGATGCTTCCGGTCACCTGAACACGCCTTTCAATACGCAGGTTTCGGCTACCATAACGTTGGAAGGGCGTTATGCCCGGGCCATCGTGGATGCGGTGGGCGTGCCTGCCTCTTTCAGCGCTACACTTCAAAATGGCACCAATCTCATTGATTTTAATCCGCATGCCGACAGCACAGCTATAGCCGCCTATTATCATGTCACCACTGTGCATGATTTCATGAAATCCATTCTTGCCCCGGGCTTCACGATGTTGGATACGCCTATTGTGGCTTATGTAGACATCACCTCCGGCAGTTGCAATGCTTTTTACAACGGAGATGTGAATTTCTTTGCCGCGGGGAATGGCTGTGCGGCCACCGCGCTGTTTGACGATGTGGTGTACCATGAGTACGGGCATGGGATCAGTCATTTATATTACAGCTACCTGGGAAGCTTTTTCAACAATGGCGGATTGGGTGAAGGATACTCCGATGTGTGGGCATTTTTGATTACCGGGAATCCGGTGCTGGCCCAGGGCTTCGCAGGCGGGGCGTCTTCCTATATCAGACGCTATGACCAGGCTCCGGCCGTATATCCGCAGGACCTGATTGGTGAGCCTCATGCCGATGGGGAAATCATAGCCGGTGCCTGGTGGGATTTGTATGTAAACCTCGGGAATATGGATACCGTTGCTTCCCTTTTTGCCGAAACCTTGCTGGCTACGGATATGGAACCCGATGGGCAGGAAGGAAAGCTCTACCGGGATGTCCTGATCAGTTGCCTGCTGGCCGATGACAATGACGGGAACATTCTGAACGGAACGCCCAACGATTCGGCTATCATCCAGGCCTTTGCCCGGCACGGCATTACCCTGATTACCAATTCCCAGCTGATCCACACCGAACTGAATATGGTACCGGATACAGTTGCCACCGATATAAATGCCACATTGATCGTGGATTTGCCGGTTTACCTGGGTGATGTGGATGTGCATTACCGGGTGCATAAAGACAGTACCTACCATCAGCTCCCGATGAGCAATACGACTGGAACCCAGTATACTGCTGTCATCCCGCAACAGCCCAAAGGCACTATTGTGGATTATTATTTCACCGTGTCTGATATTTTCGGAAACGTGGCGGTCGTGGAACCATTCCTGGCCAATGATGCCAACCCCAATCTTCCCTACCAGTTCCTGGTTGGGTTCGAGATTAAGGAAAAGGAAGATTATGATAACACTTTTGGCAACTGGGCGATCGACCCGGACGGGAATGATGACGCGCAAACCGGCCAGTGGGATATCCTGTCGCCCATTCCCAGCTACAGCGATCCTCCGTTCAATACCAATATCGTTCAAACCGGGCAGGACCATACCACGGAAGGGGCTAACCTGAACCTGTGTGCCGTCACGGGGAACGCACCGGCTTTTAGCAGCATGGGAACCAATGACGTGGATGACGGGCAGACCACGCTTCAATCACCGGTTTACGATCTGACCAATTATACAACACCGGCATTCTCCTACTGGCGCTGGTATATCAACGATCCTCCGGGCGGGGCAAACCCCGGTAATGATACCTGGAAAGTGTTTATCAGCAATGACGGCATCAACTGGGTGAAAGTGGAACGGACCAATGTTTCGGACAAGCGTTGGCGCAGGCATGCCATACGGGTAGCCGATTACGTAACGCCAACGGCCACGGTAAGCCTCCGGTTTGTGGCTTCCGACAGTTTGATTCCCGGTTTACCGTTTGACGGGGGCAGCATCGTGGAAGCCGCAGTGGACGATTTGTATCTGTATGATGAGGCCCCGGAAGTAAATACAGGCATCGAGGAACCGGATTTGCAGGTCAGGCTTTATCCGAACCCTGCCAGGGATTACCTGGTACTGGAAGTGACGGGTGGCCGGCTTGAGAACGGTTCACTGGAAATCCTGGATATGCTGGGGCGAAGCCTGTATTCGGAAACAGTTGGTTATGATGAAGGGCGAATCGTTCTTCCACTAAGTGGATTTTCTGCGGGCGCTTATGCCCTGAAGCTGTCGGGCCGGAATTACAGCCTGCAAAGGACATTTGTTGTGGAGTGAGTTTTGAGATAAGGGCAGAATTTGGATATATTCGTTGCTTTCATTTTCGGATAATCTGATAACACTGGCCCTATGAAGCGATTTGCAGCCCTGGCCTGGCTGTTGACAGCCGGCTTGCCGAAGTTGATTTTTGCCCAGGAAGAACTGTCTATTGATGAAAAGATCAATAATTTCATCAGTCCGGCCACAGACCTGATTTCCCGGATTGTATTTTTCGAGATACCTATTACCGATGGTATCAGTGTGCCCTTTGTCTTGATCTGGTTGATTTTCGGGGCCATATTTTTCACGGTTTACTTCCGTTTTGTCAATATCCGCAGATTTGGCTTGGCCATAGATATTGTTCGCGGTAAATATTCGGATCCCACCGCGAAGGGAGAAGTATCGCATTTTCAGGCCCTTACAGCGGCTTTGAGCGCTACGGTAGGCCTGGGCAATATAGCCGGAGTGGCTATAGCCATTGCCATCGGAGGGCCCGGTGCCACTTTCTGGATGATCATTGCCGGCCTGCTGGGTATGTCTTCCAAGTTTACAGAGTGTACCCTCGGTGTGAAATACCGCAATGTGGACGCGAACGGAGTGGTACGGGGCGGACCGATGTACTATTTGAGCAAAGGGTTGAAGAACAAGGGATTTGGCAATTTCGGTAAAATACTGGCTGTGTTTTTTGCCATTATGGCCATTGGCGGTTCATTCGGAGGTGGCAATATGTTCCAGGCCAACCAGGCTTTTAAGCAGTTTTCTACCGTACCCGTGGTGGGGGAGTATATGCAGGGTTGGGTGTTCGGCATTATTATGGCCATTCTGGTGGCGCTGGTGATTATCGGGGGTATTAAAAGCATTGCCCGTGTCACGGAAAAAATCGTACCCTTCATGGTAGTGATTTATGTAATCGCTGCCCTGGTGGTGATGGGGGTGAATTACCATCATATCCCCCGGGCATTTCACGATATTATTTGGGGCGCTTTTTCTTCCAAGGCCTTGTATGGCGGGGTGATCGGTACACTAATACAGGGATTCAAGCGGGCGGCCTTCTCCAATGAAGCGGGGATCGGATCGGCTTCCATCGCCCACTCCGCTGTAAAAACCGATTACCCGGTGAGCGAAGGACTGGTGGCTCTGCTGGAACCTTTTATCGATACCGTTGTGGTTTGTACCATGACCGCCCTGGTGATTATCATTACCGGGCAATACCAGGCCTTTACAGGGGAAGCCAGTACCGAAGCAGGCGTACAGCTTACGTCCTCTGCCTTTGCCACCGTCATCACCTGGTTCCCTTATGTTCTTACCCTGGCGGTGCTGCTGTTCGCTTTCAGCACCATGATCTCCTGGTCCTACTACGGGCAACAGGCCTGGTACTATTTATTTGGCAATACTCCTTTTGCCGGCTATAGCTATAAAGTGCTGTTCTGTGTATTCGTGATTATCGGTTCAGCCATGACCGTAAGCAAAGTAACCGATTTTTCAGATGCTATGATTTTTGCCATGTGTTTCCCGAACATTTTCGGGCTCTATTTCCTGATGCCGGAAGTGCGAAAGGAGTTGAGTCATTACCTGTATAAAATAAGGTCCGGGGAATTGGTGAGCAAAGGATGACGGAGTGAGGCCCCCGGGCAGCTAACGTGTACCGGGATGAAACGCTTCATCAGGCAATACCTGGTTTTTTCCAAATCGGAAAGAAGGGGACTGTTCAGCCTGCTGGTCCTGATTATACTCGCCTCGGTTACTCCCTGGTTTGTAAACAATTTCTTGGTCCGGGCCCATCCTGCTGTACTGAACCTGCCGAAAGGGTTGGAAGCTTTTCAAAAAACCGGAGAACAATCCGAAACCCCGGACAGCCTGTTTTCATTTGACCCGAACCGCGTGACGCGGGAAGAACTTCTGTTGCTTGGGTTAACCCCCAATCAAGCCGACAATATTTTGCATTACCGGGAAAAAGGAGGACATTTCTGGCGCAGGGTCGATGTACTGAAGTTGTACACGATCGATAAAGCGACCTACCTGAAATTGTATCCTTATATCAATATTCCTTATAGCCGGACGCGAAATCCCGGGCGCAGCCAACCCATCCGGAGGATTAACATGAACCTGGCCCGGAAAGCTGACTGGGAGCAACTGCCCGGCATCGGATCTGTGCTGGCTGAACGCATTATGAAGTACCGTAAGAAATACGGACCGTTTCTCGGGCCATTTGACCTGGCAAGCGTTTATGGCATAGACAGCAGCCTGGTCAACCGGCTGCTTCCTTACCTGGCTATTGATTCAACCTTGCTGGACAGCCTGATCGCTCAGCATGATACTGCTGCACATAAAACAGAAGGCCTGATTGACCTCAACCTGGCCGATACCACCCAGTTGAAAACCCTGCCGGGCATAGGCAGCGTGCTGGCCAGGCGCATCGTCCGGTTTCGCGAAAAACTGGGCGGGTTTTACACCATTGAGCAGCTTCGGGAAGTGTATCATCTGCCGCATGAGACTTATCAGAAGATTTATCCAAGGCTTACGCTTACAGGCCGGCCCCGGACCTTAAGCCTGAACCATTCTTCCTGGGAAAAGCTTGCATCACACCCATATATCAGCCGTTCGCTGGCTGACTTTATCATAACCCGCAGAAACAGCAAACCCTTTACAGCCGTGGAACAACTCCGCGAATCTTTCTTGGTGGACGGCCAATTATACGCTAAACTTGTACCCTATATCACTTTATGACCTTTGATTTTTGAAGAGAAGCCGGCTTGTTGCGAACAGATAGTCAGCATTGCCAGTTATATTTAGTGATCTGTCAAATAATAAAGCTGAAGCATCCATGAATTTTGAATTGAATGAAAACCAGCGGATGATCCGGGAAATGATCCGGGATTTCGGTAAAAAACATATTCAACCATATATGATGGAATGGGACGAAGCCCAGATTTTCCCCGTGGATTTGTTTCACGAAATGGGGAAACTCGGATTGATGGGCATTTTGGTTCCCGAAACCTATGGCGGAGCAGGGCTGGGTTATTTCGAATACATTACGGCTATCTCAGAGATTTCAAAAATTGACGGCTCGATCGGGCTATCCCTGGCAGCGCACAATTCATTGTGCACCAACCATATTTTGATGTTCGGTAATGAGGCCCAGAAGCAAAAATACCTGACCAGGCTGGCCACCGGGGAATATATTGGCGCCTGGGCGCTGACTGAACCCAACACCGGTTCCGATGCCCTGCGTATGAAAACCACTGCCCGGAAGGAAGGCAACGAATGGGTGCTGAATGGAACCAAACAGTGGATAACGCACGGTAAAAGCGGTGATGTGGTGGTGGTGATTGCCCGTACCGGGGAACTGCTGGATGCCCATGGCATGACCGCTTTTATCATAGAGCGCGGAACCCCCGGCCTGAAAGCCGGGAAAAAGGAAAACAAGTTGGGTATGCGGGCATCAGAGACCGCGGAAGTGATTTTGGACAACTGCCGCGTACCGGATGAAAACCGTTTGGGCGAGGTAGGCGAAGGCTTTATCCAGGCCATGAAAATCCTGGACGGAGGACGTATCAGCATTGCGGCCCTGGGCATCGGCATCGCCAAAGGAGCCTGGGAAGCCGCACGCCAGTATGCCAAAGAACGGCACCAGTTTGGCCAGCCTATTGCCAATTTCCAGGCCATTGCCTTTAAACTGGCAGACATGGCCACCCAGATCGAGGCCAGCGAATTGCTTACTTACCAGGCAGCCGATTTGAAAGAGCGAGGGAAAAAATGCACAAGGGAGGCGGCACAGGCTAAATATTATGCTTCGGAAACCGCTGTGCGCGTATCAACCGAAGCCGTACAGATTTTTGGAGGCTATGGTTATACCAAAGACTTTCCGGCCGAGAAATATTACCGCGATTCCAAGCTGTGCACCATTGGGGAAGGCACTTCCGAAATCCAGAAAATCGTTATCTCGCGCGAAATACTGCGTGGGAATTGAATGATTTGAAAAAACCTTGTAAATTTGCACCCCTGATTGCAAAAACAAGCTGTCTATGCTGATTATTGATGTAAAGGAAAGCGACTCACTGGAACGGGCTTTAAAAAAGTACAAGAAAAAGTTTGAGAAAGCAGGTATCCTGCGCGAATTGCGCAACCGGCAGGCTTATACCAAACCCAGTGTGCGCAGGAGGAATGAAATCCTAAAAGCCCGGTACCGGCAAAAAATGCAAAATCAAAGCAATTAAACCCTACCTTTTTCCTTTTTTCTCCGTATATTTCGTAGTGTCACCGGCCCACAGGAAGAACGGTGACCCAAAAGCCTATGTTAAGGGATTCTTTCCTGAATTATCTGCGCCTGGAGAAACGCTACTCACCACATACACTGGAAGCATATGAGCGTGACCTGAAGCAATTTTTTACATATTTGGAAAAACAGGATGTAGACCCGGACAAGCCAGATGCCATCCAGGCAAAATTTATTAAAAACTGGATGGTGTCATTGATGGAAGAAGGGCAATCTACCCGCACGCTGAACCGGAAGATATCCTGCCTGAAAACCTACTTCCGCTTTTTGCTTAAAAAAGGCGCGATCCATAAAAATCCCATGTTAAAGATTGTTACCCCGAAAATGAAAAAACGCCTGCCCACGTTTATCCCGGCAGAGGGAATGCAAAAACTTTTTACCGAGTTGGAAGAAAACGAAGGGTACAGAGGCATTTTGGAATGGATAATCCTGGAACTATTGTATACCACCGGTATGAGGCGCAGTGAGCTGGTTGGTTTGAAAAATGAAGACATCGATTTGCAGGGAGATATCATACGCGTAATGGGAAAAGGCGGCCGGGAAAGACTGATTCCAATAAGCCGGCAGTTGCGGCAAACCCTGCTATATTATATAAAGGTGAAAGAAAGCCTTTTTAAGGGCACCGTGAGCACGGCCTTTTTGTTAACTGAAAAGGGAGAACCCATATACGTAAAACTGGTTTACCGGATAGTGAACAAATACCTCACACGCATCACTACCAATGAACAAAGAAGCCCACATGTTCTCCGGCATACGTTTGCCACGCATTTACTGAATAACGGTGCAGAACTGAACGCGATTAAAGAACTTCTGGGCCATGCCAGCCTGGCAGCCACCCAGGTATATACCCATAACAGCATTGAGAAATTAAAACAGGTATATAAACAGGCGCATCCACGTGCCTGATTGCTCATCATAAAAACGATTGAATTATGAACATTAACATTCAGTCCATTCAATTCAGGGCCGATTCCAGGCTTACCGAACTCATTAACCGAAAAGTCAAAAAGCTCAGCCATTTTTACGATCGCATTATAGATGCGGAAGTTTTTTTACGATTGGATAACCAAAGTGCACACATCAAGGATAAAACGGTACAAATCAAGCTAAACCTGCCCGGGCAAACCCTGATGGCCCGTGAAAAAAGCAAGCGGTTTGAGGAATCATTAGACATGGCCGTAGACAGTTTGAAGAAGCAGATTGACCGTTATAAAGAAAGAGTCAGAAATTAAGTCTGGCTTATTGTTTTTTTGTGTCGGACATTTTTTATAAATTTGCAAGCCAATTTTAAGGGGGAGCGACAGATTCTTTGAAAAAGAAGGTTACAGGCCAGTGTAGCTCAGTTGGCTAGAGCAGCTGATTTGTAATCAGCGGGGCGGGGGTTCGAGTCCCTCCACTGGCTCCTTGACATAAACCATTATGCGGGGAGATACCGAAGCGGTCAAACGGGGCAGACTGTAAATCTGTTGGCTATGCCTTCGGAGGTTCGAATCCTCCTCTCCCCACCATTTGGGTTATCTGACCGGAAAGTTACCAGGAAGGATTACTCAGATATGCGGGAGTAGCTCAGTTGGTAGAGCAACAGCCTTCCAAGCTGTAGGTCGCGGGTTCGAGTCTCGTCTCCCGCTCTAAAAGGAAAGGACAGACCCGGGTTGTAAAAGCAGGGAAGTCTGAGCGTTGATTTGACAGGATGGCTTATTGAATTTAAGTGTTTTGCTACGGCAAAGCATTTAATAAAAACTGCAGCACCCGGTGTGAAAGCCGATGTAGCTCAGTTGGTAGAGCGCGTCCTTGGTAAGGACGAGGTCACGGGTTCAAATCCCGTCATTGGCTCTTTTTACTGAATTACGTTCTTTTTTGGAATAAACCTGTAAATACAACAACAAATTTCATTTACCTAAACTCCTGAAAAATGGCTAAAGAAAAATTTGAGCGTACAAAACCTCACGTGAATATCGGTACGATCGGTCACGTTGACCATGGTAAAACCACGCTGACTGCAGCGATTACCTATGTACTGTCAGAGGAAGGTTTGGCACAAAAAACCGATTACGACTCAATTGACAATGCTCCGGAAGAAAAGGAAAGGGGTATTACCATTAACACAGCTCATGTGGAGTACGAGACAGCCAACCGCCACTATGCGCACGTTGATTGCCCCGGCCACGCTGACTATGTTAAGAATATGGTAACTGGTGCTGCCCAGATGGATGGTGCCATCCTGGTGGTAGCCGCTACAGACGGTCCGATGCCCCAGACCCGTGAGCATATCCTTCTGGCCCGTCAGGTTGGTGTTCCTGCCATTGTGGTATATATGAACAAAACTGACCTTGTTGACGATCCGGAACTGTTGGAATTGGTTGAAATGGAAATCCGGGAGCTACTCAGCTTCTATGAATTTGACGGTGACAATATTCCTGTAATCCAGGGTTCTGCCTTAAAAGCCCTGGAAGGTGATCCGGAAGCCATTCAGTCTATTAAAGACCTGATGAAAGCTGTCGATGAGTATATCCCGATGCCTACCCGTCTGATTGACCAGCCTTTCCTGATGCCGGTGGAAGATATTTTTTCTATTACCGGTCGGGGCACGGTGGCTACTGGCCGTATCGAGCGTGGTCGTATTCATACCGGTGATCCGGTGGAAATTATCGGATTACAGGAAGGCAGCATGAAATCTACCGTTACCGGTGTGGAAATGTTCCGCAAAATCCTCGATGAAGGGGAAGCCGGTGACAATGTAGGTCTGCTGCTGCGCGGTATCGACAAAAACGAGATCAAGCGCGGTATGGTTGTTTGTGCTCCGGGTACCGTTACCCCGCATACCGAATTCAAATGTGAGGTATACGTGCTCAGTAAAGATGAAGGCGGACGCCATACACCATTTTTCAATAATTACAGGCCGCAATTCTATTTCCGGACTACAGACGTAACCGGTGAAGTGAAACTGCCTGACGGTTTGGAAATGGTGATGCCTGGTGACAATGTATCCATGACCGTAAAACTGATTTACCCGGTTGCTATGGAAAAAGGATTGCGTTTTGCTATCCGTGAAGGCGGCCGTACAGTAGGTGCCGGTCAGGTTACTGAAATCATCAAGTAAACAGGCGCCCTGTTTAACAAAAAGGCATACAGACGGGTGTAGCTCAATTGGTAGAGCAACGGTCTCCAAAACCGTAGGCTGGGAGTTCGAGTCTCTCCACCCGTGCTTTTATTTCAATTATCATGAAACGGATCATCGCTTATCTGAAAGACGCTTACCAGGAACTAAGGTATAAAACTACCTGGCCAACCTGGAGCGAACTGCAAAATAGCGCTGTGGCTGTTTTGATTGCTTCCATCCTTATTGCCGTAATGATATTGGTAATGGATATCGCCTCGCGCAATGTGATGGAACTCTATTATAACACGTTTTGATCCGTCAGTAAATACCGGGTCGGTCGGTAATTATGGCATCAGAATCCAAATGGTATGTATTGCGCGTGCTGAGCGGCAAGGAACGCAAGCTCAAAGAATACATTGAGCTGGACGTAGAGCGCTCCGGCCTGCAGGATACCATTTTGCAAGTACTGGTACCCACCGAGAAAGTGTACAAAATCAGGAAAGGAAAAAAAGTAATTCAGGAAAGGAATTTTTTCCCCGGTTATATTTTACTGGAAGTAAACCCGGATAAAATAACCGGTGACATCCTGCAAAATATCCGCAGCATTAACGGGGTCATCAATTTCCTGGGAGGGAACCATCCCACTCCGTTGCGCCACAATGAAGTCAATCGTATCCTGGGCAAAGTGGATGAAATGCAGGAGATGGGTGAAAGCATGAACGAACCGTTCATTATCGGGGAAACGGTAAAGATCACGGACGGGCCGTTTAATGATTTCTACGGGAATATTGAGGAGATCTATGAAGAAAAGAAGAAGCTGAAGGTTATTGTTAAAATCTTCGGCCGAAGGACTCCGGTAGAGCTCAATTTTATGCAGGTCGAAAAACAGTCATAAACGATGGCTAAAGAAGTAGAAGGATATATTAAGTTGCAAATCCGGGGTGGACAGGCCAGCCCGGCTCCGCCAATTGGCCCGGCTTTGGGGGCCAAAGGGGTGAACATCATGGAGTTTACCAAGCAGTTCAATGCCCGCACACAGGACAGAATGGGCAAGGTGCTGCCGGTAGTCATTACGGTTTACCGTGACAAGTCGTTTGACTTCATTATCAAAACACCCCCGGCTGCAGTGCTACTGCTGGAAAAAGCCCGGATCAAGAAAGGCTCTCCGGAGTCGAACCGGACCAAGGTGGGATCTGTAACCTGGGACGCGGTGAAAGAAATTGCCGAGGAAAAAATGAAGGATCTGAACGCGTTCACCATTGAGTCGGCCATGAAAATGGTGGCCGGCACAGCCAGGAGCATGGGTATTACCATAAAAGGGAAAGCCCCCTGGGAGGAATAATCATTAGATAATCGCTGATTTTAAAAAAATATACTGCTGTGCGGATTACCAAAAAGCGGAAAAGGGTACTGGAAAAGCTGGACAAGGGAAAGGCATATCCTATTGAAGAAGCTGCCAAACTGGTAAAGGAAGTGAACACGGCCAATTTTGACGCTTCAGTGGATATGCATATCCGCCTGGGCGTGGATCCCCGGAAGGCGGATCAGGCTTTGCGGGGCACGGTAAGCCTGCCCAATGGCACCGGCAAGACCAAACGGGTGTTGGTTTTCTGCAATCCTGATAAGGAAGTGGAAGCCAAGGAAGCGGGTGCTGATTACGTGGGACTTGACGACCTGATAGAAAAAATAGAAAAAGGCTGGACGGATGTGGATGTAGTCATTGCCACTCCGGATGTAATGCCTAAGGTGGCCAAACTGGGCCGTATCCTCGGTCCGCGCAATCTTATGCCGAACCCCAAGGTGGGTACTGTGACCAATGACCTGGCTACAGCGATCCAGGAAGTGAAAAAAGGCAAGGTGTCGTTCCGGGTTGACAAATACGGGATTATCCATTCCCCGATCGGAAGGGTTTCCTTTACACCGGAACAACTGGCTGAAAATGCAGCAGCACTGATACGTACCCTGGAAAAAATGAAACCGGCTTCAGCCAAAGGAACTTACATCCGTTCTGTTTACCTGGCTTCAACCATGAGTCCGGGCATACAGGTGGATGCTAAATCATTCTAATTAAGGAGACAAAGAGGTACAGGCCATGACAAGAGAAGAAAAAAAGGAAATAGTTGCCTACCTGAAAGAGCGGTTTAACGAAAGCAACTTTTTCTACATCGTAGATAGTTCAGAGCTGACCGTGGCTGAAGTAAATCAGTTGCGCAGGTTATGTCATGAACGGGGGGTGGAATTCAGAGTGGCCAAAAACACCCTCATCCGGAAGGCGATGGAAGAGGCCGATAAGGATTTTGCCGCGTTGTACGAGGTACTGAAGGGCCCCAGCAGCTTATTCTTCGCGGAATCTTCCAATGTCCCGGCCAAAATTGTAAAGGATTTCAGGAAGAAAAATGAAAAACCCATACTGAAAGCAGCCTTTATTGAAACCGAGGTTTACCTGGGAGATGAATCCCTGGATACCCTGGCTGCCCTGAAGTCAAAGGAAGAATTGATCGGAGATATCATCCTGCTGTTGCAATCGCCAGTCAAGAATGTAATTGGCGCATTGCAATCAACCGGCAACAATTTGAGCGGTATTTTGAAAACCCTTTCTGAAAAAGGGGAATAATTACGAATAAAACCCATTGTAACACATCAAAAACCTGAATAGAAATGGCGGATTTAAAAGCGTTTGCTGAACAACTGGTAAGCCTGAGTGTGAAAGAGGTGAATGAGCTGGCCCAGATTCTGAAGGACGAGTACGGTATTGAGCCTGCAGCCGCAGCTCCGGTAATGGTAGCCGGTGCCGTTGGAGGAGAAGGTGGCGGTGCTGCTGAAGAAAAGACAGAATTTGACGTAATGTTGAAATCACCTGGCGGACAAAAACTGTCCGTAGTAAAACTGGTGAAAGAAATCACCGGTTTAGGACTGAAAGAAGCCAAGGAACTGGTGGATTCTGCCCCCAAAGCAGTTAAGGAAGGTGTTTCCAAAGAGGAGGCCGAATCCATCAAAGCCAGACTGGAAGAAGCCGGTGCAGAAGTGGAATTGCAGTAATTGCATTTCTGCACCTTCGCTTCCCCCTGTTTTTTTATTAGGCGGCAGTGTGTCCCGCTGAAGCCTGATAAATTTTTTATTTATCAAAGTTCATTCGCTTATGGCAAAACAGACTTCCGGCCAGGATGGCAGGATCGATTTTAGCAAGATCCAAAAAACCATTGATTACCCCGATTTACTCGAAATTCAATTAAAATCATTCCAGGATTTTTTCCAGTTAGAAACAACCCCGGAAAACAGGAAGAACGAAGGCTTATACAAGGTATTTACGGAAAATTTTCCGATTTCTGACGCCAGGAACATTTTTGTCCTGGAGTTTCTGGATTATTTTATCGACCCCCCCAGGTATTCTATTGAAGAATGCATCGAGCGGGGGCTGACCTATGCCGTACCCCTGAAAGCCAAACTCCGGCTCTCCTGTAACGATCCGGAACATGTGGATTTCCAGACTATTGTTCAGGATGTATTCCTGGGCAATATCCCGTACATGACTCCCAAGGGGTCATTCGTAATCAATGGGGCTGAACGGGTGGTTGTATCGCAGCTGCACCGGTCGCCCGGGGTGTTTTTCGGCCAAAGCTTCCACCCCAACGGAACCAAAATTTATTCGGCCCGGATCATCCCGTTTAAAGGCGCCTGGATGGAATTTGCCACGGACATCAATAATGTGATGTACGTATATATTGACCGGAAGAAAAAATTCCCGGTTACCACCTTGCTGCGTGCCATAGGCTACAACACCGATAAAGACATACTGAACATCTTTAACCTGGCCGACAATGTAAAAGTCACCAAAACAGGTTTAAAGAAGTGCATCGGCCGGAAACTGGCTGCCCGTGTTTTGCGGAGCTGGATCGAAGATTTTGTGGATGAAGATACCGGTGAAGTCGTATCCATTGAGCGGAACGAGGTGATCTTGGAAAGGAACACGGTACTGACCGAAGAGCATATCGATCTGATCCTGGAAACCGAGGTTAAGAAAATCGTGCTTCAGAAGGAAGGCCTGCCGCTCGATTATTCAATAATTTACAATACGCTGCAGAAAGACAGTTCGAACTCCGAGCTGGAAGCCGTGCAGCACATCTACAGGCAGTTGCGGGGTAGCGACCCACCGGATGAAGAAACTGCCCGTGGGATCATTGAAAAGCTGTTTTTCAGCGACAAGCGCTATGACCTCGGGGATGTGGGCCGCTACAAAATTAACCGCAAGCTCAAACATACCGAGAATATCGACCTGCGGGTACTGACCAAGGAAGACATCATCGAGATCGTTAAATACCTGGTTCAGCTCATTAACCAGAAAGCCGAGATCGATGATATCGACCATTTAAGTAACAGGCGGGTCCGTACGGTTGGCGAACAGTTGTACAGTCAGTTCGGAGTCGGCCTGGCCCGTATGGCACGTACCATCCGCGAGCGGATGAACGTGCGCGACAACGAAGTCTTTACACCGATTGACCTGATCAACGCCAGGACACTGTCATCAGTCATCAATTCATTCTTTGGGACCAGCCAGTTGTCACAGTTCCTCGATCAGACGAACCCACTGGCCGAGGTGGCTCATAAGCGGAGAATTTCCGCGCTCGGTCCGGGCGGATTATCGCGTGAAAGGGCAGGATTTGAAGTCCGGGATGTGCATTATTCGCACTACGGGCGCCTGTGTACCATTGAAACACCTGAAGGGCCGAATATCGGTTTGATCTCCACGCTTTGTGTCCACGCCAAGGTGAATGGCATGGGCTTTATCGAAACGCCCTACAAAAAGGTGAAGGACGGAAAAGTAGTGGTAAAGGGAGGGGTTGAATACCTGACTGCCGCTGATGAAGATAACCGGACCATCGCCCAAAGTAATGCCCCGATTAACGAAAAGGGCGAATTTCTGAACGATACGGTAAAATGCCGTTTCCACGGTGATTTCCCTATTCTGAAGCCTGAAGAAATTCAGTATATGGATGTGGCGCCCAATCAGATTGTGGGTGTTTCGGCTTCCCTGATTACCTTCCTGGAGCATGACGATGCCAACCGGGCACTGATGGGTTCCAACATGCAGCGCCAGGCCGTGCCCCTGTTGCGGCCCGAAGCTCCGATCATCGGGACGGGCCTGGAAGGCCGGGTTGCCAGGGACTCCCGGAGGCTGATCAATGCCGAAGGATACGGTGTGGTTGAATATGTTGACAGCCAGGAAATAGTCATTCGCTACGAACGTAACGAAAAGGAACTCCTTGTAAGCTTCGAGGATGACCGGAAAGTGTATAAGCTGACCAAATTCCAGCGCACCAACCAGAGCACATGCATTAACCTGAAACCCATTGTGATGAAAGGGGACCGGGTGGTGCCCGGGCAGGTGCTGTGCGAAGGGTTTGCCACCCAAAATGGTGAGCTGGCCCTGGGACGGAACCTGATGGTGGCCTTCATGCCCTGGAAGGGATATAACTTTGAAGACGCCATCGTGATCAGCGAACGCGTGGTAAGGGAAGATATCTTTACTTCCATTTACATCTCCGAATTTGAGCTGGAAGTGCGCGATACCAAGCTGGGTGAAGAGGAACTGACAGCCGACATTCCCAATGTGAGTGAGGAGGCTACCAAAGACCTTGACGAAAACGGAATCATCCGGGTAGGGGCTCACATCAAGGAGGGCGATATCCTGGTTGGGAAAATCACTCCCAAGGGAGAATCGGATCCCACCCCTGAGGAAAAACTGCTGCGCGCCATCTTTGGCGACAAAGCAGGGGATGTCAAAGATGCATCGCTGCGGGTGCCGCCATCCACTTCGGGCGTCATCATTGACAAAAAATTGTTTGCCCGCGCCCGTAAGGACCGCTTCAGCAAACAGCGCGAAAAAGCTGCCTTGGAACGTCTAGAAATCCAGCACGAAAAAGCCCGCAGTGAACTGAAGGAACTGTTGGTGCAAAAGCTCAGTGTCATAGTCAGGAACAAAACCACCAGGGGCATTTACAATATTTACAAGGAAGAGTTGGTACCCAAGGGAACCAAGCTCACCCAGAAAGTGCTCAACGACCTCGATTATGACAAGATTGACCCGGACAACTGGGTAAGCAACGAGGAAGACAACCTGCTGATCAAGCAGCTGCTGCACAACTACCAGCTGAAAGTGAACGAGGAAATAGGCCGGTACAAACGCGAAAAATTCAATATCAGCATTGGTGATGAACTTCCGGCCGGGGTACTGAAACTGGCCAAGGTGTATGTAGCCGAAAAGCGTAAGCTGAAAGTAGGCGACAAGCTGGCCGGCCGTCACGGTAACAAAGGCATTGTAGCCAAGATTGTCCGTGACGAGGATATGCCATTCCTTGAAGACGGTACCCCGGTGGATATTGTGTTGAACCCGCTGGGCGTGCCCAGCCGGATGAACCTCGGACAGATTTACGAAACGGTGCTGGGTTGGGCCGGAAAAAAACTGGGCGTGAAATTCGCCACTCCGATTTTTGACGGTGCCACCCTGGAGGACATCGAACATTACATCAACAAAGCCGGGTTGCCCAAACTGGGTCAAACCTACCTGTATGACGGGGAAACCGGTGAAAGATTCCACCAACCGGCTACGGTAGGGGTTATCTATATGCTTAAGCTGGCTCATATGGTGGACGATAAGATGCATGCCCGTTCCATTGGCCCGTACAGCCTCATCACCCAGCAACCGCTGGGCGGTAAGGCGCAGTTTGGCGGACAGCGTTTGGGTGAAATGGAAGTGTGGGCCCTCGAAGCCTATGGTGCAGCCCATAACCTGCGGGAAATGCTGACCATCAAGTCGGATGATATTTACGGACGGGCCAAGGCGTATGAAGCCATCGTCAAGGGCGATAACCTACCCAAACCGGGCATGCCCGAGTCGTTCAACGTATTGCTCAATGAGCTAAAGGGCCTTGCCCTCGATATCAAATTTGATACATCTGAAAACTGATAAACAGGAGGTATTCCATGCCTTTCAAACGTGATAAACAAGTCATAGCAGATTTTAACCGGGTTACCATTTCCCTGGCTTCGCCTGATTCGATTCTGGAAATGTCTCATGGCGAAGTCAAAAAACCTGAAACCATTAATTACCGGACCTACAAGCCGGAAATGGACGGCCTGTTTTGCGAACGGATCTTTGGACCGACCAAAGATTTTGAATGTTATTGCGGTAAGTATAAACGTATTCGTTATAAAGGGATCGTCTGCGACCGTTGCGGGGTGGAAGTAACGGAGAAAAAAGTCAGGCGGGAACGGATGGGCCATATCGAACTGGTGGTTCCCGTGGTCCATATCTGGTATTTTAAGTCTTTACCCAACAAAATCGGCTATCTCCTGGGGCTGTCTTCCAAAAAACTGGAAAGCATCATCTATTATGAGCGGTACGTGGTGATACAGCCGGGGGTAAAAGAGACAGACGGGGTAAGCAAAATGGATCTTCTCAGTGAAGAAGAGTATCTGGAAATCCTGGAAACACTGCCCAAGGAAAACCAGATGTTGGACGATGAAGACCCCAATAAATTTATTGCCCGCATGGGAGCCGAAGCCATCCGTGACCTACTGGCCCGGATCGACCTGGATTCATTGAGTTATGAACTGCGTCATAAAGCCAACACAGAGACTTCCCAGCAACGCAAGGCGGAAGCCCTGAAACGGTTAAGCGTGGTGGAGGCTTTCCGCGATGCAAACCAGCACGTGGAAAACCGTCCCGAATGGATGGTAATCAAATATTTGCCGGTAATTCCCCCGGAACTCAGGCCCCTGGTTCCGCTGGATGGCGGCCGTTTTGCCAGCTCCGACCTCAACGACCTGTACCGCAGGGTAATCATACGGAACAATCGCCTGAAGCGCCTGCTGGAGATCAAGGCGCCTGAAGTGATCCTGCGCAATGAAAAGCGTATGCTCCAGGAAGCTGTCGACAGCCTGTTCGACAATTCCCGGAAATCCAACGCGGTAAAGGCTGAAGGAGGCCGTTCCCTGAAATCGCTCAGCGATGTGCTGAAAGGAAAACAAGGCCGTTTCCGGCAAAACCTGCTGGGGAAACGGGTGGATTATTCCGGCCGTTCGGTTATCGTTGTAGGCCCCGAACTGAAGCTCTATGAATGCGGCCTGCCCAAGGATATGGCTGCTGAACTTTTCAAACCCTTTATCATCCGCAAGCTCATCGAGCGTGGCATTGTGAAAACCGTAAAATCAGCCAAAAAGCTGGTCGACCGCAAGGAACCGGTTATCTGGGGTATCCTGGAAAATATCCTGAAAGGCCATCCTGTACTGCTAAACCGGGCACCCACTCTGCACCGGCTCAGTATCCAGGCTTTCCAGCCCAAGCTGATCGAAGGAAAAGCCATCCAATTGCACCCGCTGGTCTGTGCCGCTTTTAACGCAGACTTTGACGGTGACCAGATGGCTGTGCATGTGCCGCTGAGTCATGCTTCCATCCTTGAAGCCCAGATGCTGATGCTCTCGGCTCATAATATCCTGAATTCGCAAAACGGAACTCCCATTACCCTGCCTTCGCAGGATATGGTGCTTGGATTATACTATATCACCAAAGGCCGGAAAAGCACCAAAGAACAACCCGTTAAGGGAGAAGGGAAAATATTCTACTCACCGGAAGAGGTAATCATTGCCTACAATGAAGGCCAACTGGATCTTCATGCCTTTATCAATGTGAAAGTCAAGGTATGGAAAGACGGTGAACTGGTAGATGAGATGGTGGAAACTACCACGGGAAGGGTGCTGTTCAATGAAGTGGTTCCTGAAGAGGTCGGATTTATCAATATGTTGCTGACCAAGAAAGCACTCCGGGAAGTGATTTCATTGATCATTTCACGTACCGATGTGCCGCGTACCGTAGAGTTCCTTGACAAAATCAAAGACATGGGCTTCTACTGGGCGTTTAAAGGCGGATTGTCATTCAACCTGTCTGACCTGATCGTGCCTGAAGAAAAATTTGAACTGCTGGAAGAGGCCCAGGCCGAAGTGAATGAGGTTTGGGAAAATTATAATATGGGTCTGATCACCCAAAATGAACGGTACAATGCCATCATCGATATCTGGACCCGGGTTAATAACCGGATTACCGAAAACCTGTTGCGTAAACTGGCGGCCGATAAGCAGGGCTTCAATCCGGTGTACATGATGCTGGATTCCGGAGCCCGGGGTTCCAAGGAACAGATCCGCCAGCTGGGAGGTATCCGCGGTTTAATGGCAAAACCCAGGAAATCCGGTAGCTCGGGCGGGGAAATTATTGAAAACCCGATCCTGGCCAACCTGAAAGAAGGTCTGTCGGTTTTGGAATACTTTATTTCAACCCACGGTGCCCGGAAGGGTCTGGCTGATACGGCTCTGAAAACAGCTGATGCGGGGTATCTTACCCGGAGGCTGGTAGACGTGGCCCAGGATGTGGTGATTACGGAAGAAGACTGCGGCACACTTCGCGGGCTGGAAGTGACCGCCCTGAAAGATAACGAAGACATAGTCGTACCCTTGTCTGAACGGATTTTAGGACGAACCAGCCTCCACGATGTCTATAGCCCGATAACGGATGAGCTGATCGTAAAAGCCGGGGAGGAAATCACTGAGGGAATTGCCAAAAAAATCGAAGACTCAGCCATCGAAATGGTTGAAATCCGCTCGATGCTAACGTGCGAAACCGAATACGGGGTTTGCGTGAAATGTTACGGGCGGAACCTGGCTAATAACCGGATGGCCCAAATTGGAGATGCGGTAGGTATCATTGCCGCCCAGTCGATCGGTGAACCAGGTACACAGCTGACCCTTCGGACATTCCACGTTGGTGGTACGGCTTCACACGCGGTTTCCGAATCACAACACTTGGCAAAATTCGATTCCGTAGCAGAGTTTGATGATATCCGTACAGTAGCCTTTACGGATGAAGATGGTGAGAAACATCAAGTAGTGCTTGGCCGGACCGGTGAAATCCGGTTTCGCGATGAGAAAACCGGCAAACTGATGAATTCCTACCACATACCCTATGGATCCAAACTGCATATCAAAAACAAGCAAAAAGTCAGGAAAGGCCAGTTGATCTGTAACTGGGATCCGTACAATGCCGTTATCCTTTCGGAAGTCAGCGGTAAAGTCAAATTTGAAAACATCATAGAAGGCGTCACTTACCGGGAAGAATCGGACGAACAAACCGGCCACCGCGAAAAAGTGATCATCGAATCCAGGGATAAAAGCCGGATTCCTTCCATTTTGATATTGGATTCAGCCGGGGAAGTGGTAAAAACCTACAATATTCCGGTGGGCGCCCATATCAATGTGAGTGAAAAGGATAAAGTAAGTGCCGGACATATCCTCGTAAAGATTCCGAGGCAGCATGGCGCCATTAAAGACATCACGGGAGGTTTGCCAAGGGTTACCGAATTGTTTGAAGCCAGGAATCCTTCGAACCCGGCCCTGGTTTCTGAAATAGACGGTGTGGTTAAGTTCGGAGGCATCAAGCGGGGTAACCGTGAAATCCTGATTGAAGCCAAGGACGGTGAAATCAAAAAATACCTGGCTCCCCTGACTAAACATATCCTGGTACAGGACAACGACTTTGTCCGGGCAGGCGACCCGCTGACTGACGGAGCCATCACTCCGAGAGATATCTTATCTATTAAGGGGCCGTTTGCGGTTCAGGAGTACCTGGTAAATGAAATCCAGGAAGTGTATCGGCTGCAGGGGGTGAAGATCAATGACAAGCACATTGAGGTAATCGTTCGCCAGATGATGCGTAAGGTGAAAATCATTGATCCGGGTGATACCCGCTTCCTGGAAGGAGAAGCTGTCGATAAGTTCGATTTTGTAAGGGTGAATGATGAAATCTACGACAAGAAAGTGGTTATCGATGCAGGCGATTCTCCCAACCTGAAAGAAGGACAGATCGTTAGCTTGCGCCAGTTGCGGGAAGAAAATTCCATGTTGCGCAGAAACGACCGCAAACTGGTTCAGTACCGGGATGTGGTTCCGGCCACTTCAACTCCCATGTTGCAAGGCATTACCCGTGCCTCGCTGGGAACCAAGAGCTGGTTGTCGGCCGCTGCGTTCCAGGAAACTACCAAGGTATTGAGCTCGGCTTCCATTGCCGGCCGTCAGGATAACCTGATTGGCCTGAAAGAAAATGTGGTGGTGGGTCATACCATTCCAGCCGGTACCGGATTAAGGAAATTTGAACGCTTGATCGTTGGTTCCAAAGATGAATATGAGCGGATGATGAGTGAAGCAACCGGCAATGGCGGTGATGACGGTACCGACCAGGCCATTGTGGAAGGCCTTTCAGACAGTAGCCAAAAAAGTACTGAATCTTAAAAAAACAAAACTCATGGCTGACGAAGAAAACAAACAACAACAGCTGAATATTGAACTTCCGGAAGAAGTAGCCGAAGGGATATACAGCAACCTGGCGATAATCACACATTCACATTCAGAATTTGTGATGGATTTTATCAAGGTAATGCCTGGCGTACCGAAGGCACGTGTGAAAAGCCGGATATTACTGACTCCTCAGCATGCCAAGCGCTTTATGAAAGCCCTGGCTGAAAACATTAAAAAGTTTGAAGCCGTGCATGGGGAAATAGATGACAGTCAGGAGGTCACCGGCTTGCCGATGAACTTTGGCGGGCCGACAGCCCAGGCTTAAATCTATTGGTCATAAAAAGATAAAGCCGGAGCCTGTGTTCCGGCTTTTTTATTGTCGGGATGGTCCCGCCTTGGGCGGGACGACCCCACACCACCGGGACGCCACAGGCGCTCCCGCAAGATTTCGGAAAATAGAAAAGCCCTTACCGAAGAGGCAAAGGCTTTACTCATGTCGGGATGGCGAGATTCGAACTCGCGACCCCACGCCCCCCAGACGTGTACTCTAACCGGACTGAGCTACATCCCGAACAAAAACCTTAACTGATAAAGGTAAAGAACAATTATTTTTTTTCTGCCGGGATGGTCCCGTCTTTGGTGGGACGACCCCACGCCCCCTCCCGCTTCAAGCGGGATATTCTAATACCGCCAGGGGCGGGAAGCTACATCCCGAATCAAATTGTTATCTGATAAAAAGCGTTTAATTCCCCTGCTTTTTATCTTTTTTTCCAATTGCATAGCCTCTGACCGGGTGCTGCACGGTAGTGAAACCAATAATTTCCACGGAACTCCGTGTTTGGTTGATTTCATCATTCCGCTGTTATGCCTGAGCAACCGGGCAGGAATATCTTCGGTTTGTCCCACATAATACCGGTGGGTTTTTTGGCTTTGCAAAACATAGATAAAGAACATTTTTTATTCTTTCGGACGGGATGGTCTCGCTTGGGGCGGGAAGCTATATCCCGGACGTGGACAAATTTACAGCTTTTACGGCTTTCTGTTATGCTTTCCGGCCCATTTCATACGTTATCTCTCAGCACGTACGGCATTTATTAACTTTGGCCTGCTATGCACTTCTTGTATCCTGGTTTTCTTTGGGCGTTAACGATTCTGGCTATCCCTTTGGTGATACATCTTTTTAGCTTCAGGCGGTTCCGCAAGGTGTATTTCAGCAATGTTCGCTTTCTGAGAGAGGTGAAGGACGAAACTGCCTCTCGCAGCCGGCTGAAACACCTGCTGGTCCTGGCAGCCCGCTTACTGGCGCTGGCATTTCTGGTGCTGGCTTTTGCCAGGCCGTACCTTTCGGAGGAAGGGGAAACCCCGAAGGGCCCTGCGAAGGTGGCCGGCCTGTATATTGACAACAGTTTCAGTATGGATGCCCCGGGCGAGGAAATCTCCTTATTGGAGCAGGCTCGTGAAGAAGCGGCTTCCCTGGTGAAAAGCTTTGAACCGGATGTTCGGTTTTTACTACTGACCAACCATCCCTCCTCGGGCAATCAGTTGCTTACCCGTGAAGAAACCCTGAATGAACTGGCAAAAATCCGGCTTACCCCGGAGACCCTCACTCTGGACCAGATCCGGCAGCGGATGAAATCCGGCCTGCCCGAAGGCAAGGTTATTCCGGTTTATTTGTTTTCAGACTTCCAAACTTCTATCACTGACCTGAAACCCGACAGCACCCTGGATATTACGCTCGTTCCGCTTCATCCGGCTGCACGCACCAATATCTCCATTGATTCAGCAGTCCTGGATGCGCCTGTTTTTTTGCTGAACCGCAGTAACCGGATGCTGGTGTACCTGCATAATTACGGGGAGTCGGATGCGGAGCAGGTTCCGGTATGGCTGTTCCTGAACGGGGAGCGAAAAGCCATCAGCCAGGTCAGTATCCCGGCCGGCAGTTCCGCCACGGATACCATAGTTTTTACATTCCCGCAGAATGGCTGGAATACCGGATGGGTGGAGATTCAGGATGCTGCTGTCCATTTCGATGATACATTGTACCTGAACTTTTACGTGAAGCCTATTTTAAAAGCCCTGGTGCTGAACGGAGGTCCGGCTGCCGCATATTTCAGCGCGCTGAATGATCCCGAACTCTTCCTGGTAGATCAAATCCCGGTTACCCGGGTGGATTACAGCTCCCTGGCGGATTACGATTTGATTGCGCTGAACCAGGTGGCCAGTACCGGTTCAGGGTTAGCTGACGCACTTGAAGAATACATCCTCTCAGGGGGCAATCTTTGTGTATTTCCCGGCTATGGGAACAACGTCACAGCGTTGAATGATTTCCTGCGGAAATTATCTCCGGTGCATTATGAACCGCTGCTGGAATCCGGGGATGCTGTAAAGCAGATAGTGACCGGACATGGTTTGTTTGAAAACGTGTTTGAGCAAATCCCGGAACAGGTAAAACTGCCTTCGGTGAAGCGTTATTACCGGATTAAAACGGGTTCAACCGCGGAAGGAGAACCTCTTATGACGCTTGGCAGCGGAGATCCGTTCCTGTATGCCCTGCCGGCCGGCAAAGGGATGGCATACCTGTTTGCAACGGCCCTTGATCCGGAATTCACTGATTTGCCACGGTCAGCCTTTTTTGCCGTTTCGATGATACAAATGGCTGCCTTGCGAAGCGGGCAAACCAACCGGAGCCTGACCGTTGGGAAAGAGCAAACCGCGAGAATTCGCCAGGCCATTTCAGGCGATGAAGTACTGCACCTTACAAACAGCCACACCGATATCTTGCCCCCGCAAAGGCTCCTGGGCCGTGAAGTACTGATCAGCACCGGGAAATTCATCCGGCAGGCCGGCAATTATGCCGTTTCGCTGAAGGATAATGAAATAATCGATTACCTTTCATTCAACTACGACCGCACGGAATCGAAAACCGGCTGGCTGAGCAACGCAACCCTTGCCGAAAAGTATATACCCATGGGCTACCGGGTCATAGACCCGGCTTCCGCATCAGTGGCGGCTGTGGCCGGGGAAGCACGCCACGGGAAATCACTGTGGAAACTTTGCCTTATATTTGCCCTGGTCTTCCTGGGTATTGAAATAGCCTTTTTAAGGCTTTTACCGGGATGATCCACCGGTTGACCGGTCATAACCGACAATATCTTTTATGGACCTTCTGCTCCGTTCCGTCAAGATAATTGATCCCGGAGGACCCTTTCATAACCGTATTGCTGATATCCTGATCAGGCAAGGAAGAATTACCGCTGTTGGCAAAAACCTCAAAGCCCCTCCCAAAATCAAAGAATGGAGTGCCCGCAATGCCCATTGTTCACCGGGCTGGTTTGATTTGTATGCCCACTTTTGCGATCCGGGGTTTGAGTATAAGGAGGATTTGCATACCGGAATAGCCGCTGCCGCGGCCGGTGGGTTTACCGGGGTGGCTGTAAGGCCAGACACACAACCTCCCCTCCACAGCAAGGAAGGCATTGAATACATCCTGAATACGACATCCGGGCACGCGGTGGAAGTTTTTCCTTACGGGGCGGTAAGCATGAACCTGGAAGGGAATGATATCACCGGCATGCTGGATATGGCCAATGCAGGGGCTGTGGGATTTACGGATGCCGATCGTCCGCTTGCCCGGGCCGGGCTGATGTTAAGAAGCCTGTTATATGTCAAGGCCTTTGACGGGCTTGTTCTGAATATGCCCCGCACCTCTTCGGTTTCGCTGCACGGGCAGATGAATGAAGGGCCGGTAAGCGTTCGCCTGGGTATGCCTGGTGACCCGGCCCTGTCCGAAGAATTAATGGTGAACCGCGACATCTACCTGGCAGAGTATGCCGAATCCCGCTGCCATTTCCTGAAAATTTCCACGGCACGGTCAGTGCAGCTGTTAAGAAATGCCCGTAACCGGGGCATCCCCGTCAGCGCTTCTGTGAGCAGCTACCATTTGTTGCTGGACGAAAGCCTGCTGGAGAGTTATGATACCAATTACAAGGTGCTACCCCCGCTGCGCAGCCGGAAAGATATTAATGCATTGATACGGGGTTTGCGGGACGGTACCATAGATGCTATTTGCTCGGACCATAACCCCCAGGATATCGATACCAAACGAAAAGAATTTGAATACGCGGAGCATGGGATTATTAACTTGCAGACAGCTTTTGCCGCAGCCTGGACAGCTTTGCAGGGAAAAATTACCTTAAGCCGGCTGATAGAATTGCTTGCTATAAACCCAAGAAAAATCCTGCACCTGCCCGTGCCGAAAATAGCCGAAGGTCAAAAAGCAAATTTGACTATATTTGATCCTAAAGGGAAATGGATTTTTCGCCCGGAAATTTCAGTTTCCAAGTCGGTAAATTCTCCGCTTTTTGAGAGGGAATTAACGGGCAAGCCCCTTGCAATTTTTAACAACAACCAATGGATTATTCACTAAACGGATAGATCATGGATAAAAAATCAGTTTGGCCGGTATCCTTGAAATACGGACTGATCAGCGGCCTGGTCGTAGTTATTTATTCCCTGCTGCTTTATTTGATTGGCATGGATCAAAACCGGGGCCTCGGCCTGATTTCATATTTGATCATGCTGGTAATCATTTTCCTGGCCGTTAAGGCGCACCGTGACCAGGACCTGAACGGGTACATCACTGTAGGCAGATCGTTGGGGGTGGGTACAGCATTAGCCCTGATTTCGGGAATCGTTATGGCAATATATCTGTTGCTGTACTTCAATGTTATAAACCCTGATTTTATTAATGAGAGTTTGCGTCAGACACGCGAGGCGCTCATAGATCGTGGCATGGAAGGCGAACAACTGGAACAGCAGCTCGAGTGGACCCGGAAATTCATGAGCCCGGGATTTATGATTGCTTTCAGCATCATCTGGCAGGTGATCGTAGGGTTCATTGGGGCATTGATAGCCGGAATAATTTATCAAAAGAAACCCAGCGAATAAACTCACTTCGCAGCCACTATGCAATTATCCCTGGTTATTCCACTCCTGAACGAAGCAGATTCACTGCCTGAATTACAGCGGCAGATTGAAGAAGCTCTGCAGTCAGCGGGATTGGAATACGAAGTATTGTATATTGATGATGGAAGCCGGGATAACAGCTGGGAAATAATAGAATCCCTTGCCGCGGAAAATCCGCGGGTGAAAGGGATAAAATTTCAAAGAAATTTTGGCAAGGCAGCCGGCCTCCGGGCCGGCTTTGCCCATGCCCGCGGAGATGTGGTGGTAACCCTGGATGCGGACCTCCAGGATGACCCTGCCGAAATTCCGGGACTCTACCGGATGATCATCGAGGATGGCTACGACATGGTATCGGGTTGGAAAAAAAAGCGGCTCGATCCGGTGGGGAAAAAATTGCCTTCCAGGTTTTTCAATTTCGTGGTCCGCGTGATGTCAGGCATACGCTTGCATGATTTTAATTGCGGGCTGAAAGCTTACCGGAAAAATGTAGTGAAAAGCATCGAGCTATATGGAGAGATGCACCGCTATATTCCGGTTATTGCTAAATGGGCCGGATTTGACCGCATAGGGGAAAAGGTAGTGCATCACCGCAAAAGGCAATATGGCAAAAGCAAATATGGCATAGAGCGTTTTATGCGCGGGTTTCTTGATATGCTGTCCGTCATGTTCATTACCCGGTTTGGGAAACGCCCTATGCATTTGTTTGGTTTGCTGGGCACCCTGATGTTTTTTGCCGGTTTTGTCATATTGGTTTACCTGACCGTGACCAAAATCTGGTTCAATGCCTATGGCATGACACAGCGCCCCTTGTTTTATCTCGGTTTGCTAACGGTTACACTGGGGGCCCAGTTGTTTCTGACCGGTTTCATCGCGGAATTGATTACCCGGTCTTCGGCCGATAAAAATCCCTATTTAATCGAGAAAACCATTGGTGACGCTTGAGCAAGGATATTCTGATGCTTGGTCCTGCCTGGCCCTACCGGGGCGGATTGGCCAGTTATAACGAACGGCTTGCCAGGGCTTTTATGGAGGCCGGCCACCGGGTCAGGATTTATACCTTTACCTTGCAATACCCTTCCTTCCTTTTCCCGGGCAAAACCCAGTTCTCCACCAGCCCTGCACCGGAAGGCGTATCCATAGAGCGAAAGGTGAATTCCATTTACCCGGTTAACTGGGTTAAAACCGGGAATGCCATCCGGGAAATGAAACCTGATATGCTGCTGGTCCGCTACTGGCTGCCGTTAATGGGCCCTTGTTTTGGAACCATTGCCAGGCGGGCCAGGAAAAACCGGCATACTGTTGCTTTGGCCTTGCTGGATAACATTATTCCTCATGAAAGCCGTCCGGGCGACCGGTTGTTTACCCGGTATTTTGTCCGCTCCATGGATGGATTTATGGCACAATCCAGACAAGTGCTTGAGGAACTGAACCAGTTTAATACTTCCCGGCCCAGTGTCTTCAGCCCGCACCCGATGTTTGACAATTTCGGACAGCCCGTTGACCGGCTGATTGCCCGCGAAGGACTTGGACTGGATCCCAAGGGAAAGTACTTGCTGTTTTTTGGGTTTGTGCGAAGATATAAAGGGTTGGACCTGCTGCTTGAAGCTATGCTTTCGGATAAACTGGCTGATCCTTTCTTGAAACTGATTATTGCGGGTGAATATTATGAAGACCGGGAATATTACCGGAAGTGGCTGGAACATGAAAAACTCCGGGACCGGATCATCGAGTTTAACCAGTTTATCGCGGACGAAGATGTGTTTAAATATTTCTGCGCGGCCGACCTGCTGGTTCAGCCGTACCGTTCGGCCACGCAAAGCGGGGTAGCGCAAATTGCGTATCATTTTGAATTACCTATGGTAGTAACTGATGTTGGCGGGTTGCCGGAAATAGTACCTGACGGGAAAGTGGGTTTTGTGACCCGGCCTGATCCGGAGGATATAGCTGAGGCCATCCACCGGTTTTTTGCCGGGGATTACGCGGAATCTTTCCGTCACAACTTCCGGGAAGAAAAGAAACGGTTTACGTGGGACCGGATGGTGAAGGCTTTCCTGGCGCTGGAACAGGAAGCAAGAAGTACGCAGTGAAAAAGTTGTATTTTTAAGTATTATGTCCACTGACAGAATCAAACAAGCTATCCGGGAATCGCTGGAGGTGAAACAATCCATCCTTGCGGATGAGTCGATGGTGAGCCGGATTGAAGAAGCAGCCCGGATCATGGCCGGATGTTTCCGGGATGGTGGCAAAACCTTGTTCTGCGGGAACGGGGGCAGCGCAGCGGACGCCCAGCACCTGGCAGCGGAGTTAAGCGGGCGCTATTACATGAACCGGCCCCCTTTGTTTGCCGAAGCCCTGCATGTCAACACTTCCTACCTGACGGCTACGGCCAATGACTATGGCTATAGCGAAGTATTCAGCCGGATGGTGCAGGCCAAAGGACGGGCGGGGGACGTGCTGGTGTGCATTTCCACTTCGGGCAATTCGGACACGGTCATCCTGGCCGCTGAAACCGGGCGGAAAATCGGTATGCGTGTAATCGGCATGACGGGCAGGGATGGGGGGTGGCTGAAGGACCACAGCGATATTTTGTTGAATGTACCTTCTGAAGATACACCCAGGGTACAGGAAGCCCATATCCTGATGGGCCATATTATTTGTGAACTGGTGGAAAGCACCCTCTTTGCCGGATGAACTGGAAAACCTTTACCACTCTTTTTCTGGACCGGGATGGCGTTATCAACAGGAAATTACCCGGCCTTTATATCAACCGGTGGGAGGATTTTGAATTCCTGCCCGGTACCCTCGATGCCCTTGCCGCGTTAAGTTCCATTTTCCGGCATATTCTAATTGTGACTAACCAACAGGGAATTGGCAAGGGTTTGATGACTCTGGCCGAACTGCAGGATGTGCATGAAAGGATGCTGGCTGCTATCCGGGAGGCCGGTGGCCGGGTGGATGGCTTGTATTACAACACCAGCCTTGAGTCAGACAATCATCCCGGCCGGAAACCGCGTACAGGCATGGCCTATGAAGCCCAGCGCGATTTTCCGGATATCCGGTTTCATCAGAGCATTATGGTAGGCGACAGCCCTTCCGATATGGAATTTGCCGCTCGCTTGGGTATGGCCCGTGTACTGATTGCCGGGCCAACCGATCCTGCAGCGCCTGCCGACCTTGTGGTGGGGTCACTTTGGGAATTTTATCTGAAAATTAGAGCAAATTGGTGATGAATATCCTCATGAAAAGTCCCTGCAAATTTTAAATTTGCTTCCATCCATTTAAACGATATAGCATGAGTTGGATAAAATCTTTTTTCCGGTCCACTATCGGCAGGAAGTTCGTGATGAGCCTTACCGGCCTGTTCCTGGTGTTATTTCTGATCGAACACCTGGCAGGTAACCTGTTATTATTGCTTGGTGACAATGGCTTGACCTACAATGCCTATTCGGATTTCATGGCCGCCAATCCACTGATCCGGATTGTGGAAATCGTTTTGTTTCTCTCCCTGATTTATCATCCGGTCGAAGCGCTTATCCTTACCCTGCGCAATAAAAGAGCCAGGCCAAAGGGCTATAAAGTGAATCATCCGGAGGAAAATTCAACCTGGTATTCACGCAATATGGGAATACTGGGTTTGATAATTCTGGCTTTCCTGGTGCTTCATTTGACCAATTTCTTTTACAAAGCCCGGTTCGCTGATCTTAGCCTCGATGTAAACGGAAACAAAGACCTGTACCTGGTAGTGAAAGAATCGTTTGAGACAGCCTGGTATTCGATAGCCTATATCGTTTGTTTCCTGGCCCTGGGTTTTCATTTGCTGCATGGCATATTCAGCGGGTTCAAGACCATGGGTTTGAGCCATAAAAAATATGTACCGGTGGTTAAATGGTTAGGCGTGGTTCTGACCGTAATTTTCACGGTAGGTTTTATTGCCATACCTGCTTATTTTTTGCTAAACTCTATTATTTGAAGTCATGAAACTCGATGCCAAAATTCCCGAAGGTCCTATTGCTGAAAAATGGGACAATTACCGGTCGCACAATACTTTAGTAAACCCGGCCAACCGGAGGAAAGTGGATATCATTGTGATTGGAACCGGGCTGGCCGGAGCTTCAGCCGCGGCTACTTTGGGGGAAGCGGGGTATAATGTTAAGGTGTTTTGTTTCCAGGACAGCCCGCGCAGGGCGCATTCCATTGCCGCACAGGGAGGAATCAATGCTTCCAAGAACTATCAGAATGACAATGATTCGGATTACCGCTTGTTTTATGATACCGTAAAAGGCGGGGACTACCGTTCGAGGGAAGCCAATGTATATCGCCTGGCCCAGATCAGCGGAGCCATTATCGATCATTGTGTGGCCCAGGGAGTTCCCTTTGCCCGGGAATATGGTGGGACGCTGGCTAACCGTTCTTTCGGTGGCGCCCAGGTATCACGTACTTTTTATGCTTCCGGGGCTACCGGACAGCAGTTGTTGCTTGGTGCTTACAGCGCTCTGAACCGGCAAATTGCCCGCGGTACTGTAAAATCCTATACCAGGCATGAAATGTTGGATATCGTAATCATTGATGGCAAGGCGCAGGGCATCATTGCCCGGAACCTGATTACCGGTGAAATAAGCCGGCACAGCGCCCATGCTGTAGTACTGGCCTGTGGCGGCTATGCCAATGTTTTCTACCTTTCAACCAATGCTATGGGCTCCAACGCCACGGCCATCTGGAAAGCCTACAAAAAAGGCGCTTTCTTTGCGAACCCCTGTTATACCCAAATCCATCCAACGTGTATTCCGGTATCCGGGGAATACCAGTCCAAACTGACCCTTATGTCCGAGTCGCTCCGGAATGACGGAAGGGTTTGGGTCCCCAAGAATAAAGAAGATCGCGATAAAGATCCACGGCAAATCCCCGAAGAAGCCAGGGATTATTACCTGGAGCGCAGGTACCCGGCCTTTGGCAACCTGGTGCCGCGCGATGTAGCTTCCCGGGCTGCCAAGGAACGCTGCGATGCAGGCTATGGCGTAGGACCCACCGGCTACGCGGTTTACCTCGACTTCAAAGATGCTATTCAACGGCTTGGAGAAGATGTAATTCGCGATCGCTATGGGAATTTATTTGATATGTATGAGCGCATTACCGGGGATAATCCTTATGAAACGCCAATGCGCATTTATCCGGCTTCTCACTATACCATGGGCGGGCTGTGGGTGGATTATGAACTGCAAACCACCATTCCGGGCCTGTACGCGATAGGAGAAGCCAATTTCTCGGATCATGGAGCCAACCGCCTGGGAGCTTCCAGCCTGATGCAATGCCTGGCAGACGGTTATTTCGTTTTACCTGCTACCATCAGCAGCTATCTGGGCCAGGAATTCCGGCATCCGGCTCCCCCGGTTAATCATCCCGCATTTGACCAGGCGGAAAAGGCGGTAAGCGATCAGTTGAAATCGCTGATGTCTGTGAACGGAAGCCAGTCCGTGGAATCCTTCCACCGGAAACTTGGGAAAGTGGTTTGGGATTATGTCGGGATGTCAAGAAATGAAGAAGGATTGAAAAAAGCCATTGACCTGATTCGTGAAATCCGTGAAGAATTCTGGAAAGATGTCCGCATCCCGGGCCGTACGGATGAACTGAACGTGGAACTGGAAAAAGCTGGTCGCGTGGCTGACTTTCTCGAACTGGCAGAGTTGATAGCCAGGGATGCCCTCAACCGGAATGAATCCTGTGGCGCCCATTTCCGGGAAGAATATCAAACGGAAGAAGGTGAAGCCAAAAGGGACGATGAAAACTATGCTTATGTGGCAGCCTGGGAATATAAGGGAGAGAACGATAAACCGGTGCTTCATAAAGAAGAACTCCGATTTGAAAATATTGAATTGAAGCAGAGAGATTACAAATAAGATCACCAAGCAATTTACGCGCTATGAATTATACGCTGAAGATCTGGCGGCAAAAGAATGCGGAAGACGAAGGCCGCTTTGTCACCTACCGGGTGGAAAATATTGATGGAGAAACTTCTTTCCTGGAAATGCTGGATGTGCTGAACGAGCAATTAATCAGGCAGGGAGAGGAACCCGTGGCATTCGATAATGATTGCCGGGAAGGGGTATGCGGCATGTGCAGCCTGTATATCAACGGGCGTGCGCATGGCCCGAATGAGTTAACCACCACCTGCCAGTTGTATATGCGGCATTTCAAAGACGGGTCAACCATCGTAATAGAGCCATGGCGTGCGGCTCCTTTCCCGGTGATTAAGGACCTGGTGGTGGACCGTTCCGCACTGGACAGGGTACAACAAGCCGGTGGTTTTATCAATGTCAATGCAGGCAGCGCTCCGGATGCCAACGCCATTCCCATACCCAAGGAAGTAGCCGATGCGGCTTTTGACGCGGCAGAGTGTATCGGTTGTGGCGCCTGCGTGGCGGCCTGTAAGAATTCATCAGCCTCCCTGTTTGTTGCTGCCAAAATCGCCCAGCTGGCCATGTTGCCGCAGGGCCAGAAAGAAAGGGAACTAAGAGCCCTGAACATGGTAGCAGCTATGGACGCGGAAGGTTTTGGCTCCTGTACAAATACCTCTGCCTGTGAAGCAGAATGCCCCAAGGGTATATCTGTAAAACACATTCAGATCATGAACCGGGAATACCTCCGGGCTGCGTTTTGCAGCGAAAAAACGCCTTCCTGAAAGACATTGGCTGATTCTGACAAAAGTTGACGGGGCAAAGCCCCGTTTTTTAATGGCTTGCGGTGGAGATTGACATTTTAAGGATATTTTTCACTGGCTTTTGACGTTAATAAAACCATACACCCTGCCAGAATTTGTAAATTGCAGGTCACTCGCTATACAACCAGATGAAAAAACTTATACCTCTTCTAATAGTACTTTCTCTGGCCTTTTCCCTGCATGCCACGCATAACAGGGCAGGAGAGATCCGCTACCGGCACCTGCCCGGTATAGCGCCTACCTATGAGTTTACCATTGTAACTTATACAGAATCAGCCTCCCCGGCCGACCGGGATTCCCTAACCCTGGATATTATAGAATGTGGAAGCGGTAATTTGATTACCAGCATTACCATTGATAGAGATGTGATTATCCCGGTAGGCGGGGGAATTCAACGAAACGAATACACACACGATTCCTTCACGTTTCCCGGGCCAGGCTGCTACCGGTTGACGATGCGCGACCCGATGCGTATTGACGGCATCAGCAATATAACCAACTCGGTAAACGTGCCCTTTTATATTGAAGATACGCTGTTTATAACCGATCCGCAATTTGTCGGTTATAACAGTTCCCCTATTTTGCTTTCCTCTCCCATTGATTTTGCGGCCACCGGAAACATTTTTATCCATAATCCTGCCGCGTACGATCCGGACGGAGACAGCCTCGTTTTTTCCCTGCGCCCGCCCATGCAGGACCCCAATACCAATGTACCCGGATATACCTGGCCTTATGATGCCGTGCACCAGATTACCAATCCGGATATATTGTCCATTGACCCGCAAACCGGAGAACTAACCTGGAATGTGGCCCAGGCCATTGGCATCTACAATATTGCCATCCTGGTCAGGGAATTCAGGGAAGGAAAGTTCATCGGGTCATTAATCCGGGATATGCAGATAATTGTTATCGACAATCCAAACCATCCTCCGGTCCTAAGCAAAGTGAACGATACCTGTATAATTGCCGGGGCCCTATTGCATAAAGTGATAACAGCTTCTGACCCGGATGTATTGCCCATAAAGCAAAAAGTAACCTTAACCGCGCAGGGAGGACCATTCTTTGTCAATGTAAACCCGGCTACTTTTACCACCAACAGCCCCGCCAACCCGGTAACCGGAATCTTTGACTGGCAAACAACATGCGATCATATCAGGCCACAGATATACACCATAGTGTTCAAGGCACAGGATAATTACAACGGCCCCAATGGCCCGCAACCTTATGTCGATATTGAGACATGGGTAATTCGCGTAGTGGCGCCTGCTCCGCAAAACCTGGTGGCTGTACCCAATGGAAACCAGGTGGATTTGAGTTGGGATAGCCCTTACCCCTGCGAAAACTCCGATAAATTTTTGGGCTTCTCGGTCTGGAGAAAACGGGGATGTGATTCGCTGGTCCTGGATACCTGCCAGGCAGGGATGTACGGGCTGGGATATACCAGGATTTCCGGCCCGACACCCATTAAGGCATACAGCTTTACTGACTTGAACGTGAACAGCGGAATTGTCTACAGCTACCGGGTGGTGGCTGAATTTGCCGATACTACAGTGGCCGGTTTTCCCTATAACAATGTAGCCAGCCTGCCATCTAATGAATCCTGCGTGGAAATGCCCCGGGATGTGCCCGTCATTACCCATGTAGATGTGGAACTGACAGACCAGACGGCCGGAATCATTAAAGTCCGCTGGATGAAGCCGGATCCCGCAGCCCTGGATACACTCATTAATCCGGCTCCATACAAATATGAATTATACCGGTTTGATAATTATGTAGTCTCAGGGCCCGGTACCCTGGTGTTTCAAACCACCGCTTCTTCCTTCTCCGGCTTGGGCATAGATTCCTTTACGGATGTCGGGCTTAATACACTGGACCAGCCGTACAACTATTTACTTCGCTTTTATGCTACAGATATACAGGGAAATTTTTATGAAGTAGGTTCGGCTGAGAATGCTTCTTCCATATATCTTGCCGTGACTTCTTCCGGCAGCCACCTGGAATTGAAATGGGATCATAACGTGCCCTGGTACAATTACCAGTATGTGGTCTATAAAGAAGATATCCTGAATCCCGGTGTTTTCGATAGCATTGCTACCACCACGCAAAAATTTTACAACGATTATAATGTGGTGTACGGCAAGGAATATTGCTACAGGATCAAAGCCTACGGCACCTATTCCAACCCGGATATCCCGGAACCACTGATCAACCGGTCGGAAACCATGTGCGCTTTTGCCGTGGATACTACGGCCCCTTGCGCCCCGAAATTAACGGTTACCAATGGGTGCGATGATGTGAGCCTGGGACTGAATCCGGATAATTTGTACAACCTGCTTACCTGGAACAGGCCGGCCGCGGATTGCGGAGCCGATGTAATGGGTTATCGCATTTATTACCGGCCTACTCCGGACCAGCCCTACGCCTTGCTGGATACGCTGTTATCAGCCACCGATACCTTTTACCTGCACAGCGGGTTGAATTCCCTGGCGGGCTGTTATGTAGTGACCGCTGTGGATTCTTTCCAGAATGAGAGTGTTTCCAGCAATGAAATTTGCCTTGACAACTGCCCGCTGTATCACCTTCCGAATGTATTTACGCCCAACGGGGACGGAGCCAATGATGAATTCCGGCCGTTCAAGCCGTATTATTTTGTGGATCATATTGATATTAAGATTTTCAACCGCTGGGGTAACCTTGTCTGGCAAACCAATGACCCGGATATACATTGGGACGGAACCGATATCAATACCGGGGAACCGCTGAATGACGGGGTGTTTTACTATGTTTGCGATGTATACGAGATCCGGTTAAGCGGTATTCAAAAACTTCCGGAGCCTTTAAGCGGTTATATTCACCTGATTCGTGGAACAAAATAAACAGCCATGTTTACCGGTATCGTGGAAACCATGGGTACAGTTAAGGCCATTGAATCATCCGGAGATAATTTGGTTTTTTTTATAGAATCATCCATTTCCCGGGATTTTAAAATAGACCAGAGTGTATCACACAACGGGGCCTGTCTTACCGTGGAAGATGTGGAATGGGATACCCACCGGGTGACAGCCGTTTATGAAACCCTGCAACGTTCCAACCTGAAGTATTTAAAGCCTGGTGACAAGATAAACCTGGAAAGATCCCTCAGGCTCGAAGACCGGGTAGACGGGCATTTTGTCCAGGGTCATGTGGATACCATCGCGGAATGTACCGCTATCGATACCCTGGAGGGCAGCTGGTATTTTCATTTTTCCTGCGAACTGCCGGATGGGGTTGTCCTGATTGACAAAGGCAGTATCTGCCTGAACGGAGTAAGCCTGACCCTGGTTGAACCGGAAAGGGGCAAATTTTCCGTGGCCATCATACCCTATACTTTTGAACATACCAATTTTGGGCTGTTAAAACCCGGGGATTGGGTGAATGTGGAATTTGATATCCTCGGGAAATATTTTGCCCGGTATTTTGAGGGCTACCGCAACGAACTGGAGAAAAGAAAATCCGGATAAGGATTGGCGTTCAGGTCATTTTTTCCATAATATGCTCCCATAATAATTCGTAGGGAAGGATCTCCCATTCGGAATAATAGGTGTTTCCCCTTTCCTTCAGCGATTCATACATTTTGTCTGTTAAGCCACGGGTTCTTCTTCGGTTGAATGACTTTGCCTCAGCTAACAGTAGCATTTTTATAAAAGTAAACGGACGTTTATTGTCAAGTTTTTTCAGGTAGCGGTAGTTGTAAATTCGCAGCGATTCGGCCTTGTCAATAATGCTCGAATAATTGCCTTGCTTCAGCAACCACATGATCTGGATTATAAGTATGGCCGTATTGGAACCGGCTTTATCTTTGGAAAAGGTGGGCACATCATTCAGAAAACGCATCAGGCGGAATTTACGCAAACCCCTTTGCTCCAGTTCCTCAGGACTGTATCCTGCCGTTTCCAGGGCATAATGCAGGTAGGCCTCATATAATTTCCATTTTTCTTTCCTGATTTCCGGCTGCATGCCAAACCGCTCATTCCCGGTAACCACCTGGTATATGTCCATGGCTGTTTCGTAATTGCCGGTGTTCATCGAAAGCAGAAAATAGTATTCATTGAATATCATCCAGTTGTTGGAGCCCTTTCTAAAATATCTTTGTGCCCTTTCTACCAGTTCGTCAATATCCTTGAATTCCCGGATGTTGAGTAATGTTTCGATTTTAATAATCAGGAATATGGACATTCTGATTTCCGGTTTTATGACCGGATGGTTTTCAAAATATTCGGTGGCTTCATCACATAATATTAGTATGTCATTGAATTGTTTATGAATGTGCAGATAGAAATATTCAGCTAAGGAGCATAGATAAAAAATGTGATAGGCTTGAAATTCTTTCTTAAAGTTCTGCACTTTTTTATAAATAGATTCTGCTTTTTTTTCTTCTTCTAGTGTAAGATTTTGTTTAAGGGCTTTTAGAGATAAGTAATTGTAAGCAAGTTCAGCTTCAAGTTCGACATCTAATTTTTTCTTCTGATCAATGAATAGTTCATAATACTTGTCATATGTTTTTTGATCTCGCAACAATATAAAGTGAGCTAGAATATCTCTTAAAATCAATACTGAAATATTGTGAAATTCATACTTTAGGCTTAACGCCAAAGTAGACTTTGCAATTTTTAAAAAAGTATTTCTAGCCCCGCTACTCAGTAATATTTTCCCAAGCGCAAAATTTTTGTTAACAGTATAGAAAGCGCTATGGTATTCTGAAAATGACGGATCATTTATGTCGAGGTAAAACAGATTGTTCATAAGCCTTTTCCGGAATCTTGATTTTAGTTTCCGGTAATTAGGATCAGTGGAAGTGGCGCCATAGAAGAATTCAGCGGCTTCATTATCGTTTTTAAATGCCCCGCTGGCAATCCCTTCATAGAATTGTTTGTAAAGCGATTTTTCATCTCTCATTTCTTCTTCATCCAGAAGTTCCACTTTGGTAATTCGCTTCCGAGTCACAATTCTGACCAATTCCTGCAGGTACTTCATTTTCTAAATGATTGATTAACAGCTTACTGTAAGCCGATTGATGGTAAAGATCGGAAAAAAACCCCGGATTTGTATGGTCACATATTCGCGCAAAAAGGTAGAAAACTAATGAGCGGACAGGACTATTTTTGACCTGAGTGAATGAAGAATGGATCAATAAAATACCCTTTTATGTAGGAATATTTTGACATATTGCGTGATTTTTCAGTCACATTTTTCAAAATACCCTTCGGGACAAATGCCCCTAAGACATTGAAAAACAATGTCTTAAAATTTTTCTTCTCAGTTGGGAGGGAATTTCCCATGTCACATTTTCGCGTTTTCTGAACATTTTCTTACCTGTAGAGTGCCCTACCTTTAGGTTGTAAAATTTACACACTTGCTTTATTTCTTAACCTAAAACCTTGAATCATGGGAATTTTGCTTGCAATCTTGATGAACATCGGAATCTTCACTGGTGCTTCCAACGTGCAAACCTATTCTGTGAACAATGACGGGAATCCTGTGCACATCAATACGGCCGACAATGCCGTGCATACGGTTGTAGTGGACATTGATGAGTTGTAAACCCAGGCATAGAGAAGATAACCGGACAGGAAACTGAAAATCCATTGCAACCGCAATGGATTTTTTTTTATTCCGGTTTTACAAAAGATCCGGGGATAAGCCGCATGCCATCAGGCAGCTTTCAGCTGCCGCAGTTTATCCCGGGAGAGTTTTTTGCGGGCATAGTCGAGGGTAATAACCAGTTCCTCCACGTTTTTTTCTGAAGGGATTTCAAACATAGCGTCTGTCATAATGGCTTCGCAGATAGAACGCAGGCCCCGGGCGCCCAGTTTAAATTCGATGGCTTTTTCCACCATAAAGTCCAGAGCCTTTTTGGTGAAGGATAATTTTATCCCTTCCAGTTCCATCAGTTTCTGATATTGTTTAACCAGGGCGTTTTTGGGTTCAGTAAGTATGGACCGCAAAGCGCCCCGGTCGAGTGGATCCAGGTGAGTAAGCACGGGAAGCCGCCCGATCAGTTCTGGAATTAATCCATATTGCCGGATATCCATAGGGCTGACATAACGCAGCAGGTTTTCTTTATCGGCAGGCCCATCCGTTTTAAGATTTTTATTGTACCCGATCAATTGGGTTTGCATTCTACGGGCAATGATCTGTTCGATTCCGTCAAAAGCCCCACCGCAGATAAAGAGGATATTCTTGGTGTTTACTTTCACCATTTTTTGTTCCGGATGCTTGCGCCCTCCCTGGGGAGGCACTTGCACATCAGTTCCTTCCAGCATTTTTAGCAGGGATTGCTGAACACCTTCCCCGGAAACGTCCCGCGTGATAGACGGATTGCTGTTCTTTCGTGCTATTTTATCAATTTCATCGATGTACACAATGCCTCTTTCAGCGGCTCGTACATCATAATTGCTTACCTGCAGCAGCCTGGTGAGTATGCTTTCCACATCTTCGCCTACATATCCGGCTTCTGTAAAAACGGTAGCATCCACTATGGTAAAAGGCACATTGAGAAAACGGGCAATAGTTCTGGCCAGCAGGGTTTTTCCGGTTCCTGTTTCGCCAACCATGAGGATATTGGATTTTTCAATTTCCACATCATCCGTTGTCTTGTGTTGCAAGCGTTTGTAATGGTTATACACGGCCACTGAAATTACCTTCTTGGCTTCCTCCTGGCCTATGACGTACTGGTCAAGGAATGCCTTAACCTCTTTGGGTTTCATGTGATTGGTAACCGAGAAGGAGGTATCGTGGCTGTGCTGGAGTTCTTCCTGGATAATCAGCTCGGCCTGGTTCACACAATTTTCACAGATGTACCCGTTTATACCGGCAATAAGGATAAGAACTTCGTCCTTTCCCTTACCGCAGAATGAACATTTTTGGTCAAGGTGACTGCTCATAGTGGAATATTAATTTTTTGCGAGGACTTCATCGATCATCCCGTATTTCTGTGCTTCTTCAGCGCGCATCCAGAAATCGCGGTCAGCGTCTTTTTCAATTTTTTTGATTTCCTTACCTGTATGCTTGCTTAAAATATTATACAATTCATTTTTAACCTTGGTAATTTCGTTGTAGGTAATTTCGATATCGCTGGCCTGCCCCTGGACGCCTCCCAATGGCTGGTGGATCATTATCCGGCTGTGTTTCAGGGCTGTACGTTTTCCTTTCGTACCTGCACATAGCAAAATAGCGGCCATGCTGGCAGCCATGCCGGTGCAAATGGTAGCCACGTCCGGTCCGATATATTGCATGGTGTCATAAATGCCTAATCCCGCATAGACCATTCCTCCCGGGCTGTTGATGTAAATCTGGATGTCTCTTTTCGCATCCGTTGATTCAAGAAAAAGCAACTGGGCCTGGATAATGTTGGCTACATAGTCGTCTATGCCCGTGCCTAAAAAAATAATCCTGTCCATCATCAGGCGGCTGAATACATCTAAAGGAGTGATATTCATCTGCCTTTCTTCAATGATGTATGGTGTCATCCCTTTGTAGGGGGCATAGACCGATTCGAGATAGTGTTCCAGGCGCATGCTGCTGAGGCCGTGTTGCCCCTTCGCATATTTTTTAAACTCTTCTCCTTTCATTCTTACAATGTATTTAATTAGTTTCTTACTGATTTCAGGGGGTTTTGTTACTTATGATTCGTTGATTTCCTTAAACTGCTTGTAGCTGACTTTTTTCGTTTTAATTGTCAGGGTTTGTTTCAGGTATTCGAACAGGCGGGCGTCCCGCAGGTTTTTATATGTCCGGTTTACATGTTCTTCATTGTGCATGAGGGAATGCGCGATCTGGTCCAACTGGTTTTTTGCCTCTTCGGTGTCATCTTTAAAACCGTATTGCAGCTTTAAGAGTTCTTTGGTCCGGCCTTCCAGTTCCTCGCGCGTAATGTCGATTCCCTGTTCCTTCACTATTTTATTGACGATAAGGCTCCATTTCAGGTTGCGGATGAAGGGTTCGAATTCATTTTCCAGATTGGTATCATCCAGGGGCTGTTCGCTGGTTTCTTTCAGCCAGCGTTTCATAAACCCTTCGGGAATTTGCATTTCTGTTGTATCGATCAGCAGTTTGACGATATCGGAATTGAGCAGGACCTCGCTTTCATTGGCCAGCATGGAAGTCAGTTCTTCGCGGATCTGGTTCCTGAATTCTTCTTCACTTTTCACCTGGCCTTCTCCATAAACTTTGTCAAACAGTGCCTGTTCGAGGGGTGCCTCGGTGAAATGCCGGAAGGCAATGATTTTCATCCGGAAGTTTTCGCCTACTTTATCGAGTGCTTCTCCTTCCAGGTTAAGCCGGAGCCTGCCTATGGTTTCCCGGTCCTGGTCGAAAGCTTTGAAAAGGTTAATTTCCAGGCTGTCTCCTTTGGCCATATCCAGTACCTGTTTCATCAGCTTTTTGGGGCGGAGGCTGTCTACCGGGAAAGTGCTTTCGGTGCGTACCCCGCTCTCCCTGAGCTGGCCGGTTTCATCCAATTCAATGAATTCGACCTGGACCAAATCTTCTTCAGTAGGTTTGTCGGTTTCGATATTATCGCCAAAACGCTTTTGCAAGCGGCCGATTTCTTCATCCAGCAGCTTATCGTCCACCGTCACTTCATAACGCGTGACTTTGGTTTTTGGATTGAGCACAGACAGCTCAAACTCCGGCTCCAGCCCGATTTCATAGGTGAAGTCATAGGTTTTTTCGGCATAAACATCCAGGCCGGGGGCATGATCATTTGCCGGAATGGGGTCCCCCAAGATTTGAAACTGCTGTTCTTTGAGGTATTTTGACAGATTTTCTTTTACGAGGCGGGTCAGTTCATCGGCCAGGATCTGCCGGCCAAACATTTTTTTAATAACCCCCTTGGGTACTTTACCTTTCCGGAATCCGGGCAAATTGGCTTTCCGGGCATACTGGCGGATTCCTTTTTCCACTCCGGGTTGGTAGTCTTCCGGAGCCAGTTGAATAGTAATGGCTACATTATTTGCTTCTAAAGCCTCTTGAGTGATCTCCACAGTTATGACTTGTTTGGGTTTAACAGTTAAGAAGGATTCAGGAAAATTGAATGTCTTTTAAGCATTTTCGTTGGTGCGGGAATGAATGATTGTGCGGATGGAGGGACTCGAACCCCCACGCCCGAAGGCACCAGATCCTAAATCTGGCGCGGCTACCATTTACGCCACATCCGCAAACCGGAGGGCAAAATTACCAATTATTTACCTGAAATGCAGCCGAATTTCCGGTTTTGGCGATCTATTAAATTGGTAACTTTGTTATAAATCACAGAACCATACATATGGCCGTCAAGCCTTTAACCACCATTGATATCGAAGAGCAGGACCGCAAGCTTATATTGCGTGAATACCGCAAACTGCTCAGGATTTGCGGTAGTGGTTTCAGCCGGTTCGACAAAAAACAGATCCGGGAAGCCTTTGAATTTGCCCTGGATGCCCATAAGGATACCCGCAGAAAATCCGGTGAGCCTTACATATTGCATCCCCTTGCCGTAGCCCAGATTGTAGCTGAAATGGGGCTGGGAGCCACAGCTATTGTATGCGCTCTGCTCCACGATGTGGTGGAGGATACGGATATCACCCTCGAGGATATTCAACAACAGTTTGACCGTGAAATCGCCCAGATTATTGACGGCCTGACCAAGATCTCTGCCGTGATGGATTTTAAAAGCTCCATACAGGCAGAAAACTTTCGAAAGCTGCTGCTTACCCTGGCCCGGGATGTACGGGTTATCCTCATCAAGCTGGCTGATCGGCTGCATAATATGCGCACCATGGAGCCTATGTCCAGGCGCAATCAGCTGAAAATTTCTTCCGAAACCCTGTACCTGTATGCCCCGCTGGCCCACCGGCTGGGTTTGTATCAAATCAAGTCAGAACTCGAAGACCTTGCCCTGAAGTATACAGAAAGGGATATTTACGAATCCATCAGCCGGAAACTCGAAGCCGAGAAAAGAAGCCGGTCGCGGTATATCAATGAGTTTGTAAAGCCCCTGAAAGAAGGTTTGTCAAAAGAAGGGTTCAAGTACCGCATTTTTGGAAGAACCAAATCGGTATATTCCATTTACCAGAAAATGAAAAAGAAAAACGTGGATTTTGAAGAAATCTACGATTTGTTTGCCATCCGCATTGTAGTGGATTCAAAGCCCGACCGGGAAAAAGCCGATTGCTGGCGGATTTATTCCATAGTCACGGATTATTACCAGCCCAATCCTCAGCGTTTGCGCGATTGGATTTCCACCCCCAAAGCCAACGGATACGAATCGTTGCATACCACGGTGATGGGCCCCCGCGGGCGGTGGGTGGAAGTCCAGATCCGTACAGAACGTATGGATGAGATTGCCGAAAAAGGATATGCGGCCCACTGGAAATACAAGGAAGGAACCCAGGAGTCGGCTCTGGACGAATGGCTGAAGCATATCCGTGAAATTTTGCGCAGCCCCGATGCCAACGCATTGGATTTTCTCAATGATTTTAAACTGAATCTTTTCACGGAAGAGATTTATGTTTTTACCCCGAAAGGTGACCTGAAAATCCTGCCGGCAGGGGCCACTGCCCTCGATTTTGCCTATGATGTTCATACAGAAATCGGCAATCACTGCATTGGCGCCAAGGTCAATAAACGGCTGGTGCCATTGCACTATAAGTTAAGCAATGGAGACCAGGTGGAAATTATTACCAGCAAGAAGCAAAAGCCAAGTGAAGATTGGCTGACCTATGCCGTTACGGGACGTGCCCGTTCGAAGATCAAGCAAAAGCTGAAAGAAGAGCGCAGGCTGGTGGCCATGGAAGGCAAGGAAATCCTGAAACGCAAATTCCGGGTACTGAAACTGGAGTTTAACCATGAAAATATCCAGGAACTGGCCAAGCATTACAACCTAAACTCTTCCATGGAATTGTATTATGAGATTGCCCGCAAAAAGGTAAACCTGGCTGACCTGAAAACCCTGAAGCAGGGGAATAAAATCGTGCTTCCCAAAGAGGAAAAGCTGGAAGAAATCCGCATTGCCAGCACGATTGAGCAAACCCGGAAGCAAACCGATGAATTACTGATTTTCGGGCAGTCTTCCCGGCAGATCAATTATGAATTCGCAAAATGCTGCAATCCCATCCCCGGGGACGATGTTTTCGGATTTATTACTGTTAACGGTTCCATCAAAATCCACCGGACGAATTGTTCCAACGCGGTGAACATGATGTCCAAGTATGGTTACCGGGTGGTGAAAACCAAGTGGAGCTCCGAAAAGCAGATTGCTTTTCTTACAGGCTTGCGAATTACCGGCCTGGATGATGTCGGGGTGATGAATAAAATAACCAACATAATTTCCGGGGAAATGCGACTAAATATGCAATCGATCAGCATAGACACAAAAGAGGGAATGTTTGACGGGGTTATAATGGTTTATGTAAACAGTAAGGATCAAATGGAACATTTAATCAGCAAATTGAAAGGATTGAAGGGAATAAATTCTGTGAACCGAATTGACACCAAGGAAGATTCAGTAAGAAAAAGCGCTTAATTTTGTTTATCCCACTCAAAACAAATTGTGCAGACCATTAACCTGGAAACCATAACAGATTTGTTCAGCCGTTACCTGGAGGACAACCAACTGCGCAAAACCAAGGAACGGTTTGCCATATTGGAGATAATTTATACTCATCAGCATCATTTCGATGCAGACAGCCTTTATAAATTTCTCAGGGAGCGGAACTATTCAATCAGCCGGGCAACGGTGTACAATACATTGGAATTGCTGGTAGCTTGCGGATTGGTTCGTAAGCATTATTTCGGAGAGGGCACGGCCCGGTATGAAAGGGCATACGGGAGCAGGCAGCACGACCACCTGATTTGCCGCGATTGCGGGGAAGTGCTGGAATTTTGCGATCCGAGGATTCATGAAATACAAACAACAATCGGAAAATTGCTAAATTTCCGGATTGAAGACCGGTCATTAACTATATTCGGCACCTGCAAGGACCCGCAATGTACCAATCGAAAAAAAGAAGTCATTAAAAGTTAAAGACAGATGGAATACAAATTTGAAGATCACAATGGCATTAAGGTTTTGAGCTTTTCCGGCAATATGCTTACTGGCACAGAAAATACAGAAATTCTTGCCGAGGTGAAATCCAGCATTGAGGAAGGGAAAAACTGTTTTGTCGTAAACCTGGGGGGCATCAAGTTTATGAACAGCACAGGCCTGAGCCTGCTGATTAACATTTTAACCAAATCCCGCAAAGCAGGCGGGGAAGTGGTACTGGCAGATATCCCGGAAGAGCTGAACAAGTTGTTGGTAATGACCAAGCTGAATTCCATATTTATTACGCGGGATACCCAGGATGATGCCCTTGAATTTCTAAGGAATCAATTCAACTAAGCCAAACTTAATACCAATAAACGTATGGCGTTAGATGCATTGCTGGGCCTTCAATGGGGAGATGAAGGAAAGGGAAAGATTGTGGATGTACTGGCTTCGGCCTATGACCTGATTGCCCGTTTTCAGGGAGGCCCCAATGCAGGCCATACCATTATGGCTAACGGCCGCAAAGTGGTGCTGCATACCATTCCTTCCGGAATATTGCATGAAGGCGTTTTAAACCTGATCGGCAACGGGGTGGTCATTGACCCGATCACCCTGATGCGTGAAATGGATGAACTGAAAGCCCTGGGCATTGACCCGGTGGAGAGGTTGCTGGTTGCCCGCAAAGCGCATTTAATCCTGCCGACCCACCGCATGCTGGATGCTGCCTCTGAAGCGGTCAAGGGAAAGAAGAAAATCGGCTCCACCCTCCGTGGTATCGGGCCGGCCTATATGGATAAAACCGGACGTAACGGCTTGCGCGTAGGCGACATCGAATTCACGGATTTTGAACAGCGCTACCAAACCCTGAAAGAAAAACACCTTGGTTTGCTGAAGCAGTATGATGTGCAACTGAACATGGAGGAATTCGAGGAAGGCTGGATGGAGGGGATCGAAGCATTGCGGCAGCTCACTTTTGTGGATGGAGAATATTATGTAAACCAGCTGCTTGACGAAGGAAAAAACATCCTGGCCGAAGGCGCACAGGGGAGCATGCTGGATATTGATTTTGGAACCTATCCGTATGTCACTTCCTCCAATACCATTACGGCCGGTGTGCTGACGGGTCTGGGCGTTTCCCCGCGGAAAATACGGGAAGTCATCGGCATTAGCAAGGCCTACTGCACCCGAGTGGGCAGCGGGCCGTTCCCCACCGAACTTTTTGACGAAACCGGTGAAAAACTCCGGGAAGCGGGCCACGAATTCGGGGCCACTACCGGCCGTCCCAGGCGCTGCGGATGGATTGACCTGCCAGCACTCCGTTATGCTATCATGCTGACAGGTACCACCCAGCTTGTCATTACCAAAATTGACGTGCTGAACCAATTACCGCATATAAAGGCTTGCATGGCCTACCGCATGAACGGGCAGACCTCGACCGACCTGCCCTACGATCTGGCCAGCGTGGAAGTCGAACCTGTCTGGAAAGAACTGCCCGGCTGGCTGACAAGCCTGGAAGATATCCGGGCCGTTAAAGATTTCCCTGCCGAACTGAAATCCTATCTTGCTTTCCTGGAAAAATCCCTTGGCGTTTCGGTGCGGTACATTTCCACCGGTCCGGAACGCGAACAACTGGTCATGTCCCCGTGACTTTTTATTGCCAATCCATGAAGAACCGGAAACCTATAGTTATCCTGCCGGATTTTCCGGGTTCTGCAGAGAAGGCCCTGGCATGGGCATCATCTTATTCGACCTCCTTGTTTTTATGTTATCATGGCAGTGCTCAGGAGCCCGGTGCTGGTTTCGACTGGCTCCTCGCTGCCGGCATGGAGGAATACCTCGTGTCAGCGCCCGGACAGGCCTTTGACCGGTTGAAAGAATTTGTCGGCCGGGGCGACCGGTTTGTTTTCACGGCCCTGAGCTATGATTTAAAAAACGAGGTGGAAAACCTGCGTTCCGGCCATCCGGACCCGGTGGGGTTCCCCGCTTTGCTGGTTTTCGAACCGGAGGTGCTGATGATATGCCGTAAGGGGGAGATCACCATCGAAAGCAGCGGCCCGGATCCGGACCAGATACGAAGAGATATCCCGGACTGTGTCCCGTCCGTCCCGAATCATTCAGTGATGGATATCATGGTATGGGAAGCCTGCATGTCGCGGCAGGAATACCTGGACAAGGTGGAAACCATCCGCGAGCTGATCCGGGAAGGCACCGTGTACGAAGCTAATCTCTGCCTGGAATTTCACGCGCACCGGGAAGATTTTGATCCGCTGGGCGAATTCCTGTTGATGAATCCACATTTCCGCGCGCCATTTACGGCCTGGCTCAAACACCGGGACCGGTACCTGTTGTGCTACAGCCCGGAACGGTTTATGTGCAGGCGGGGCGACCGCATTATTGTTCAGCCCGTGAAGGGCACCGCGCCCAGATCGGATAATGCGGAAGAAGACCGGGCCCTGGCCCGCAACTTATACCATAACGAAAAAGACCGGGCCGAAAACGTGATGATCGTGGACCTGATGCGCAATGATTTGGCCCGTTCCTGCCGACCCGGGAGCATCCGGGTGGATGAACTGTTTGGCATTTACTCCTTTACCCGGGTGCATCAAATGATTTCTTCAGTAAGCGGTACCCTGAAGCCGGGCCTGTCCCCGGTGGAAGCCGTCAAAAATGCTTTTCCCATGGGTTCCATGACCGGGGCTCCGAAAGTCAGCGCCATGGAAGTGATCGAGCAATTGGAAACCCGGAAACGCGGTCTGTATTCCGGCAGCGTGGGATATTTCGCACCTGGCGGAGATTTCGACCTCAATGTGGTGATTCGTAGTTTACAATATAATGCACGCACCGGGTATCTTTCCGTCCAGGCGGGCGGGGCCATCACCTGGGACTCCGATCCGGAATGCGAACTGCAGGAAGCCGTCCTGAAAAGCGCCCTGAAGACTATCCGGTTTCCGGAAAGTTGAAAAATACCGGGCACTCGGTATGGGTAAATCCTCGTTTGTGGTATCCTGATAACGGGACAAATCTTAACTTTATAGGAAATCAATTTTTACCAGCCATGAAAAAGTCCGTTATCCTGTTTGCCTTTTTGTTGTGCCTGGGTCCTTGGCAGCAATTATCAGCCCAGCCTTCCATCCGGGTGGGCAGCGACACCTATGCCCTGGTGGTGGGCATTGCCAAATACAAGGAAATTGACCCGTTGCAATATGCCGACCGGGATGCCAAGGCTTTTTACGATTACCTTCGCAGCCCGGCCGGTGGCAACCTGGATGAAGACCACGTGCACCTGTTGCTCAACGAGGATGTGACCACCTTTAATTTAATAGAAGAACTGCGCTGGCTGAAAAGCAAACTGCAGCAAGGCGACCGCTGCTTTATTTATTTCTCCGGTCATGGCGACAATGACGATGCCACGGTGGATAAATACGGATTTTTACTGACCTACGACACCCCGCGCGATGTGTACATGGCCGGGGCGTTTAATATTGACTATTTACAATCTTACGTTCGTACCTTTTCGGCTCAGGGTGCCAAAGTCATCCTGATTACCGATGCCTGCCATAGCGGGAACCTGGCCGGTAATTCCATTCACGGAACCCGCAGTGCCGGGGCAGCCCTCGAACGTCAGTTTGGCGATGAAATCAAAGTGCTTTCCTGCCAACCGGATGAATTCAGCTATGAGGATGAACAATGGGGCGGTGGCCGGGGCGTCTTTTCATGGTATTTCGTGCGCGGGCTGATGGGCCTGGCCGATTATTACGGCAACCAGGACGGAAAGGTGAATGTAAAAGAACTGAGAAGGTACCTGGAAGATCATGTGCCGGAAGAAGTGCGCCCGGAAAGCCAGAACCCGATCGTCAACGGGCCCATCGATTTTGTCTTGGCCGAAGTGGACGAGGAAGTGCTGGCCGATCTCGTTAAGGAAGAAGAAATGGGTATGGCAACTGCCATGACCGAAATCACCACCAAAGGCTTCGAGGAAACACTCCTCGACAAAGCCGATACACTTACACGGCTCAATTATGCCCTTTTCAAGGAAAGTCTGGAGGAAGAACGGCTGACCGAGCCTGAAAACGACTGCGCCTGGTATTATTACCAGTTGCTGGTAGCCGATACCACGATCATCGGGTTGCATAACCTGATGACCCGGAACCTGGCGGCCAAGCTGCAGTCAGAATCACAGAACTTTTTGAATACTTACCTGCGGGGCGATACCCTGAACTACACGGCTGAGGATGCCCGCGAGATTGCCGGCTACCTGAACCTATCCGCACAGCTACTCGGGCAGGACCATATCCTGTATCCCAGCATCGTGTCCAGGGAAAATTTCTTCAAAGGCCTGTATGAAGAATACAGCCTGGCGGCCGGCAGCGAGGAAGAAGCCATGCGCAGGGCCATCGGCTACTACCGGAAATCCATTGCCCTGGATGAACGTTCGCCCCATACCTACAATGAACTGGGTGCCATTTACATGGACCGCGAACCCATCGACAGCGCCATCTATTTCTTCAAAAAAGCCATTCAGTACGCCCCGCAATGGACCTATCCCAAATTCAACCTGGGCCTGTTGTATGCCGAACGCGATGAACGGGACAGTGCACTGCTGTATTACCGGTCATGTCTCGAAATCGACTCCGCCTACATCTCGGCCCTGACCGGAATGGGCGATGTATACAAGAAAATGAACCAATGGGATACGGCCATCTATTATTATCAAAAAACCATAGAAATCGATACGAATTACGGGAAAGGCTATTTCAAACTTGGCTACGCATGGGATGAATTGGACTCGGTGGACCTGGCAGTGGATTATTACATCAAGGCCATCAGCAAGGATTACATGATCAATGATGCCTTGTACAACATTGCCCATATTTACTACATCCATGAAGACTATGAGCGCTCCAGGGATATTATCCTGATAGCCATGAACAATGAATTTGAACTGGATGCAGACTTATATAATATCCTGGCACTCGATTACCAATATCTGGGTGACACAGCCAATCAATTCAGAGCACTTTCCCTGGCCCTCGAAGTGGATTCCACGCATTATTTTGCCAACCGGAATATGGGCCTGTATTATGCTGACAAGGGCAACTATGATTTGGCCTACCATTATCTCGGCATGGCCCTGGAAACCGATAATCAAAACTCTGATCTCTATGAAAAGATAGCTGAGGTGGCCAAAATGGAAGGTGACTGGGATATGGTTAAAAGTGCTTATGAAGCTGAAACACGGGTATTCCCGGAAATCGATTATGTCTATGACAGTTTGTTCGTAACCTATATGAACCTGGACGACACGGCCATGGCCGTTTACCAGTTCAGGCGCAAGCTTAAGATTACGGATGATCGTGAATCGGCTTATACTGACTGGGGGTACTATGCTTATCTGTACAGTCTCGATGATGTGGCTTTCGCGGTGTATGACACGGTACTGCAGATGAACCCCGACAATATAGACGCTTTGTATTACACAGCCCTGCTGTATGTGTACGGTAAAAGCGATATGGCGGAGGCTGAACCCTATATTGACCGTATGCTCGAACTGGATACCGGTGACCGGTACGAATCGTGGAGTTATGATCAGATGGCCTATATCAAAGGAGCCAACGGGCACCTGGAAGTTGCCGATAAGTTATTTGCCAAAGCCATTGAAGACGAAGCGGAAAGGAGTACGGCTTATTACAACTGGGCCTGTGTGTATTCCCTGGCCGGTAAAAGCAACAAGGCTCTCGATTACCTGAAAAGATCCTTAAAAGCCGGGTTTGACAACTATGAACTGATAACAACAGACCCCGACTTCGATAACATCCGCGGGACCGATGGATTCAATGCGCTGATTTTTAAATATTTTGAAAAGTGAACCGGAAATTCCTGGTCATAGCGTGGATACTGTTGCTGGCCCTGAAGCCGCAGGCCGCCTTCGCGGAAGGACCCTATGAGTTACTTAAACGGGTGTACAACAGCCTCTGGCAGGTCACGGGCCTGAATGAAGACCCACCGGTCATCCAGTTCAGCACCGGGGAAAGCCGTGGAGCTTTCATCGCGTACGACCACGGCACATTCACGGTGAATGTGGAACGCAAAGTGTTTGAAATCTGCCTGCAGTTTGGCGACCGGGCCGAAGACGCCCTGGCCTATATCCTCGGCCACGAAATCGCGCATTATACCTCCGGGCACCAATGGGGCAGCAAGTTTATATCCACCTACGGGTTCAACACCGTGAGCGATGAAGTGGATACCGCCATGCAGGCCCTGCGCAGGCTGCCTTTCTGGGAAACCCAGGCCGATCTGAAAGGAGGCATCTATTGCTACCTGGCCGGTTTTGACCCGAGAGGGATAGGTGACACCCTTCTTAAAGCGTTGTATGCCGCTTATCCGTGGAATCCGGACGGAGTGGCCGTATTGAAAAAATGGGGCCCGCACGGGTTTCAATACGATACCATCAAACCCTATCCAAGCCTGAAAGAACGGCTGGACATCGCCCGGCTGAATGATTCCCTGGTTTCCAACCTGATCCGGGTGTTCGAGGCCGCCAACCTCAGCCTGATTATCGGGCGCTATGAAGACGCTGCCGACCTGCTGGAATTTTGCCTGAAAAGCGGCATGAAAAGCCGGGAAGTGTATAACAACCTGGGCGTGGTGTACGCGCAACTGGCCATAAAGGAACTGGGCAACGACCGGGTGCAATACGCTTATCCCTTTGAGGTGGACCTGCAGTCGCGTATCGGCTACACCATGAAAGGGATTCCCCAAAAGGCGAAAGAGCTGCTCGAAAAGGCAAAAACCAAGTTCCGGCAGGCCTGGAATTTCGATCCCGGCTACAGCACCGCCCTGGTGAACCTGGCCGGGGTGTGGTCGCTGCTGGGCGACCTGCGCAAAGCCCGGTTTTATGCCGAAGAAGCCCTGGAAATGGCTGACACAACAGGCGAAGCAAATACTGTTGCCAACGCGCAGGTGATCCTGGGCATTATATCGGCACAGGAAGGAAACCGGAAACAAGCACTTGCCCTTTTTGACCAGGCTGCTGACAATGAAAATTTGTTTGCCAGCGTGAACCGCGAAGTGGTCAAAGGCACTAAACTGAATAAAGTGAACCTTGGGCTGCTGAAAACCCGGAACAAACAGGAAACAGCGGCCGTGCAACCCATATTGGGCCAGCTGGATGATATTGACCTTTACGGGCGGTTTAGTTTCGATAATTATATCAGCATTCCCGTCTTTTACGGCTTCCTGTACGTCTCCACGTATCCGAATTCCACCCTGTACTACTGGATGGGCGAGGATGGGCACGCGTTGGTAATGCAGCAAGCTGTTTCCGGCTATTCGGGAGAAACCGCGTGGGGCGTGAAGCAGGGCCAGTCCGTGCAGGATGTGGTCAGGCTGCTGGGGCGGGATTATTCCGTCATGGCTTCCCGGCAGGGTATCCTGGTGCATTACCCGCTCCACAAAGTGGTGTTCCGCTTCAACGCAAATGGTGAGCTGGACAACTGGATGATCTACCGGGATGATTTGTAGTTGGTAGCGGGAGGCTGGTTGTTCTTGGTGGCGGAAAGTGTTTCTGTTTTATGTTTGAACCATAGGGCATTAAAGAAGGAGTTATGATTTTAAAATCAAACCTTAGAAATATACTGCACTAAATTGCTTAATCATAACCCTGCCTGAAAAGTATTTTTTTCACGCAACAAGTCAATCTAAAGGATATGTGCATTGTATCTGGAAAATGTACCTTCAATTACATGAATTCAGCGCCAGTAGAGAGAACCGGCCAGCTTCAGGTTTTTTCTGAACAAGATCTGTTTCATTGATTAATTACATTTAGAAGTTTCCGGAAAGCAAATACACTGGGCCTTCTTCCGGCACCCCTTGAAATACATTCAATAATATTATTCTCTTCCATAATTCTAAGTAAGCGGGCAGCGCTGCTTTTCGGTACATTTGATTCCTTATTAAAAACTGCGGTATTGAATATAGGCCGCGAGAAAATAAAATCAAGACACTGGATGGCCCATTGCGAATGAGTTTTTTCAGCCATAACTATTTTCATATCATCATATAGCCTGATAATCTCAAGCGTTTGTTTTATATTTCTTTTAGCCTGTTCAACGATTCCTTCCAGGAAAAAAAGTATCCAGTGTGTCCATTGTCCGGTATCGGTAATAGTCTTTAAAGCATTATAATATTCCTCACGATGGCCTTCAAGATATTGGCTCATGTAAAAGACCGGCTGATGAATGATGTTTTTATGATACAGGAACAGGGGAATCAGTATGCGGCCAATACGCCCGTTTCCATCCATAAAAGGGTGCAGGATTTCAAATTGGGCATGCACCACCGCCAATTGCACCAGGGCATCTTTTTCATCAGAATGCAGATATTTTTCCCAATTGTATATTCCTTCCAGCATATCCGGTACAGCAGGGGGAATGAAACGTGCCTGTTCAATGGTACTGCCGGGTGTTCCAATCCAGTTTTGCAGCCGTCTGAAATTTCCGGGGTCTTTACCGGAGCCCCGCACCCCCGTAAGCAACAGGCGATGCATGTGACGGATGACATTCAGGCTCAAAGGCTTCTCTTTCATCATATCGCGGCCAGCAAGGAGCGCCACACGGTAGTTTAGTACTTCCTGGATATCCCCTTTTTGCTTTTCTGTTTGCCGGGCTTCCGCTTCAAACTCCATCACTTCTTCCAGGGTTGCCTGGGTGCCTTCAATTTTTGATGAGAGTACTGCTTCCTGCGTTTGCAACGGGGAAAGCAATACCTCCGGATTGACAATAGATTGCAAAAGGCCATCATATCGTGCAATATGTTGATTTGCCCTCCCCAAAGGCTCGACAAAATCCTCCCATTCAAGATCCTTCAGTGGCAATCTATGTGGCTTAAACGGCTTCATTTGCGTAGCATAAAAGTCAAGCAAAAAGCTTTGTGTCCCAAATTTAACAAAAAATGAGACACAAAATAATTTTCTTGTTTTTTGTGAGACGCAAAAACTATTAAGCTACAATGCTGGGTTGGGTTAATAAAAAGCTTCAAAAATCAATGACCTTTCACCGGCCGTTTGGAAAAAGCCGCGGACAACTGGCTGACCATACGGGAGGGGGAGGGAGAATACGAGTACACGGACTGAGCCGTGTGTTTACCGGGATGAGTTGAAAGTGGGTGGTATAGTAAGTCTATAAACAGAAAGAGATTACTGCTTGAAGGGGCTGTCTCAAAAGTGAGGCAGCCTTTTTAGTTTATATGTTGAATAGTTG
>CAYRDC010000013.1:0-69205 GCA_964422925.1 uncultured Chitinophagales bacterium | reverse complement strand
GATATCGAAAAACTCATAAAATTTGGAGAGCAGTTTACTGAGAATGAAGCCACAGTTTTAGAAAAAGGAAAAGAAACCAAAACATACAAATACCAACTTCCTGAGAATATAAGAAAAAATGCAAAACTTATTGACGATAAACTGAAAGATATCAAGATTTGTGATCCTGCAATTGGCAGTGGTGCATTCCCTGTCGGAATGATGCATGAAATTGTAAAGACAAGGAATGTATTATCTGCATTTATAACTGAACCCGGGAGAAGTACCTATAATTTCAAACGAGAATGTATAGAGAACTCTCTCTATGGCGTAGATATTGATTCAGGAGCCTGTGAGGTTGCCAAACTCCGCCTCTGGCTCTCTCTTATTGTAGATGAGGAAGATATAACCCAGATTAGACCCTTACCAAATTTAGATTATAAGATAATGCAGGGAAATAGCTTAATATCAGAATTTTTAGGAATAAATTTTGATGTTGATGAAGAAAAGCAATCAGGTCATCTTATATTTGAGGATAAAATAGACCACCTTATAAAACAATTTCAAAAAAAGAAAATTGATTTTCTCAACGAACCTGATAGAACTAAAAAGGAACAATTAAAACAGGAAATAGAAAATTTGATTACAAAAATATTTGAAGAAAAATTAAAACAACAAAAGACTCATTATTTCTCTCAACTGAAATCTATTAAAGAAAAATATTCAGCATTACCCAATGAAGGGCAACGAAATAGATATATCGCAGAGGAAAAAGAGAAATTTTATAAAAGGACGGGATTCAATCTTGAACAGATTGAAAAGCAATTAAAAGAATATACATCAGGACGAAAAACAAGACCATTCTTCCCCTGGAGATTATATTTTGCTGAAGTATTCCATCAAAAAGGTGGGTTTGATGTGCTGATTGCCAATCCACCGTATGGAGCTGATTATGAAAAACCTCTCATTAGTAAGTTAAAGACTACTTATAAATTCTACGATAGACAGAACAACTCAGCATCTTTCTTTATAGAACTTGCTCAAAATATTACTACAAAATCAGGTGTTATAACTTATATCGTTCCCAAGTCATTGTCGTTTTCCGAGGGTTGGAAGAAAACAAGAAAACTTATAACAGAATTAAACCATCTTTGCATTATCGTTGATGTAAGTGAGGCATTTGAGGAAGTTCTATTGGAACAAATAATCATTTTATTTAAAAAATTAAGGGACTCTTTTGATTATCCGTTTTATATAGGTGAAGGATGGAATAGAAAGATAAATATCTTTGGTGAGATAAATGCTGAAAAGATAAATAGAATGGATATCCTTCCAATTTACATAACAAAAGATAAGGAGAAGATATTAAAGAAAATGCAGAAAGATAGTATTTCGCTATCCCAGATCTCCAAAACTTTTAGAGGCTTACCTTTACAAAGCAAAGTGTCTAATCATGGAATGCCTATTATAGGGGGAAAGAATATTTCAAAATACCTTATTTATGGTAAGATAGATAAGGTTTCCAAACAATATCTATCATCAGCAAAAATAAAAGACCTAAACAAACTTAAAATAGTATCTCAAAATATTGTTGCACATGTTCGCAATCCATACGATAGAATAATCATAATGGCTACTTTGGATAATCAAGGTCTTTTATCATTTGATACTGTTATGAATACTATTTTAACAACGAATGACTTTTGTTATGAATATATTCTTGCATTATTAAATTCTACATTAACATCATGGTTTTATTACTGGTGTGTTTATAACAGGGCTGTCAGAACTATGCATTTTGATTCTTACTATATGGGGAAATTGCCAATAAAGCAGATCTCTTTGGAGAAACAAAGACCTTTCATAAATCTCGTCAACAAAATCCTCTCCCTCATCCAATCCGAGGACTATCTTGAAAATCAGCAGAAACAGACACAGGTTGCATCATACGAACGGGAGATAGACCGGTTGGTGTATGAACTGTACGGGTTGTCGGATGAAGAAATACAGATAGTTGAACAGGCCAAAAAGAGGTGAATAATTTATTTTGAATCGACCGCATGGCAAATTCAATAGTAGTCAATATTTATGCGGATGAAATACAACTGATAGCGTGCCCGTATACGCAGGAAGAATGGTTCTATATAGGGATAGTTGTAGAAGACATATCTAACCCGTTATTGGATGATATAATTTCTGAAAGGTTTCTGAATAATTTTGATAAGGAGTCGCCTTATTATTCAAAAAACAACAGAGAAATTCATTGGAGTAAATTACGGGATGCTGATGCTTATCATATCTGCAAAAGGTGGTTTAAATATATACTGGACGTTGGGAAAAGCGGCAGGAAATTTTATGCCTATATTCTCGGTATTAATAATTCAAAACTGAATAGGGAAGAATTTGGTGGAGATAATTTCACCAATCGTTATAACAAATTTTTTCGTTCAGCTATTTTATATGCCCTAAAGACCTTTTTCCCTGGTAGAAAAATAATAGTTGATCATGTTTTTCATGAGGTGGGTCAACAACAAAATCACGATTACTTTCCATGGCATTCTATTTTTAAGATTGGGAGCAGTGAAAAAGATATATCATTTAATCGGGACACAATAGAATTTTTGCCAAAAGATAATAAGAGGGATAGAAGGTCCAATTTAATTCAGCTATGCGATGCATTTATGGGTGCAGCTGTCACTATTATTCATGGATTGCCGAGAAGTAATAAATCTAATTATAAAGAAAAATTGTGCAGATTGATTTTTCCCTTGATTGAAAGGATGATAAATAATCCGAAAAACGTTAACAGTAGTTATGAATATGCTAACAGAATCATGATAAGATTCTTCCCGAGGCAAAAAACAGTACAGAATGATTTAAGAAGGATGACTAACCAATTTTTTACGAAAAGAAATCTTTCTTTTGCAGATCAAATTTCTGGTCAGCTTTCACTATTTTAATTATGTAGATATCGTTTATTTATCCGTTTATCTCCGTCACCCCGTGCGGAGCCGGCTTACCTGATTCATCCACATGCACGAACACCAGCTTTTCGATATTGATGATGGGCGTACGGGTGTCTTTGTTGCGCACCTGGCAGCGGAGGGTGATGCTCGAGCGGCCCAGGGCCGTGACTTCCAGCCCGATTTCCACCACATCGCCCTTGCGGGCCGAGTTGACGAAATCGATTTCGGAGATGTATTTGGTCACAACGTTTTTGCTGTTGAGCTGGCAGATGGCAAAGATGGCGGCTTCTTCGTTAATCCATTTCAGTACGGTTCCGCCAAACAAGGTGCCTCTTGGATTCAAGTTTTCAGGCTTTACCCATTTCCGGCTGTAGAATTTCATAAGCGCATTGATTAAGCCGGTTCAAATGTAACAAAAGGAGGGCATATACCTCCCGGCCGGGCGTGCGGCCGCACCTCCGTTTCGGCACAGCCGCGGGTTCCTGCGGATTCAATACAGCGGGTTTATTCAGGCAAAAATATTGTGTTATGCGCAAACCAGACATTATTAAAAAACGACAAAAGAATATTGAAAATATAATCAGATACATTAATCGGAAATTCCGGGTCACGCGAGGCCGGGCCGTCAGAAGGCGTGTTGTGGAAAAGCAAAACCGGCTTGCGGGCACAATGCCTCAAGTGGCTCCTTGGGCATTGGTTATAAAAAGATGTAAATCAGGGGACGTATAAAATACTCTCCAGTTTTGGGGCGGTTTGTTAGCATTTGTTAATAAAAATTCTTTGTTGTGGGGTAGATCAATTATATTTTCATACACTGAATCTGGGACCGATTTTCCCACCTGTATTTCGCGATTAAATTGTTTGCCACGATGCTGAATGAACTAAAGCAAGAGAGAGATATCGCCCTTCATGAAAAGGATAACTTGTTGAAAAACAACATTGTAAGGGGTAAACATCCTTACAAGTATGAAGAGGTGCTTCAAAAAACCATTGAGTATTTTGATGGGGATGAGTTAGCAACCAATATATGGATCAACAAGTATGCCCTGAAGGATTCCCAGGGGAATATATACGAGTTGACCCCGGATGACATGCATCACCGGCTGGCTGCTGAAATTGCCCGTATTGAGGCGGCTTATCCCAATCCATACACCGAGGAAGAGATCTACGAGATACTGAAAGGCTTTAAATATATTATGCCGCAGGGGGGCCCGATGACCGGTATCGGAAATAATTTTCAGGTAGCTTCCCTGTCCAATTGCTTTGTTATCGGGCATGGCTTCAATTCCGATTCATATGGTGGAATATTAAAAATTGATGAAGAACAGGTTCAGCTCATGAAACGCAGAGGCGGGGTCGGACATGACCTTTCCCATATCCGTCCTGCCGGTTCACCGGTTATGAATTGCGCCCTGACTTCCACCGGGGTCGTACCGTTTATGGAGCGTTATTCCAATTCCACCCGGGAAGTAGCTCAGGACGGCCGGAGAGGAGCCTTAATGCTTACCATCTCCATTAAGCATCCAGACGCGGAAAAATTTATTGACGCCAAGCTGGACGGGACCAAAGTGACCGGGGCCAACATCTCGGTGCGGATCGATGACGAATTCATGAAAGCGGTGATTAATGACGAAGAATATGTGCAGCAATTTCCTTTGTGGTCAAAAAATCCAACGGTAACCAAAAAAATCAATGCCCGGCAGCTTTGGAATAAAATCATTCACAATGCCTGGAAATCGGCTGAGCCGGGGGTAATTTTCTGGGATACGGTAATCCGTGAATCCATTCCTGACCGGTATGCTGATCTCGGTTTCCAGACCATCAGCACCAATCCTTGTGGTGAAATTCCGCTTTGTCCGTATGACAGTTGCCGGTTGCTGGCCATTAACCTTTACAGCTATGTGGAGGACCCGTTCACCCCGAAGGCCCGGTTCAACTGGAAGCTGTTCAGAAAGCATGCGGCCATGGCCCAGCGCATTATGGACGATATTATTGACCTGGAGATTGAAAAAATTGACCAGATACTTCAAAAGATTGAGGCAGATCCGGAACCTATGGAATTGAAAGAAACCGAGCTGAACCTGTGGAAGAAAATCCGGGAAAAATGTGTACAGGGAAGAAGAACGGGCATTGGTATTACCGCTGAAGGCGATATGATTGCCGCCTTGGGTATGCGCTATGGCTCTGAAGAGGCTATTGATTTTTCAGTGGAAGTACACAAAACCCTGTCGCTCGAGGTGTATCGTTCTTCTGTAAACCTGGCCCGGGAAAGGGGCGCTTTTCCGATTTACGATGCCGAGCGCGAAGCTACCAATCCTTTCATACAGCGACTGAAAGAAGCCGATCCCGAACTGTATGCCGAAATGCAGCAGTACGGCAGGCGCAATATTGCTTTACTGACCATTGCCCCTACGGGCACTACCAGCATCATGACACAAACCACGAGCGGCATTGAACCGGTTTTCATGCCTACTTATAAAAGAAGGCGCAAGGTAAATCCGGGTGACAAACAAGCCCGGGTGGATTTTGTAGATGAAATAGGCGATAGCTGGGAGGAATACAATGTATTCCATCACAAATTTGTAACCTGGCTGAAAGTGAATGGGTATGATCCGGATGAAGTTGCCCAGCTTAATAACGATGAGCTCCAGAAAATCATTGAGAAATCACCTTATTACAAAGCTACGGCCAACGATGTGGACTGGGTGGCAAAAGTTAAGATGCAGGGGGCCATTCAGAAATGGGTTGACCACAGCATCAGCGTTACAGTAAATGTGCCGGAATCAGTCGATGAGAAACTCATCGCGAAAATTTATGAAACCGGCTGGAAAAGTGGATGTAAGGGAATAACCGTTTACAGGGAAGGATCCCGGTCCGGTGTGTTGGTCAGTAACAATAAAAAGGACAATAACACCTTTGATGAACACAATGCTCCCAAGCGGCCGAGAGTGCTGGAAGCTGAAGTGATTCGTTTCCATAACAACGAAACACCCTGGATCGCGGTGGTGGGTTGCTATAACGGGCGGCCTTATGAGATTTTCACCGGACGGGCTGAAGATTCTTTCCATCTTCCGGATTATGTAACCAAGGGCTGGGTCATCAAGGAGAAAAATGAAGAAGGGGTGAGCCGGTACGATTTTCGTTATAAGGATAGAGCAGGCTATACCGTAACCATTGGCGGCCTGTCCAGGTCCTTCAATAAGGAATACTGGAATTATGCCAAACTGATTTCCGGAGTATTGCGGCACGGAATGCCGATTCAGTATGCCGTGAATCTGGTGGAAAGGTTAAACCTGGATGATGAATCATTGAATTCGTGGAAAGCCGGGGTGGTTCGTGCCCTCAAACGCTTTATCCCGGATGGCACGGCCCCTGCTGACAAAACATGTCCCAATTGCGGAGAGGAAGCCCTGGTTTACCAGGAAGGATGTCTCACCTGTAAAAGTTGCGGTCATTCAAAATGCGGATAAGCAACCAGGTTAATCTGTAGAAGAAAAGGCCTCCCCTTCGGGAGGCTTTTTTATGATGCAAGTCATCTGCCCCTTCGTCTGTATTTTGTTTTATTGCAGCAGATAATCCGTTTTACTCAATGGGGCAGCAATTCATTCAGGATCCCGGTCGGATCATTCGTTTTTTGCGCAAGGAAAAGGTGCTGACACTGGCAACCAGTGACAGGCATACGCCCTGGTGCGCCAATGTTTTTTATGCCTGCAGCAAGGACGGATTATCATTGATCTTCCAGAGCGAGCCGGCTACGCGCCATATCCTGGAAGGCATGGCAAACCCAAAGGTAGCCGGAACCATATATAAAAACCCCGGAAGAGTCGGAACTATTCGCGGGGTTCAGTTTACTGGGCTGCTGATTAAACCCCGGGGGCAGGAACTGGACTCCGCAGAGAGAATATACATCAAACGGTACCCTTACGCGAAGCTTCATCCCGGAGAAACCTATATAATTCAGCTGGACTATCTAAAAATGACAGATAACACCCTGGGTTTTGGAACCAAGATCATTTGGAAGCGTTAATTGTTTTTGCGTAATTTGAAGTGATGACACAGTTAACAAAAGCCCTGGACGAATTGCAGGTAAAAGGATATCTGAACCTACCGGTTCCTGAAAGAAAAGACCTGAAAGCGGAGATCAACCGGTTGCGCAGGGAGAAAAATGCCATAATTCTGGCTCATTACTATCAGCAACCGGAAATTCAGGATATTGCGGATTTTACCGGGGATAGCCTGGGTTTATCCCGGCAGGCCGCCTCTACGAATGCGAATATGATTGTATTTGCCGGAGTCCATTTTATGGCTGAAACGGCTAAAATCCTGAACCCTGATAAAAAAGTAGTGTTGCCGGATTTGAATGCCAGTTGCAGTTTGGCCGATTCCTGCCCTCCCGATTTATTCCGGAAATTCCGGGAAGACCACCCGGACCATGTGGTGGTTTCCTATATTAACACTACCGCGGAGATTAAAGCCTTAAGCGATATTATTTGCACTTCTACCAATGCGCTGGCCATTATTGAATCCATACCGGAGGACACGCCAATCATTTTTGCGCCCGATAAAAACCTGGGGGCTTATCTGAAAAGAAAGTCTGGGCGGGAAATGCTTATCTGGGATGGTTCCTGCATCGTTCACCAGGAGTTTTCAGCCGAACAGGTCAACCAGTTGAAGGTGCATTACCCCGGAGCTAAAATTATTGCCCATCCGGAATGTGGTTCTTATTTACTGGAACATGCTGACTTTATCGGTTCAACGGGTGCCTTATTGCGGTTCACCCGGGAAGATCCGGCAGATGTATTTATTGTGGCCACCGAAACCGGAATTTTACACCAGATGAGCCTGAATTCCCCGGATAAACATTTTATTCCGGCACCGGCAATAACCACCTGCACTGCCTGTCAGGAATGTCCCTATATGAAGCTGAACACGATGGAGAAGCTTTACCTGTGCATGAAATATGAAACGCCAGAGATAATTATTGAAAAAAGCCTGCGGCAAAAAGCCCTGAAACCCATTGAGCGCATGCTGGAAATTTCTGCGAGAGCGGGCATTAAATAATACCTTGAAATGGAACCAGTGGATTTTCTGGTGATTGGTTCGGGCGTAGCCGGGCTTACCTTTGCCCTCAAAACAGCTGAAAACCGTCCGGGATCGAAAATCCTGGTGGTCACAAAGGCAGATGAGAGCGAATCCAATACAAAATACGCCCAGGGGGGAATAGCGGTTGTGCTCGACAAAAAGCTTGATTCACCGGAACAACATATCCATGATACTTTAAAAGCAGGAGACGGCCTGTGCGATGAGGCAGTCGTGCGGATGGTAGTGGATGAAGGCCCGCTGCGCATTCGCGAACTGATAGCGTGGGGCGCTCGTTTCGACCGGGCCGGCAATGGGAATTACGACCTGGGCCGGGAAGGAGGGCATGGCGTTAACCGCATTATTCATCATAAAGATTCAACGGGACTGGAAACGGAAAACACCCTGCTGAACCGGGTCCACAATACCCCGGAAATAACCATTTTGCCCCACCATTTCGCCATTGACCTGATTACCGAACACCACTTGCCCGGGTATGAAGAACTTCCTTCTGATTTGCATTGCTATGGAGCGTATGTACTTAATTTGATAACCAACGAAATTCTAAAAATACCGGCCAGGGTTACGGTGATCGCTACGGGTGGGGGCGGGCAGGTGTATGCCAATACTACCAATCCGGTAATTGCCACCGGTGACGGTATTGCCATGGCATACCGGGCCAAAGCCAGGATCAGCAATATGGAATTTGTGCAGTTCCACCCCACCGCCCTCTACAATCCGGGCGAAAGCCCATCTTTCCTGATTTCGGAAGCCGTAAGAGGATTTGGCGCCATTCTCCGCGACCGCAAGGGCGAGCGGTTTATGAAAAAATATGACTCTCGTATGGAATTGGCATCGCGGGATATCGTTGCCAGGGCCATTGACTTTGAACTGAAAAAAAGCGGTGAGCCCTGCGTATTCCTCGATTGCACCCATCTTGACCAGGATGACTTTTCGCACCAATTCCCAAATATTTGGAATAAATGTCGTTCTATCGGGCTCGACATAGCAAAAGACTGGATACCGGTAGTACCGGCAGCCCATTACTTGTGCGGAGGGATTCAGGTCGATAAAAACGGGCGTACCAATATTCAAAACCTGTATGCTTGCGGGGAGTGCACTTCCACAGGATTGCATGGGGCCAACCGCCTGGCCTCCAATTCCCTGCTGGAAGCTTTGGTTTACGCCCACCGGGCTTCATTGCAGGCTGTCAATGCACAGTCAGCTGTGAAGCTGCCGGATAATATACCTGAATGGGACGCGACCGGGGTGTCTCAAACCGAAGAATACATCCTGATAGCCCATAACAGGCGCGAACTGCAACAAATGATGACCGACCTGGTAGGTATAGTGCGGAGTAACCAGCGGCTCAAGGTGGCCCGCCAGCGGCTGGACCTGCTGTACCGTGAAACCCGGGAATTGTACCTGCGCAATATTCTCAGCCAGGGTCTGATCGAATTGATGAACCTGGTTTCGGTAGCTCACCTGATCGTTGAACAATCCATAGCCCGAAAGGAAAACCGAGGCGCATTTTTCAATAAAGATTTTGTCCGGGCATCATAAAAAAAGGAGGCAATTGCCTCCTTTTACTCAATAACCATCAATTCGGAATTGTGAAGCGAAAAATCTTTAGTCAAAAGACACGACCATTTGGTCTAATGCTACTTTTTGTTTCAAAACAACCTGGGAAGTTCCTTCAAAATCAAATGAAATCAAGTAAGCACCATAATCCAGTTCTTTTGGCAATTGTATTTTCAGATTATTTGTTCCTTTATTCAGGTCTAATGTTTTGGTGATTTCATAATTTCCGGTAATCGAACTAATATTCAGCCGGGCAGTTCCCGGTTTGTGCGTGTTCACAATGAACGAAATAGTCTCAAAGGCCGGATCAGGCTTTACATTCATTGTAAACCGGTCTTTATTTACAAAATTGGCCGTTTTAATCTCAGAATAAACAGGCGTTTCACTACCGTTTATTTCTTTGATACGGTAATACATAAGCCCTTCCTTTTCCGTCATATTATCGGTAAACGAATAGGTTGATTCTGTACCGGCCTCTATCCGGGTGATGGTTTGAAACATCAAATCGCCTTTATCATCAGCTTCTGTGGCGTATTGGATTTCGAAATAATCAGCATGCACAAAGGAGGTCCAACTAAGTTGCACATCTTCACCAATAATGGTAAGGTCAAAGTCAACTATCTGAATGGAATTGGGCTCCGGTAAATCTTCTTCTGCCATTAATAGTTGGTTAGGCAGAACAAAAAGCAATAGCAATACAAAAGCAGAAATGTTGATTTTCAGGAGGTTAGTTTTTTTCATACCAGTGGGGGCTTTTGTTTGAGTGTATGTTATACACATTTTTTAGACGGAAGGTTACATTTTCCGGGTATAATTTTTCGGACAACGTAAATTTGGTAGTTGCCAGAAGTTTGTGCGAAAGGAATTGGCTGCTGGGAATCAAAAAGCCACCGTGCGGTGGCTTTTTGATTGTCGGGGTGAGAGGATTCGAACCTCCGACTTCCTCGTCCCGAACGAGGCGCGCTAACCGGACTGCGCTACACCCCGGATTGGTTGGGATTGCAAAAATAAACAAAAGCAAAGGCATTGTCACATGCAGCTATCAAAAAGTAAACAGATAGACCGCTTTACCATTGATCAGCAAAAAAGAATTAATCTATCTCACAGGATCCGGGGCCGCAGTTCCGGTATAAAATACCCTGTACCAATACGAACAGGCCAATCGCTACAAGAAGAGGTTCGCGGTCTGAATAACCGGCTGCGATCAGGAGCGCGCCTATTACCAGCCTAAGTACTCGTAACAGGGTAAGCCAACGGACAAGCTTGAGGATGGTATTCATTGAGATGGCAAAGCCTTAGATGCGTCAAAATTACAGATCTTCCAGCGTTTTTTCTGCTTCCCTGGCATAGGGACTGGGTGAATTAGCAATCGTTTCCAGCAGTTCGATTGCGGTTTTTTTCCGGTTCATTTTGAGCAAACCCAGCGCTTTGTACCATTGTGCCTGGTAAGCATAATCCGATCCAGCCATTTTAAGTATTTGATCAAAATACCGCAGTGCTTTACGGCTTTTGTCTAATAAGAGGTAACATATTCCGGTATAAAGGAGCGCCTGGTCGTTGTCCGGCTCCCTGTGCAGGATTTCCTGGAAATAGCCGAGGGCCACATCAAAATGGTCAGCATTGTAATACTTGATTCCGGTTTCCATCAGGGAAGTCTCACCGCTGTCTTCCAGATCAATGGCCGGAACTGTTTTGGCGGTCCTGCCTCGGAGGGTTTTATCGTTTTCGGCATAGTTTCCCGCTGGTTCTGTGAATTCAAAGGTTTTGCCATTGAATTCAGGGGGAATGCTTTCCACCAATGTGTCAGGCCATATTGTAGCATTACCGGCCGCAGGGGCGGAGGTCATTATTTGTTCTTCTTCTACTGTTTCCTGGTCGGCCAAATCTTCCGTAACCGCATTGCGAGGGGCTGATTCAACGATGCGTAATTCTTCAACAGGGGGTATCTGCGGGGCCGGGGTATTCTCGCTGGCTACGGGCGATTCAGCCGCCAATTGGTTTTGATTGTCAGATCCCTTTGTCTCTGCAAAATCAGCAGCAGATTTTTCTCCGGCTATTCCCAGGGTTTGGCCTGGATGTTTGAATGTGTCCACAAATTTTTCAAAATGCTTTGAGAAAACCCTTTCACTGTATTGTTGATTGAGCTTCAGGTAAACCAGGAAGCTGATACTTAACAGGACCATCACTGAAGCCGCCAGGGCCAGATAACGGTTGCGCAGAGTAATAACCCTGGCTGGTTTGGACCTGGACAGGGATTTGATTCTGGATTTGAGCCGGGCCAGGGAAGATTCGAAAGCAGGCCAATCATTTTCCTGCTCCAGGCCTTCCAGGGCATCGCTGCAGAATGGGCATGAACTGATGTGCCATTCAACTTTTCGCACAGCTTCCGGATTCAACCTCTCCTGCAAATAACCTTTCATTTCTTCCAGGGAAAGGTGAGGTCCGGGAGAACCAAAAATGTTGTCATTATTCTGATTATTTGTCTTCATGATATTTCTCCAGAATAATTTTCAAATTTCTTTTGCCATTCTGGATAAAGCTTTTCACTTTCTTCAACTCGTACCCCGTTTCTTCGGCTATTTGTTTGTATGATTTTCCCTGCAGGTAAAACGCGGTAACGCATATCCGTTGGCCTTCATTTAATTTTTCAAGGGCGTGGCCTACCAGGTCTTCAGGAGGCGGTTGGTCTTCGGGCAGTTGATGCATCTCTTCAGCTATTTCCATATTGCCTGCCATATAGTCTTCAAACATTACCGGGTTGGCTGCTGAAGATTTGTTTTTTCTCAAATACATCAAACAATGATTCTTGGTGACCTGATACAGCCAGGAACTGAAATAGCGTATTTCATGGCGGCTTAATTTTTCAAAAAGCTCTTCAAAAACTTCCATAGTCCGGTCTTCAGCTTCCGCCAGGTTGTTCATATATTTTCTGCAAACCGAAAGCACCAGATGCAAATAGCGTTCATACAAAACCCCTATGACGGCTTTGTCACCGGTTTCCCGGTAATGGGCCACCAATTCCAAATCCTCCATATGTTCAAATGGGCGGGCCATGTTTAGGTATTATAGCAGGGCGTTTAAAATTAGTAAGATTCGCCTGTAAGGATTGAATCTCTGTTAACGCATAATGGAATTGACCAGGAAAATCAGGCCAAAGCCAACCAGAATTATTCCCATTCCATGATTAATCCAGAGCAAAATTCTTTCTGTTAGCAATCGCTTTATTTTATTGGCAAGGTATGATTTCAGGACATCTGTTGTAAAAATGGTAGCTACCGTACAGGAATACATCAGCCATTTTTCATTAATCGAGTAACTGAATTCCGTGGAAAGCACTCCAATTACGGAAAGCCAGAAAATAAGCACTCCCGGATGGGTAAAATTGAGCAGAAACCCACGCACTATTAACCCGGCATTATGTGCGAAAGAACGATTGGGCATAGGACTGGCTTCCAGCTTAGGCTTCCTGAAAAAAGTTTGAATACCAATGATCATCAACACAATACCCCCGACAAGGCTCAGGTAATGCTCAATAGCTGAAAGGTTTTGAATGCTGCTGATAAAAAAATTGGTAACCAGTATATAGAGTGAATCGCTAACAGAGATACCGATAGCTATTCGTACACCGGCTCCGAAGCCTTTATGAATGCTGGTTTGTAACAGGGCAAAGAAAACAGGACCGACCAATACGGCCAGGGTCAATCCCAACAATATGCCCGTCCTGGCTGCCTGGATCATCCACTATGATTCGGGTGAACTAAGTCTGTATTTTGCTCGATAAACAATTCCCATTCATGGAATATTTCCTGCTTCATGACCCGTGGAAACTTATATTGCTCTCCTTCCTTGCCATTGATCTTCAGCCACCTGAAAAATAGCTCGTTCGGGATCACATGCACTTGTATGTCTTTTAAAACATTGGCCCTCTCTGTGGCATAATCGTCATTAACTTTCTTCAAGTTTTCGTCCAGGGCACGGGTCAGTGCCTGTACGTCAACATTCTCGTCCGTGCCAATATACCATTTGTGGGCAAACAAATTGCCGCTCGGAATACCCTGAACAGTGAATTCTTTCAATTCAATATTCAATTGGTCAGCCGTCATTTTCAGCGCCTGGGTCATATTATCGACTGAAAGATGCTCTCCGCAGATGCTCAAAAAATGCTTGGTACGTCCAGTGATTACAATTTCTTTTTTCTTAGCATCTGCAAAACGTATCGTATCACCAATCAGGTAACGCCATGCGCCCGCGCAGGTGGAAAGCAATAAGGCATAGTCAATGCCTTCTTCCACCTCATTAATTGTGTAAGTAGCCGGATTGGATTTTATTTCACCGTTTGCCGTGAAGTTTTCTTCATTAAACGGAACAAATTCATAAAAAATGCCATTGTTAAGAACCATTTGAAGCCCTTTGGCATTTTTCCGGGTTTTCATGGCAAAAAATCCTTCTGAAGCCATATAAGTTTCTGAGTAAATCATGGGTTTACTGAAAAACCGTTCAAAGGTCTTGCGGTATGGCTCAAAAGAAATGCCTCCATGGATATACATAGTTAGATTGGGCCAGATTTCATGAAGGGTTTCAATGTTATTATATTCCAGGATCCGCTCAATCATAATCTGGACCCAGCTGGGTATTCCGGCTATAATGGCAATATCCCATTTCGGTGCATTGCGGGCTATTTGGTCCAGTTTAGCATCCCAGTTCCGGGTTGCCAGAATATCTTTCTCGGGTTTGTAATAAAATTTATTAAGCCAGAATGGAACATTCTGCGCGCTGATGCCGCTCATGTCACCCTCATACACAACACCGTTAAAATTCAAATCGGTTGAACTGCCCAGCATCAATATTTCCTTTTGAAAAATATCGGTAGGCAGGTCATAATTTAACATAGCAAACAGTAATTTCTGAGAGGCTTTTTTTATCGATTTTAACATTTCTTTTGAAACCGGGATATACTTGGAGGCCGCTTCAGAGGTGCCGGAACTCATGGCAAAATATTTGATCTTACCCGGCCAACAGACATCTTTTTCTCCCTGCTGAGCCCGATGCCACCAACATTCGTATATACTATTGTAATCATGAACAGGTACCTCATTCTTAAATGCCTGGATTAGATTTTCTGATTTAAGAATTTGATGAAAGTGATAGGTTTTCCCAAAATCTGTGTCTTTGGCCTGACGCAGCAATCGTTTTAAAACGCGCAACTGGTATTGTAAAGGTGTTCCGCGCTGAAAAGTAATGGTTTTTCTAAGTTGAATTGCCCGCTTTATGACACTGCCGATTATGGGCATAAATACGGTGATTTAGTCTGAAAAATGAGCCAACAAAGTTACTAAAAAGATTTATGCGCCCTCCGTTAATTAAGCTACTGGCTAAGAGACCTGTTTGCGTACCATAATTGTTGTTGTGTAAAATCCTATGATGAAAGCATGGACTTTTGTTGAAAAAATACTATCTTTACGCATCCAATGAATATGAAGAGATACCTACTAGCCGTTTGTGTGTCCCTTATTTCTTATTCATCCCTGGCCACTCACCTGATTGGTGGTAATTTCAGATATAGTTGGCTGGGCGGGACACAGTATGAGATAACGATGATATTATTCCGGGATTGCAATCCGGGTACTGCACCGATGCCGACCAGTGCTACTTTTAAAATTTATAATGCCAGCGGAGGTTTGGTGCAATCGCAGTTTGTGCCTATCAACGGAGGCCCGGTACAACTCCCTATAAGTACCAATGACCCATGCTTAACGCCACCCAGTAATATTTGTGTACAACAGGGTACGTTTACCAAAACCGTAAACCTCGGCCCAAGTGCCGGAGGATATTGGGTGGTTTGGCAAAGTTGCTGCCGGAATGGTACCATTATCAATCTGATTAATCCCTTAAGCCAGGGCATGACCCTGTTTATGAAAATCCCGGATCCGGGAACATATCCGGGCAATTCAAGTCCTGTCTTTAACAATTTTCCCCCTTTGGCGGTATGCCTGAATGCTCCTTTGAATTTTGATCATTCAGCTTCAGACCTTAACGGTGATTCCCTGTCATACAAATTAGTTCCTTCCTATGGACAAACCGGACCGCCTAATCCGCCTTATAACTGGGTAAACTACGCTTCAGGCTATTCACCAAGTTATCCCTTGGCCAGCAATCCGCCTTTGGCAATAGATCCTGTCACGGGGTTATTGACCGGAACGCCCAATCTGCTGGGCCAGTTTGTCGTGAACATTGGGGTCGATGAATGGAGAAACGGTGTTAAGATCGGAGAGTATTTCCGGGAGATTCAGTTTAATGTAGCCAACTGCCTGCAGGCAGTTACAGCGGCTATACCCGGTATACCACAGGCCAACGGAGGGCCTAACCTCATTTATGCCTGTCATGACTATACAGTGAATTTTGGTAATAACAGCGCAGGGGCAACATCCTATTTCTGGGATTTTGGAGATCCAACCACTACAAATGATACTTCAACGGCAGAATTTCCTTCTTACACCTATCCGGATACAGGAACCTATCTGGTAACCCTGATTGCGAATCCGGGCTTTACCTGTGCTGATACAGCCTATGCCCTGGTTATTTTGTATCCCTCCGTTAATGCCAATTTTACATACCAGGGAGATAATTGCCAGTATTCTCCCATTCAGTTTTATGACTCTTCGACCACAACTTTTGGTACCTTTATTAACTGGCAGTGGTATTTCGGGGATGGCGGTTCTGATACTGTACAAAATCCGGTGCACACCTACCTTGGAATTGGAAACTTCAATACCTGGCTGATTGTCACCACAGACAAGGGTTGTATTGATACGGTTATTATACCAGTACCGATAAACCTTACCCCACAAATAAACGCAGGTTGGGATCAAACAATCTGCCGGGGAGAAAGTACTACATTAAATCCGGTGGGTTCGGGTTCGTGGAGCTGGTCGCCAGGAAGTTCCCTGAATGATTCGACTCTTAAAAATCCTATTGCAACACCATTAACTACAACAACCTACACAGCAACACTGACCTCTTTGAATGGATGTACAAATACAGACACTGTTACAGTATTTGTTCTTAATCTACCTATTGTGGATGCCGGGCCTGATTTAATACTTTGTAATTCACAATCAGGCCAGATTAATGCCACTGCTTCAGACCCTGCGGGAATTCAGTCCATTAGCTGGAACCCTTCTGCGGGACTGAGTAGTACGACTATTCTTAATCCATTTGCCAATCCGGTATCAACTACTACATACACCCTGACAGTTACCAGCAACAATGGTTGCACGTCCGTTGACTCCGTTACGGTATACCGGAATATTATTACCGTAAATGCAGGACAAGACCAAAGTATATGCAGCGGGGATAGTATCCAGTTAAACGCTTTATCTCCGAATATTGTAACGTATAGCTGGTCACCAGCCAGTTCGCTCGATAATCCAGGAATAAGTAATCCAATGGCGTTTCCTGCAGTGGGAACCGATTACATTGTAATGGTTACCGATAGTGCCGGATGTGCGGCCCTCGATACGGTACATATCAATGTAAATCCGGCTCCGCCTGTAGATGCCGGAATGGATGTAGCCATTTGTATTGGCAGTAATTTTGGCTTGAACGCCACGGGTGCCCAATCCTATTCCTGGGATCCGGATCCGGCCTTAAGTTGTACCAATTGCCAAAGTCCTACCGCCACCCCAAATGCTACAACTACTTTTTATGTAACCGGTACGGATGTGAATGGATGTTCAGCCAAAGATTCCATTACCATTACCGTGAATCCATTACCGGTTGTAACTGTTTCTCCGGATGATACTATTTGTGTCGGATCATCTACCAACCTGTCTGCCTCAGGCGGTGTAACCTACCAATGGGCGCCCAACAGTTTTTTGACTTGTGCCACCTGTCCGAATACAGGGGCCACCCCGGTAAACACAATTACTTACACAGTCACCGTCACAGATGCCAACGGATGTATTAATACAGGTACGACTACTATTTATGTAAATCCATTACCAACGATTACCGTTACACCAAATTCTGCCATTTGTACTGGCGACAGCTTACAGCTTTTTGCCTCCGGTGGCAGCCAGTATCAATGGGCGCCTGCTGTTGGTTTGAGTAATCCGAATATTGCCAATCCGAAAGCCAGCCCACCGGTAACCACCACTTATACAGTTACTGTTACAGATGCTAACGGTTGTGTCAATACAGCTACCACAACGGTTACCGTGAATGCCATACTACAGGTGTCGATAACCCCTGATGACGATATTTGCTACGGGAACGACATTCAGCTAAATGCGTCAGGAGGTGTCTCTTATAACTGGTTCCCCGGAAGTTCACTGAGTTGTACAAATTGTCCGGATCCGATAGCCAGTCCACTCTCCACTACTACTTATACGGTACTCGTGACCGATGCCAACGGATGTCAGAATAGTGATTCTGTTACCATTACCGTAGATCCGTTGCCGAATATTACTACAGGGCCAAACGATACCATCTGTTACGGCAACAGTACGCAATTGCTGGCTTCAGGAGGAGTAAGTTATAGCTGGACACCGCCCAACGGTATTCAAAACCCGGCATTGCCAGATCCGGTAGCTTCTCCAACAGCAACTACTACCTATACAGTTACGGGAGTAGATGCCAACGGTTGTAGTAATACCGCACAGGTTACAGTCACTGTAAATCCGTTACCGAATATTGATGCCGGACAAAATACAGCTATTTGTATTGGGTACAGCACACAGTTGAATGCAACCGGTGGAGTAAGTTACAGTTGGAGCCCCGCTACGGGCCTGAGCGATCCGAATATTGCCAACCCGGTGGCGAATCCGTCAGTTACCACCGTTTATACAGTGACCGGGACCGATGCCAATGGTTGTCAGAATACAGATACCATCGTGGTTACTGTGAATTCAGAACCGGTAATCACCATAACCCCGGATGTTGCTATTTGTATTAATGATAATGTACAATTGTCGGCCAGTGGAGGAACCACCTATCAGTGGTCACCGGCTACGGGCCTGAATAACCCGAATATTGCCAATCCGGTAGCCAGTCCAACCAGTACAACCACTTATACTGTGCTGGTTACGGATGCCCAGGGATGTCAGAATACGGATTCCGTAACGGTTACCGTTAACAGTCTGCCGGTAGTAACAGTGGTTCCTGATACAGCCATTTGTATCGGGGATGCGGCCCAGTTGCAGGCTTCCGGAGGGGTTTCTTATATGTGGAGCCCACCCACCGGCCTGAATAATGCGAACATTCCCAATCCGCTGGCATCTCCGCTGGTAACCACTACATATTCCGTACTGGTAACCGATGTCAACGGGTGCCAGAATCTCGGGAACGTAACCGTAACAGTTAATATGCCGGCCGATCCGAATGCGGAACCGGATGCTTCCATTTGCCCGGGTGCCAGTGTGCAGCTGCATGCTTACAACGGGGTTACCTACCAATGGAGTCCGGCTGCGGGCCTGAGCTGTACCAATTGTCCTGACCCGGTGGCTTCACCTGGTTCAGACCAAACGTATACCGTAACCATCGTGGATGCGAATGGCTGTACAAACAGTGACCAGGTTACTGTTAGCCTGTACAGTATTCCTGTGGTCAGTGCCGGGTATGATGTTACTATTTACAAAGGTCAAAGCGTGCAGCTAAATGCAATGGGCGGGGTGAGTTACCAATGGTCACCTGCGATGTGGCTGGATAATCCAAATATCCAGAATCCTACATCCACTCCGCAGGATACTATTACTTACGTTGTCCTGGTTACGGATGAACATGGATGTCAGAATACCGATTCAGTTACCATATTCATTATCGGCCTTCCGGAGGCACGCATTCCCACTGCTTTCTCGCCAAACGGAGACGGACTGAATGATGTATTCAAAATAAAATGGAAGCGCAATTTCAACCTGGTTTCCCTGATGATCTTTAACAGATGGGGTGAACTGGTATTTGAAACGTCAGATATCAACGAGGGTTGGGATGGTACTTTTAACGGAAAGAAGCAACCTATAGGAACCTATATTTATTACATCAAGGCAGTTGATGATAAAGGATTCCCTTATCAATCAAGCGGAAACCTCACTTTGATAAGATAGGTTTTTCTATATTCATTGGAAGAGAAAGGCCGGATTTTCCGGCCTTTTTCTTTGGAATGTTAAAATAAAGCCAATGATTTCATATCTGCTGTTGATTTTGTAACTTCGCAAAGCCGAGTTATTACCATTATACATTATGAAAAAAACCTTGTTACTCTTCGTGCTAAGCCTTTGGTGGGTTGTATCATATGCCACCCACATCATTGGTGGGTTTATAAACGTAAGTTTCACTGGAGGCAGCCAGTATGAAGTGGTTTTGAGATTATACCGTGATTGTAATCCCGGGAACGCACCATTTGACCAGACGGCTCCGATTGGAATTTTTGATTCATCAGGCAACCTGGTAACAACTGTTACGCTTAACCGAATTTCCATTACCAGCATACCCGCAACATCTCCCAATCCATGCCTGGTGCCACCCAGTAATATTTGTGTTGAAGAAGGATTGTTTTCAGGTACCGTAACTTTGAATTCCAGCCCTGGGGGATATTGGCTGGTGTATCAACGCTGCTGCCGGAATGCTTCCATTTTGAACATAATTAATCCCACCAGCGTTGGGGCCACTTATTATGCGCAGATTCCGGATCCAGGAGCTTATCCGGGGAATTCAAGCCCAAATTTTTTAAGCTTCCCACCTGTTGTTATATGTAATTATGAACCAATCAATTATAATCATTCTGCGGTAGACGTGGACGGGGATTCTTTGGTATATTACCTGTGCGCTGCTATGGACGGAGCCAGCCCGAGCAACCCGGCCCCCAATCCTCCGGCAGCGCCCCCTTACAACCCGGTACCTTACCAGTCGCCATATTCAGCCACCTATCCATTAGCTTCAAACCCACCATTGGCGATAAATTCCAATACCGGTTTACTGACCGGAACGCCTAACCTGGTAGGCCGTTTTGTGGTGTCCATTTGTATTGACGAATACCGGAACGGGGTTAAAATCGGCCATTACAGGAGGGAGTTCCAGTTTAACACCACGACCTGTTCGCAAAACATACAGGCCCACATTGTTACATCCGGACCGAATAACCAGGTAATCAGTTGCGATGATTACACGGTAAACTTCCAGAATTCAAGTGTAAACGGAACCTACTACTACTGGGATTTTGGCGATCCCACAACGAATGCAGATACCTCCAATTTGTTTGAGCCGACTTATACTTATCCGGATACCGGCACCTACACGGTGATGTTGATTGTGAACCCGGGTTACATCTGTGCCGATACAGCCTATGCACAGGTGGTGGTATATCCAACCCTGGCTCCTGGTTTCAGTTATACCGGTACGCTGTGCGCGGGAAATACCATTCAGTTTACTGATACCACGGTCAATTCTTACGGAGTCATTACCAGCCGGAAATATTATTTTGGAGACGGAGACAGCTCTACGCTTGCCAATCCAAGCCATACGTATACTTCCCCGGGGGTTTATCCGGTTAAACTCATTGTTCAGACAGATCTTGGATGCATTGATACGGTAATCCAGAATCTTGTTATTAATGCCAATCCATTGTTAAATCCGGGTAATAACCAGATTATCTGTCCTGGAGTGGGCGTTACCCTTAACCCGGTAGGTTCAGGCAATTATTCCTGGGTTCCGGCTGCAGGTTTAAGCTGCACCAATTGCCAGTCACCGACCGCTTCCCCGGCAGCTACAACAACGTATACCATTACATTGACCAGTGCGCAGGGATGTTCTACCATAGATTCTGTTACAGTTTTCGTGGCGGCCCCGCCAACCGTGGATGCAGGACCTGATGTGATTTTGTGCAATACCGGGGTTACCCAATTAAATGCCACAGCTACTGATACATCCGGTGTCCAGTCCATTAGCTGGTCTCCAAGTACAGGGTTATCGAGTACGACCATTTTGAATCCATTTGCCAACCCGCTTACCACCACTACATATACACTGACCGTAACAAACAACCACGGTTGTGTCAGTGTAGATTCAGTAACGGTTTACCGGAACATCTTATCAGTAAATGCAGGAAATAATGTTTCCATCTGTTTTGGAGATACCACAAACCTGAATGCTGTTTCTCCCAATACGGTTAGCTATAGCTGGTTGCCGGCAACCGGATTATCAAATCCCAACATCGCCAATCCCCAGGCATTTCCGACTATTACTACCATGTATACAGTTACCATAACAGACTCAGCCAATTGCAGCATGGTGGATTCTGTACAGGTAACTGTTAATCCTTTACCCAATGTAGATGCCGGCAGTAATGTTCAGATTTGCGTTGGAAACAGTACCCAACTCCAGGCCACCGGAGCCTCGAGTTATACCTGGGATGCAAACTCAAGCTTAAGCTGTACCAACTGTTCAAACCCAACAGCAACTCCATCTGTAACCACAACATACTATGTGACAGGAACGGATGGCAACGGTTGTACCGCCAGGGATTCTGTTACGGTGACAGTGGCCACCTCTCCGGCCATAACCATTACGCCTGATACCAGTGTTTGTATCGGTGGCAGTGTACAGTTGAATGTGTCCGGAGGAGTAAGTTATATGTGGAATCCACCGGCTACTTTAAGCTGTGCTTTCTGCCCCAGCCCGGTGGCTTCACCAAGCAGTACCACTACCTATACGGTGACGGTTACGGATGCGAATAATTGTTCCGGAACAGCCACGGTGACCGTTACGGTTAATCCATTGCCCACGATATCAGCCGGCCCGGATGTGAGTATTTGCGCTGGCAGTATCACGACCCTGAATGCCATTGGAGGCACCAGTTATCAATGGAGTCCTGCTACGGGGTTAAGTTGTACCAACTGCGCTTCACCGGTAGCTAATCCCGTTGCTACCACACAGTATACCGTTGTTGGAACCGATGCAAACGGTTGTCAAAATACGGATAGTGTTGTCGTGACGGTGAATGCATTGCCCACGGTAACAATCAGCCCGTCAACGGCTATTTGCCTAGGAGGCAGTACAAACTTGTCGGCAAGCGGTGGCGTCAGCTATCAATGGGCTCCTGCTACAGGACTGAGCTGTACAAATTGTCCGAATCCAAACGCTTCTCCGACTACTACTACAACTTACACAGTAACGGTGACGGATGTGAACGGTTGCCAGAATACGGCTACCACTACTGTCACCATCAATCCATTGCCGAATATTACCACCGGGCCTGATGTAGCTATTTGTTCGGGTTCCAGTACTACCTTATCCGCTTCTGGAGGAGTTAGCTATGTGTGGACACCGGGAACAGGCTTGAGTTGTACAAATTGCCAGAATCCTGTGGCTTCCCCGGCCATTACCACTACTTATACTGTGACCGGAACCGATGCCAATGGCTGCCAGAATACGGCAACAACAACGGTTACCGTAAATTCATTGCCCACGGTGTCAGCCGGTAATGACGTGTCGATTTGTGCAGGTGGCTCCACTAACCTGAACGCAATGGGTGCGGTGAATTATCAATGGGCCCCTGCCACCGGTCTTAGTGCTACCAACATTGCCAATCCTGTGGCCTCCCCGTTGGTTACAACCACCTTCACAGTGACCGGCATCGATGCCAATGGCTGTCAGAATACGGATATGGTAACGGTTACGGTAAATCCATTGCCGGTTGTGAACATTACCCAGGATACGGCCATTTGCATTGGCGATGCCGCTTCTCTGAATGTCAGCGGTGGTACAAGCTATCAATGGTCGCCTGCTACCGGTTTGAGTTGCACAAACTGTAACAGCCCGGTGGCCACGCCAAACACTACCATCACCTATTTTGTACTGGTGACGGATGCCAATGGCTGTCAAAATACGGACTCGGTAACGGTTACTATAAATCCGTTGCCCAATATTACCTCCAGCGCTGATGACACCATTTGCGTTGGGGAATTTTCCTATCTGAACGCAAGTGGTGGTGTAAGTTATGTGTGGAGCCCTGTGTCAGGGTTGAGTTGTGTAAATTGTCCTTCTCCAACAGCGACACCGGTCAGCACTACGACTTATACCGTGACCGGAACCGATGCCAACGGTTGCAGCAATACAAGTACTACAACAGTAACGGTAAACCTGCTGCCGAACATCACCATTACGCCAAATACAGGCCTCTGCATCGGATTCAGTGTTCCATTATTGGCAAGCGGTGGCGGCAGCTATCAATGGGCTCCGGCCGCGGGTTTGAGTTGTACCAATTGCCCCAATCCCACAGCCACACCAACCACAACAACAACTTATACAGTCACTGTAACGGATGCCAACGGATGTGTAAATACCGATTCGGTTACAGTAACGGTTTATACACAAATTCCGATTACCATTACGCCCAATTCATCGATCTGCGCAGGTGGCAGTATTCAACTGAACGCGTCCGGAGGAACAACGTATCAATGGAGCCCGTCCACGGGGCTTAGCGCCACCAACATTCCAAATCCGGTAGCCAGCCCGTCAGTAACCACTACTTACACGGTACTTGTAACGGATGCCAATGGTTGTTCCAGTACAGATTCCGTAACAATCACTGTAAACAGTTTACCGGTGATCACTACGGGCGCGAATGATACGATATGCCAGAACGGCAGCACGATTCTTTCGGTTTCCGGAGGGGTAAGCTATTCCTGGCAGCCAGTCGCCAGTTTGTCCAATCCGAATATAGCCAATCCGGTAGCCACTCCTTCTGGGACAACCATTTATACTGTTACCGGAACTGATGCCAATGGTTGCCAGAATACGGCCACGCAAACGGTTGTGGTGAATCCATTGCCAAATGTGGATGCCGGAATTGATTTGGCATTCTGTCAGGGCGGATCGGTACAGTTGAATGCTTCCGGGGCATTATTTTACCAATGGGCTCCGGCCACAGGCTTAAGCGCTACCAACATTCCTGATCCGGTGGCTTCCCCGGCTGCCACCACAGTGTACACAGTTACCGGGACGGATGCCAACGGCTGTACCAATACGGACACGGTCACTGTAACGGTTAACCCGCTTCCCACGGTCACGGTTAGCCCGGATATGGCGATTTGTGAAAACGGCAGTACCCAATTGTCCGCCTCCGGAGGGGTTTCTTATAAATGGAGCCCGGCAACAGGCTTGAGTAATCCAAATATCAGTAACCCGGTAGCTTCCCCGGCTGCATCAACCACTTACACGGTAACGGTGGTGGATGCCAACGGATGCCCCAATTTCGATTCCGTGCGTGTTACGGTTAATGCCCTGCCGGTAATAACCACCAGCCCGGATGATACGATTTGCCTGGGAGGAAGCACGGTCATTACTGCCAGCGGTGGCGTTAGTTATGTGTGGTCTCCACCAACAGGACTTTCCAGCACAACCGTAGCCAACCCGGTGGCTTCTCCAACGGTAACCACTACCTACATGGTAACCGGAACGGATGCCAATGGCTGTCAGGCCAACGCCACAGTAACGGTCACCGTGCTGAATCCGGCCGATCCCATGGCCGGGCCGGACGCGACCATTTGCCCAGGCGGATCGGTACAGTTGAATGCTTCCAACGGAGTCTCCTACCAGTGGACTCCCGCTACGGACCTGAGTTGTACCAATTGCCCGGATCCAGTGGCTTCGCCCACTTCTCAAACCACCTATACCGTCACGATTGTGGACGCGAACGGCTGTACCAATACGGATCAGGTCACCGTGAGCTTGTTTACACCTCCGGTGGTTAGTGCCGGCCCGGATATGACTATTTACAAGGGAGAAAGCGTTCAATTGCATGGCACGGGAGGCGTTTCCTATGTCTGGTCTCCGCCTACCTGGCTTTCTGATCCGAACATTGCCGACCCTGTAGCTACACCCAATGACACTATAACCTACATACTGCTGGTCACCGATGTCAATGGCTGCCAGAACAGCGACAGCATGACCATTTATGTAATCGGCATCCCGGTGGCGATTGTGCCAACGGCATTTTCGCCCAATGGAGACGGACAGAATGATGTGTTCCGGATCGGGTACAGGGAAAATTTCTTCCTGATCAGAATGCAGGTCTTTAACCGCTGGGGTGAGCTGGTATTTGAAACCACTGACATAAACCAGGGATGGGATGGTACCTATAACGGTCAGCCCCAGCCTATCGGCACTTATGTCTTCATAATCCATGGGGAAGACAGCAAAGGCTACCCGATCAGGAAAATCGGCAACGTTACGTTGTTACGATAAAACCGGAATCTGAAAGATTTGTTAAAAGCTGCTCAATTTCAGAGCGGCTTTTTTTTGGTTTGGTTTTGTAAGGAACCGAAAGCGCATAGATTTGTTGCATAATAAGGTCCGTTACAGACATTCCAGACATCCTAACCCGTAAAAAATCAGACATCATGAGCAACACGTATTACGACCCTGCCGATCTGAACAAATTCGGAGATATCGGAGAGTATGAACCAGAACTTGCCAAAAAGTTTTTTGGTTATTACAATAGCGTTTTCAAGGGAGGCGCTTTGACCGAAAGGGAAAAAGCCCTGATTGCCCTGGCAGTAGCCCATGCCATTCAATGTCCTTATTGTATTGAGGCATATACGGAAGCAAGTCTGGAAAAAGGGGCTGATGAGACACAGATGATGGAGGCAGTGCATGTGGCCGCGGCCATACGGGGCGGAGCTTCCCTGATCCATGGCATCCAGATGATGAACAAGGTTGAACAACTGAGTATGCGAATGCCTCGCAGGGAACACCGGGAGTTTTCATGAAATCATTACATGCAAGAAGGAGTGATTTGGCCGATTTCAGGGTCCAGTTGAAGGTGTTAAACGGCCAGGAAGAAGAAAAGGTGGAAATTCCATCTTTTGAGGCCACACTGCACGATTACAAACTGTTTCCCCTGAAAGCCCAGTCCGTGGATACCATGCAGATCAATATGGGCTATATGTGCAATCAGATCTGCAGTCATTGCCACGTGGATGCCGGCCCTGACCGGAAGGAAATCATGACGCGTGAAACCATGCAACAATGTCTGGAGGCGCTGGAAAACAGCCGCATTCATACGGTTGACCTTACCGGAGGCGCACCGGAAATGAACCCGGATTTCCGCTGGTTTGTCACGGAACTGAAGAAAAGAAACGCGCATATTATGGTGCGCAGCAACCTCACCATTATACTGGCCAATCCAAAATACAACGACCTTCCGGAATTTTTCCGCGACCACCAGGTGGAAGTGATTTCTTCCCTTCCTTACTATACCAAACGGAAAACGGACAGCCAGCGGGGCGATGGGGTTTTTGAGAAATCGATCAAAGCCCTGCAAATGCTTAATGCCGTGGGGTATGGTGCCAATGGCAGTGAGTTGGTCCTGAATCTGGTGTACAATCCTTCGGGCGCATTTTTGCCGCCTTCCCAAAAAGAACTGGAAGCTCAGTTTAAGCGAAATCTGGCAAGGGATTATGGTATTACATTCAATTCCCTGTACACAATTACCAACCTGCCCATCAGCCGTTTTCTGGAATACCTGCTGCTGTCAGGCAATTACGAAAGATACATGGAAAAACTGGTCAATTCATTCAATCCGGTAGCTGCGGTAAATGTCATGTGCCGGACGATGATTTCCGTGGGGTGGGATGGCTATTTATACGACTGTGATTTTAATCAAATGCTGCAGATAGGGCTGGAGGCAAAAGCGCCCCGGCATATCAGCGCTTTTGATGAAAAAAAGCTGGCCGGAAGGACCATTGTCGTGAACCAGCATTGCTACGGATGCACAGCCGGAGCCGGTTCATCTTGTGGCGGGGTCCTGGCTGAATAATGTTCAGATTATGTTTTGGAGAGAAGAAGCCCTTATCATTTTTGTGAGAAATCCCCTGAAGGGATTGGTAAAAACCCGCCTGGCGGAAGAAGTCGGGTTGGAGCGGGCGTTGACTATTTATCAGCACCTGTTGGAAGAATTGGTGATCAATACCGAAGGTTTGAATTACCGGAAAATGGTTTTTTACGACCGGTTTATTGATGATCGCGACCTGTTCGATAACCTGGTGTATGAAAAATATCTTCAGTCAAACGGGGATCTCGGGCATAAAATGAAAAAAGCTATGCAGGAGGTGCTGGAAGATGGCATGAAGAAAGCCGTTTTGATAGGCAGCGACACCCCTGACCTGAACGCGGTAATCCTGACCGATGCTTTCCGGGCGCTCGACTCGAACGATTTGGTGATCGGCCCGGCCAATGATGGCGGCTATTACCTGATCGGTTCGAAAAAGCCGTATCCCGGCCTGTTTCGCAAAATCGACTGGGGCACAGAGCGGGTCCTGGAACAAACGCTGGCACAGGCTGCCCGGTTGAACCTGACAATCCATCTCTTGCCCCGGTTAATAGATATTGACACCTATGAAGACCTGGTGAATAACGGATTTGAACAAAAACGGGCAGACCGGACTGCCTGAAAAGAACTGATTTATGAAAAAGGATAGTTACCTGAAAATCACCGCAGATGTATACCGCCAGGCTGCTGAAACCCCTGATGTCGGCCTTTGCTGCACTACCACCCCGATGTGGCATTTCCCCGGGCTGAATGTCCCGGAAATCATGAAAGAAATGAACTACGGCTGTGGCTCCACCGTGAATCCGCGCGACCTTACGGGTAATCCCCGCATTCTCTATGTCGGGGTTGGAGGAGGCATGGAATTGCTTCAGTTTGCTTATTTCAGCCGGCAACCACATGGGGTAGTCGGAGCAGATATCGTGGATGAAATGCTTGAAAAATGCCACGAGAACCTGAAGCTGGCCGAACAGGAAAACGATTGGTTTCACCGAGACTTTGTTCAACTCATAAAAGGATCAGCCCTGGAAATCCCTTTAGAAGATAAATCCGTGGATGTGGCCGCGCAAAATTGCCTGTTTAATATTTTCAAGGAAACCGACCTGAAAAAGGCCCTGGAAGAAATGTACCGTGTTTTGAAGCCCCATGGCCGGCTGGTTTTGTCTGACCCGGTTTGTGATGATTACATCCCGGATCATGTGCGGTCTGACGAGCGCTTGCGGGCCTTGTGCCTGAGCGGGGCCATTCCCCTGAACCAATACCTTCAATTGCTGGCTGAAACAGGTTTTGGAACCATTGAGGTCCGGGCCCGGAGACCCTATCGGGTATTGGATCCAAAACACTACGCGGTCGATCGGTTGATATACATTGAAAGTGTGGAAGTATGCGCCATTAAAGAACCTATTCCACCTGACGGGCCCTGCATTTTCACCGGGAAGACTGCTATTTATTTTGGTGATAATGAATTTTACGATGACGGGAAGGGGCATGTATTGATGCAAAATCAGCCCTTATCGGTATGCGATAAAACGGCAGCGGCCCTGGCCGGGCTTGAACGGGATAATATATTTATTTCCCCGTCTACCTGGCATTATGACGGAGGGGGATGCTGTTAGGGTTTCAGCGAACGATACCCAGTTTTTTCCCGAAAGAAGTGCCGAATTCCCTTAATTCCCCGGCAGCTTCCTGATGATTGGTAGCCCGTTCAAATGTATCGGCCATCGATAATAGGGTTTGATAGAAAAACTGGTACATTTCATCAAGGCGCATGTCTTTGTTCCAAATATCAACACGGAGGGTATTGCGGTCTTCTGGATCAAATATTGAGAGTAGAAATGCCTTGCATTCCTTGTATCCCTCAAAAGGGGCATCTGTGGCCCGCCATTCCATTTTTTCAGGTAATTTTTCCTGGTCCAGATACAGGCGGATGCTGATTTCCGCCTGGGGTTGTTTACTTTTATCCGTAACGGTCATGTTGCAAAAGATTAATGGGCGAATTTACTTTTAATCATTTATAGTCTGTGTATGATCCGGAAAAGCACCCTTCAATTTTTGAAGGATCTGAAGAAAAACAATAAACGGGATTGGTTCAATGTCAATAAGTTAAGGTATAAAGATGCCTTAATGGATTTTGAGCAGTTAACCGGCCGGTTAATCGAAGGCATACAGGTATTTGAACCGGGTATTATTGGCCTTCCGGTGAAGGATTGCATTTTCCGGATATACCGTGATATCCGGTTCAGCAAGGATAAAAAGCCCTATAAAGAACATTTTGGCAGTCATATAGCCGTTGGCGGGCGCAAATCACCCGGTCCGGGATACTATATCCATCTGGAACCGGGAACGGCTTTCCTGGCCGGAGGAGTTTATGCCCCGGATAAGGCCATGCTGTCAGCCATCCGCCAGGAAATTGACTATTGTCGGGAGGAATTCCTTGAAATCGTACAATCAGAGGATTTCATCAAGTATTTCGGCTCATTGCAGGGCGAAACGCTGAAAAAAGCTCCTTATGGCTATTCGGTTGATCATCCAATGATAAAATACCTGCGGCACAAGAGTTTTATTATGGTTCATCCTTTTGATGAGAAAATCAGTCTGAATAAGGATTTTGTACCGTATTGCCTGAAGGTATTTCAACATATGGTCCCCCTGAACCGGTTTTTAGCCCGTGCAGTCTCATAACCTGGGTATAAAACCCTTCCGGTACTGTTTTTTGGAGTATTGTGCCTGAAAACGGCTGTTCTATTCCGGGAAATTTTAGGAATAAGGCAGAAAATTTTGTAAAATCCATTGCTAAGTTTTCCGAAAACATTATATTTATCCTTCCGAAAGGATTGATTGGACTCTTTTGGTGGCAAAACCCCCGTTTAGCTTACCCGATGTGAGAGGGTAAAAGAATAGGCGATCAGCTTGTTGGAATAAATGTGAAAGAAACTTATTTTTGTCAGTTGTGGCAAATTATTGGAATTTACTTAAATTGCGCTTACTTTTCCTGAAACTAAATCTACCAATATGTTGAAAAGAAACTACCTTTTACTGTCGTTGGCTGTTTTACTGAGCACGGTAGCACTTGCCCAGTTGCCCGAGCGGCCCGGTCCTGATCCGGATCTGATTCCTGATTTCAGGAAACCACAGCATGAAAAATGGTTAAAAGGAGAAGATCCTTATCCGGCCAAACCCAGATCCATGTGGCAGGTAGGTGTTAACACTGGAATGCTGCGTGTTTTTGGTGATGTAAGGTCAAAATTTGGTTATGGATACGGCCTTACCGTACGTAAAGCACTTGGGTATTCATTCTCACTTCGTCTGCAATATCTCAAGGGCAATGCCTATGGGGCCAACTGGATGCCCAGCTATGGGATTGCCAATAATGCAGCCTTAAACGGTCAAAACGATCCGGCCGTGGATTACTATGATGAAGTGAACCATAGCGGCTTCGTCTACCATAATTTTAAAGCTAAGATGAATGAACTTTCGGTGGACGGTATTCTGAATCTCAATAACATCAGGTTCCATTCCAGTAAAATCTCCGTAAGCCCATATTTCCTGGTGGGCGTTGGAGGTATGTGGTATGATACTTTCCTGGATCAGTTGGATTCCAACGGAGATATGTACGATTATGAATCCTCACCGGTCAAATCTGATAATTATAAAACTAAATCAACCCAGTGGGATTATGTACATAATATCTGGGATGGCACTTATGAAACTCCTGCTGAAATCAACCCGGACCGTTACCGGTTCCAGGGGCATAGTTCTGACATCGTCCTTTCGGCAGGTGTTGGAGCTGATTTCCGGCTGTCCAAACGTTTTGTACTAAGTTTTGAGCACAAAATAGGGTTAGTGGATGACGACCTTCTGGATGGACAGCGTTGGGAAGAGCCCCAAACGGCTACCAATAAACCAACGCTTACATCCAACAATGATGCCTATCATTATACCAGTATTGGTTTAGGCATTAACCTAGGGAAAAAAGCTACTGAACCTGAATGGTTGATCAACCCACTGGATTATGTATACCAAAATCTGGATTATCTTGAAAAGAAGACCAACTTTGACGATGGCGACAATGACGGTGTGCCCGATCTGTGGGATGAAGAACTGAATACTCCGGAAGGAGCTCCTGTGGACGCCAAAGGACGTACCAAAGACAGTGACGGTGACGGTTGCCCGGATTATGACGATCCCGAACCGTTCAGCTCACCTTCCTATCCCATTGTGGATTGCAAAACCCAATGGCCCGAAGGCCTGTCGGAAGAAAGGGTAAAGGAACTGATCCGTGAAAACGCCCGCGGTTGGTATCTGCCTTCCATCCACTTTAATACTGATAAAGCCGATATCCGTGCTGAAGATTATGAAAACATGGCACAAATTGCCAGCATCCTTCAGCGCTATCCGAAAATGAAAGTGGATGTAATCGGTAATGCCGATACCCGGTATACCGAAGAATATAACCTGGAACTTTCCAAAAAACGGGCTGAAAATGCCGTTCAGTTCTTGGTTGACAACTATGGAATTGACAAGTCCAGGTTTAATATAAAATACCTGGGAGAATCCAACCCGCTGGTGAAAGATGCTCATAAGAGCAACGAGCATTTCATGAACCGGAGGGTAGAATTCAAAATTGCCGACTAAGTAAATACAGTTGACAGATATAGAAAACGGGCTGCCGGGTGTAGCCCGTTTTCATTTTATCGCTTTTTCAGTAGATAAGTTGCCTGCCGGAAAAACCATAGAAACGCTTTTTCCTCTTTCCGGATAATTTTCAACCCTAACCTGTCAAAAGCCTGTTCCCATTGTTTGGAGGTCCTGTTATTGTGCGGATGGTTCTTTATTTCAAGATTCACCAGGCTGTCCATGAAAAAAGTGAGGTATTTCTGGAAGGCATTGGTATATACATCTTCAATGATAATCAGGTACGTTGAAGATACCCGTACCGCTTCCTGAAGCAATTGATCCGGCTTATGGGCATGGTGCAAAACGGTCAGCAGCAGGCAGATCTCAAAGGAATTTTCCGCGAAAGGAAGGTTTTCACCATCGAAGAAGACGGGCTTCACTTTCGGAAACCGGCTTTTGTTCCGGATATCCGCAGGGGTTACATGGAACCCCTTTTCCATTAGCATTTGGCATACGGCACCGTTTCCTGTACCTATGTCCAGGATGGATTGTCCCTGCTGAAGCATGGGCAGCAAGCGGGCAATTTTAATGGAGGCTCTCTGACGAAGCTGCCATTCGTTGAATCGGGACATTCGGCTTGGGTTTTATCAGGTCCATAAGGAGGAATCCGTATACCGGCAGGTATTCAAACCATAGTATCCAAGTTGCCTCATGAAATCCCCCACCGGCATAGGCAAAATAACTCAAAGTGACAGTTAGTGACCATACCAGGTAAAAGCGATAGTTCGAAAAAAGACCCAGCGCAACCATAGAGGTGATGTACCAGGGATTGACCGTAGTGGCCAGCAGAAAATACAAAGCCAGCGACCAAAGCATGGCCTGAAAGATTACCGGCCATCCTTTTTTACGGCAGACAAAACTGATCATACAAACGGCCAACAGGGTGATCAAGGAAAACACCGGGCCAGCCTCGTGAATGATATTATAGCCCTTTACCTGGAATCCAATCCAACGCACGACATAATAAAGACTTCCGTTGAATTCGAATAAGTGAAAGTAAAGCCGCAGGCTTTGCCAAAAGTGGCGAAGCATTTCCGCGTTAAAGAAAGGCAATGTCAGTAAACCGGTAAACCCTAAAACGCTTGAGAAAAACAGGAGTGCATTTTTCCGGCCCGGTTTCAGCAGGAGGATTGGAAGGAACATCAAGGGAATGAGTTTGGCCGAAACAGCCAGCGCAAAGGCCAGACCGGCCGGAAAGGGTTTTTCCAGTACCAATAACCAAACAGCCATCAACAGAAAGCCGATCATCAGGGCTTCCATGTGCAGGTTGCCGCTTAATTCTATAATAACCAGCGGGTTCAGCGCGTACAGCAGGGCTTTTTTCCGGGGCTGGTTAAAATGATCCAATAAACGGGTGATCAGCACAAGCGACAGGACCTCGGTCAGTAAAATGAAAAGGCGCAAAAAAAGAATCTGTCCTGCAAGGCTGCCGGGGGCAATGAATACCGCCATCCCGAACACCGACTGGCTGAATGGCGGATAAACCGAATAATAATCTTTGGAAAGCACCAAGCGGAGCATTTGCTCCGGCACTTCTTTGGCCATTGTACCGGCAGCTTCCGAGGGAAGCAGGTTATAGGGATTCAAGCCTGCATTAACCAGGTGCCCGTCCCATAAATAGCGCAGATAATCATCCGACAGGGCTGGTGTGTGCACTAAAAACAACAAGCGAAACATGATGCCGGCAAGCAGCAGAAACGGAATGGATTTGCCATCGGATTTCCTGAAAATCCAGGTAAAGCAACCGAATAGAATTCCGTATTGAATGAGCACCTGCCAGGCATCCCCGCGTTCCGTGCCATAAGCCATCAGGAGATAGGCCAGCAGGGACACGTTAAGCGGGATCCAGAGTTTCCGCCAGCCGGAATGGATGCTATCAATGAAACCGGACAATTACTTTTTTGCCATAAAGGTATGCCGAAGTGAGTAATAAAAAACACTGCCGAAGCCAAATGCCGCCAGCACATGGAAAAGCATCAATCCATAATCATGGTACCGCACCCCCAGCAGAATGCCTCCAACAAAATAAATGGCAATAATTCCTTCCAGTATGGTCAGCCATCCGATGCGCGCCCTCACGTATTTATTCCCTTTCCAGTCAGCTTTTTTATCGGCTAAGTTGAACTTAGGCGTGCGGATAAAGGGCGTTTTTTGCCCGAAATATCCTTTCAGCACCGCGAGGCCGTTATGCAGGGATAAACCCAGGGAAACCGAGAGGAAGAGCGGGAATATGAGGGCGTAATTCACCAGCCGTCCTAGCCTGGACTTTTCATTGTAGCTGATGGAAATAAAGAATGTAATGACAATGGCAATGGTGGCTACAATGAACCCGGAGATATAACGATAAATATCAACCGTACTCACTATGTTCTTGATGATGAGCATCGGAACGCTAAGCAGCGCGGCTACAAGGATAAATACGTAGATGGTGCTGTTGAACAGGTGCGAAGCCGCAAAGATTTTGGTTTTAAGTGGCAGGCGGCTGCGGAACACTTTCCCGATCATTTTTTTGGCGGTTTCGGCTCCGCCTTTGTTCCAGCGGAACTGTTGTGATTTCAGGGCGTTCATTTCTACGGGCAATTCAGCGGGGCTGGGCACTCCCTCCAGGTATTTAAAGCGCCAGCCTTTCAACTGGGCCCGGTAGCTTAAGTCCAGGTCCTCCGTCAGAGTATCCGCTTTCCAGCCTCCGGCATTCTCAATGCAGGATTTGCGCCAGATGCCTGCCGTTCCATTGAAATTGATGAAAAACCCGGCATGGTTCCGCCCCCTTTGTTCCACCGTAAAGTGCAGGTCCAGCGCGAAGGCCTGCAGACGCGTGAGCAACGAATAATTTTTATTGATGTGCTCCCAGCGCGTTTGCACCATCCCGGTTTTTGCATCCCGGAACCACGGAAGCGTTTGTTTCAGGAAATCCGGTTTGGGAATAAAATCCGCGTCAAATATGGCGATGAATTCCCCGTTTGCCTGCTCCAGCCCGTACTGCAACGCACCGGCCTTGAACCCGGTTCGTTCCCCGCGCCTGATGTGCCGGATGTCATACCCCTTTTCCCGGTATTCAGCCACTTTCCGGGCCGCTATTTCAACCGACTCATCCGTTGAATCATCCAGCACCTGCACTTCAAGTTTGTCCTTCGGGTAATCAAAGGCCATGATGGCATCTATCAGGCGCTCCACCACATAGTACTCGTTGTACAAAGGCAGCTGTACGGTTACCATGGGAAACTCCTTCAGTGCCGGGGTGGTTTCGGGGTGTTTCAGTGCCTGCCTTTTATCCCTGAAATACTGAAAACCCAGCCCCAGTTCGGCCAGGCAGTACAGCAGGATAACGGTCATGGCTAAAATGTAAAGAATCAGGATAATCGAGCTCACAAGGCAAAATTCACAAATAACGAAGTATTGTACCAATGATTTTGTAACCTGCCCCGAGGGTGCCTTTCAGGGTCCCGGTTACCTTGGAAGTGCCGATCCGTTTGCGGTATGTTACCGGCACTTCACAGCATTTCAGTTTGTGTTTGGCGGCTTTGACCTGCATTTCCACGGTCCAGCCGTAGGTCCGGTCTTTCATTCCCAGCAGTTGCAGTTTTTCATAGCGTATGGCCCGGAACGGCCCTAGGTCTGTAAACCGCACCCCGTAAAACCAGTGGATCAGCGTAGTGGCCAGTTTATTGCCGAATACCTGGTGGGGCAGCATAGCGCCTTTTTCCCGGTTTCCAAGCGCCCGGCTGCCAATAACGAGGTCACAGGTCCCGTCCAGGATGGGTTGCACCACGTTCGGCAATTCTCCGGGATAATCCGAATAATCCGCATCGAGGAAAACCACGATGTCCGGCAAAGGGTTCAGTTGGCCGGCATATTCCAGGCCTTTCAGGCAGGCATTACCATAACCCTGCCGGGGTTCGTCCAAAACGGTTGCCCCGGCTTTCCGGGCTTGAGTAGCGGTGTTGTCCGAGGAATTGTTGTTGACTACAATGATTTCATCCACAAAGTCTTTGGGGATGTCCCGTACCACTTTACCCACCGCGTTTTCTTCATTGAAGGCCGGGATAATGACCACTATTTTCGGCTTCATGGCTACGCGTAGAATTTCATGGCTGCACTGTCCAGCGTGAATTCGGTGCGGCCTTCCACAGGCCCGGTTTCCAGCTTCAGCACGCCCCTCGGGCAAACCGCTGAACACACCCCGCAGCCCACGCAGGAGGCCCTGACGATGTTTTGCCCGCGCTGGGCGTACCATTTCACGTCTATGCCCATTTCGCAGTAAGTCGAGCAATTGCCGCAGCTGATGCACTGGGCCCCGTTGGTGGTAATCCGGAACCGGGAAAAGTATTTCTGGATGATGCCGAGAATGGCCGCCTGTGGGCATCCGAACCGGCACCAGACCCGGTTTCCCAGCAAAGGGTAAAAGCCCGTGCCTACCACCCCCGCGAAGACGGAACCGATGGCAAACCCGTAGCCTTTCTTCAGGCTCAGGGCCAGCTGCTCATCCATGAACGGCCATCGCCAGTTCACCAGCAGCAGTGCTGTAATCAGGGTAATGAGAACCAATACCGAATAAATGCTGATCCGCTCAATCCGCCAGGCTTTCAACGATTTATCCGATAAATGGCGAAACGGGTCGCCTGCCGTTTCTGCCAGCCCGCCACAACCGCAAACCCATGAACAATACCACCGCTTGCCAATCAAATAGGTGAGAACGGGTACCGCGACAAAAGCCCCGATAATCATCCAGTAAAACACGAATTTTCCAAACATACCGGGCGAATAGGCATAATGAGACAACGAGGACGGAAACAAAGCGTCATAGTCGAGCGGCCAGAAATAGCTGAAATAAAACGGTTCCACTGATTGGCCCTGGTTGTTCAGCGCTTCCAGGAACGAAGGGAGCAGGAAGGCGATAAACAACTGGACCACGGTGACGGAAACGGTGCGGATCAGCTGGTAACGGTTATGCCGGTATTTGAACATAAACCGGGTGCCCATTATGATGACGGCCAGGGTATAGAAAAGTCCGTACAGGAACCATTGGTTATACCCTGTGACTGATCCGTCTTCCGCGTAATAAATGGCATATTTCCCGGTGAGGGCATGGTACAGGGGTTCTGTGGCGTAAATCAGCCCGTGGAGGTTTTCAGGAAACCAGTACAGGGTAATGTAAAAACCAGTAAACAAGATGCCGAGAAACCATGCGATAGTACCGCCTTTGCGGGTGACTTCGCTGTGATAAATGCCATCATTCCGGATACCGGCCGGGCCCCTTCCGAAACGGAACCAGAAAAAGGCAATCCCTCCTGCCAGTAAAAAGACCGTAATTGCCGGACCCAAGTAAACAGCCGGAATTTCAAGCTTAATCTTCAGGAAAAGCAAGGAAATAATACCGGCCGCGAACAGTACCCCGGCCAGCGATTTATACTGGTGCCGTTTGGTAGTGTACAATACACCGCCAACCACCAGCATCACCAGCCCGAACAGGAAAGGCATCAGGTAGCTGTGTCCGGCTCCGAGGAAGCTGACCAGTATGCCCAGCAAACCCAGGGTGGCCACCGTCAGGCTGATCCGTTCGCCAGCGCTCATGCGCGAGGGAGGCGTAAGAGACATGTTTATATCATACTGTTCCATCAGCAAGGGATTTTATCGGTAGGAGAAAACCATTGATTTCCAAGACTTTTTTGACACTCCGGTTACTGCCCGGTCCGGGAAGCGCTGGTTATGCAATTGCCGGATTTCCTTTTCGTACCTTTTGGAAAATTCCGGGTCAAAATTGGCCGCTTCCAGGTGGCGGACTACCTCATGGATATTCCATTTCTCCCGGAGCCATTGGTCGCATACGGCATGCCGGAAGCGGATTCCCATCAGGTTAAAACCGCGGACCGTGTTTCCGTCTGAGGGGTCAAACACGATCCGGACGCTCTTTTTGCCATCGGGGTGCTCCCAGTACAGCGAATACAGGCCCGTGTCCGGTGTATTGGGCACCTCTCCGTACACCTGGTATTCAATATCGAGAAATTTGGCTGAATTGAACCAGAAGCCGGGTTCATATTTTTTGGGTGTGCCACAGATGGTATGAGCTGCCGCCCGGCCCATGATCTTGCCCGTGTACCAGACCTGCTCGATGGGCTTGTGGCCGGGAGGCGGATTCCGGTGCTGAACGCAATCACCGGCAGCGTACACATCCGGGGCGGAGGTGCAAAGGTATTCGTCCACGAGTATGCCCCGGTCACATTCAATGGTTCCGCTTGATTGGGCCAGGGTGATATTCGGGTGGACACCGGCTGTCAGGCCAACGATCTGGCAGGGAATCTCTTCGCCCCGGCTGGTAATCACTGATTGTACGTGCCCGCTGCCATCGTCTTTGATTTCCTTTAATTCGGTCCCGAGCCGCAGGTCGAAATGATGTTCGAGGATATGGCGGCTTACCATTTCCGATTCTTCAGGCGGCAGCACGTTGTTCCAGTAGCTGCTTTCACGCACCAGGAAAGTAACCTTAATGCCTCTTGAGTGAAGCATTTCACCCAGTTCAATGCCGATCAGCCCGCCCCCCACAATTACGGCCTGGCGGGCCCGCGCTGCGTTTTGTTCCAGCAGTTCGAGATCCTGGTAACTGTACAGGCCCTGTACGCCTTCCAGGTCCTGGCCCGGCCATCCGAATTTGTTGTAAGCCGACCCGGTGGCCAGCAAAAGGGCATCGTAATGAATTACCCGGTTGGCGGAAGTGGTTACTGTCCTGACATTCGTGTCAACAGATTCCACCCAGGCCCGCAACAGGTTAATGCGGTTTTTCCTCCAGAAATAATCTTCATAGGGCTTGATGTCTTCAAAACGCATATGCCCCATAAAGACATACATCAAAGCTGTGCGGGAAAAGAAGTGGTCCGTTTCAGCAGATATAACAGTGATCTCATGGTCGCTTAACTTGCGAATATAACGGGCAGCCGTAATTCCGGCAATGCCGTTACCGATAATGACAACATGCATGATTCCCTTTTTTCAGGTTCAAAACAAAGATGTCCTATAGCTAAATTCTGTCGGATTCAGGACATTTCAGGCAAATTGCTTCCAAAAAAATTCGCTGAATAATCCAAGTTAATGAATGATTTTAATAAATGCCCTGTTTTTGAAGTAGATTAGCCAATCAGAATCTATATCCCGGAACTTATGAAACGATTCATTCTACTGATAAGCCTGCTGGCGTGGTCTTTCTCCGCGCTGAATGCCCAGGACCTTAATGCTTTTTTCAGTGATGCCGATGCTTTTTTGCAAAAGTATGTTTCGGGCGGACTGGTGGATTACCGGACTGTTAAACAGCATCGCAATGAACTGGATGAATTAATAGGTGAGATGGCAGCCGTTGATTTGCAGGGGAAGACAGCCGCTGAAATCGAAGCTTTCTGGATCAATGCCTATAACCTCACCATGATCAAATCCATAGTGGGGCATTATCCCGTTAAATCCCCGCTCGACATACCCGATGTTTTCACCAGCGAGAGCCATACGGTAGCCCGTCAGAGGATAAGCCTTGAAATCATTGAAAAGCAAAAACTGCTGGCCGTGTACAAAGACCCCAGGTTGCATTTTGTGCTGGTCTGCGGGGCAAAAGGATGCCCGCCTTTGGCTGATTTTGCCTTCCGGCCTGAAAATCTCAACGCGCAAATGGACCAGCGAACCCGAAAAGCCCTCAATAGCAGTTCCTTTATCCGGCTGGATTATGGAAGCAAAAAAGCAGAGATTTCGCAAATATTCGAATGGTACCAGGCCGATTTCCTCTCGCAAAGCATGGATATCAGGTCGTATATAAACCAATACCGGAATAATCCCATACCAGCCGATTTTACCATTACTTATTACACCTATGACTGGAGTCTGAACGAAAAAAAAAACTAGACAGCTGGATTGAGTCTTCCTCCATTCAATCGGAAGACTGGCTGTTTATAGATCCTTCTGCAACGCTCTTTGCGGGCATGTCGGAAGTATCCTTGTTCCTGAATGTGTATACGCAGACTGCTTATTTTGACGGACAGGGCCAGGCGGTACCCCAGCCTGTGCGGTCTGATTACCTTACGCTTTTTGCCCGGTACACCTATGGGATCCGTTCCAACTGGAATGTGGGTGTGGAAGGCCTGTTCCGTTCGGTCCGGGTGGATTCCCTGCCGGCTCCTTTTTGGAATATTTTCCGGTTTGGCAATTCGGCCAACAGCCGTACTGCCATTACGCATATCGGTCCGGTGCTGCGCTGGTCCCTCCGGCCGGGGTATTCCCCGTTTACGGTTCAGAGCACTTTTTATATACCGGTAGCCCGCGACCTGGAGGGCCGGGACGGGAGCCATCCTTTCCTGGAATACCAGGGGTCTTTGTGGTGGACGCAGTTTCAGTTTACCTTTCCGGTGCACCGGAATATCTGGGGTTTTGCCGGGATGGATGCTTTGGTGCGCTGGAATGAGGCCAATGGCATCGTTCCGTTCCAGGCAGGCGGAGCGTTGAAAGGATTTCTGACCTTGTTGCCCAACAACCGGATGGCTCTGTACGTGAATGCGGAATTTGCCCCCACGATGAGCGGGTTTAAAGGATATTACCTGCAGGCGGGCGGAGGCATAAAGGTTTTCTTGGGCGGGGTGCTGGAACTGGAGACACTGGCTACGAAATTTCTGGCGGGGCGCAACAGCGGGGCCGGCAGCACCCTTAATGCCGGCAGCCGGGTGCGGTGGTAGCGTTCAGGCTTTTTGCAGCGTAAATCCAAAAGTGGAACCCACTCCTTCCGAAGACCGGACATGCACCGTTTGCCCGTGCGCTTCCACTATATGCTTCACAATGGCCAGGCCGAGTCCGGTTCCTCCCACTTTACGCGAGCGGGCAGAATCCGTTCGGTAAAACCGTTCAAACAAACGCGGTAAATGCTCCTGCGCGATGCCGATGCCCTGATCCGAAACTTCCACCAGGATATAATCGTGCATTTCGTAAAACCCAACCCTGGTTAAACCCGGTTCGCCTGGTGTAGCATAGTTAATTGAATTCATGATTAAATTCACGAGCACCTGTCGGATCAGGTCGGGGTCTGCCATGACCCAAAACGGCTGGTCACAGCCTTCCTTGATTTCCAGCTGAATCTGCCCCGAACGGGCCTGATATTCCAGCAGTTCAAAAACTTCCCGCGTCAGTTTGGTTATGTTGAACCGCACTTTTCGCGGTTCCAAGGCCCCTGCCTCGAGCTGAGAAATAACTTCCAGGTCTTTTACAATACGGTCGATCCGGTTCAGGTTTTTCAGGGCTTTCCGCAAAAAATCCCGGTTCACTTTTTCATCCTGCAATCCTCCGTCCAGCAAAGATTCGAGGTAACCCTGCATATTGAAAATGGGCGTTTTCAGTTCATGCGAAACATTGCCGATAAATTCCCTTCTGAAACGGGCGGTATCCCGGAGTTGCTGCAATTCTTCCCGCTTGCTGGAAGCCCATTCCTTCACTTCGGCTTCCACAGTATTGATATCCGGCATGCGTAAATCGGGCTTTTCGCCCGGGTTGCGGCCTGTTTTGGTTTCATGAATGTATTTGTAAATCAACTTTACTTTCCGGTAGATAAAAACTTTCAGGAACAGGAAAAAAACCACGTAGGAAATAATCAAAACAGCCAGAGGGAGAATGACCGGTATCCACCAGGCCAGCACCTGTCCGGTTGCGTAATATTCGATCAGCAGTCCGGCAGCCGTAACCAACGCTATGATTACGGCCGCGTAAAAAGCAAGCTGGCCGGGACGCGGATTTTTCATGAGGCTTCCAGTTTATAACCCACTCCTTTCACGGTTTTTATCAGGTCGTTCCCCAGTTTTTGCCGCAATCTGCGGATGTGCACATCCAGGGTTCGTTCGCCTACGATGACTTCATCGCCCCAAACGCGATGCATGATTTCATCCCGCGTAAATACGCGGCCGGGCCTCGAGGCAAGCAGGTATAACAATTCAAATTCTTTTCTCGGCAAATGCCATTGATTGTCTCCCTTCCGTACTAAATAGGCATCCCGGTCTATACAGAATCCGCAGGTTTCCAGGGTTCGGGTTGATTCTGTCTTCCGGTTGCGCCTCAACAAGGCTTTCAGGCGGCTGACCAGCAAACGCGGTTTGATCGGCTTGGTAATGTAATCATCTGCGCCTGCATCGAACCCGGCAACCTGGGTAAATTCTTCTCCACGGGCGCTTAAGAATGCGATTAATGGTTGGCGTATGGTTCCATTTTCGCGGATCAGGCGGCAGGTTTCAATGCCATTCAGTCCCGGCATCATTATATCCAGCAATATCAGGTCGGGCTCTTCGCTGCGCACGAGCTCCAGGGCTTTTTCCCCGCTGTCAGCCTCAAATACATGGTATCCTTCTTTTTCCAGATTATAACGAATGAACTGAAGAATGTCAGGCTCATCATCCACTACCAGAATTTTATGTTGCTCATCCATTGCTTATCAAAGTAAAAGTGTTACGCAAAGTTAATCTACATAATTAATGTAATCATTAAGCGGAATTTACAGGAAAATTATTTGACGGCCTGACCTATTTGCCCACAGTATGTTTGCTTCAGTCATTTGTTATTAGCGTCAGGGTATTTAATATTGCCCCAAAGAACTATCTGCTATGTATCGTATTAAGAAAGTAATGGTAGGGCTCGATTTTACCAGCCACGATCAGATTTTGATGGAATATACCGCTTACCTGACCCGGACTTTACAAGTGGAAGAGGTTTGGTTTGTTCATGCGGAGTATAAGTTTGACATAGAAAGAGATCCCGATTCCCCGGTGTACGGGCTGGGGATATCCTATGAAGAGCCGGTGAAGGAGTTGCTGGAAAAAACGGTAAAGAAAGGTTTTGATAATTCCGCGGGGGTCCGGGTAAAAACCCGGGTGCTGAAGGGCGGTACTGTCAAAGAGATGCTCCGGCTTATCCGGGATGAGGATATGGATATGTTAGTGGTGGGCAAAAAAGATGATGAAGACGGCACCGGAGTGGTACCTGAAAAATTAGCGCGCAAAGCCCATTGTGCTGTCCTGATTGTACCCCAGCATCCTTCCCATAAGTTGGAGAAAATCCTGATCCCTGTTGATTTTTCAGAATACAGCCTGCTCGCTTTCGAAAAAGCCCGGAACGTGCTGGAACATAAACCGGAAGCGGAATTATTTGTGCTGCATGTCAGCCAGATGCCCACGGGCTATTATGCCTCCGGGAAAAGCTATGAAGAATTCGCGGAAATCATGCTCGGGCATGCCAAAAGGAAATATGAAAAATTCATTACAAAAAACGGGTTGAGTGACCTGAAACTAAACCCGGTGTTCCGGATCCGGGACGACCAGCATTATTCCAAATCCATACTGGAAGAAGCCCGCAAACTGGAAGCCGATATTATCCTGATCGGGGCAAAGGGCCAAAGCGCCATCAGCGTGCTGTTGCTGGGCAGTGTTACCGAGAGCCTCATCCGGAGGAATACCACTTTCCCGATTATGATTCTGAAACGGAAAGATGAGTATATGGGCTTGATCGATGCTTTAATGGAAGTTTAATATGCCTAAACCGGACAACAATCCGCATATTCTGGATGAAGACCGGATTCATGGTGTATCCTCCGGAATCGGCCGGCTGAAAAAATACCTGGCTGAATTTGTATATGGCGGTATAGACGGCAGTGTAACCACCTTTGCCGTAGTGGCCGGAGCCGCAGGCGCTGAATTAAGTACGAATATCGTGCTGATCCTGGGCTTTGCCAACCTTATAGCCGATGGGTTCTCCATGTCAGTGGGGAATTATTTATCGGCCAAATCCGAAATAGACAATTACCGCAAGCATAAGAAAATAGAATATTGGGAGGTAGATAATCTGCCGGATAAGGAAAAAGAGGAAATCCGGGAAATCTATGAAGCCAAGGGATTCAGCGGAGAGTTGCTTGACCAGATAGTGGAAGTTATCACTGCTGATAAAAACCGCTGGGTGGATGTGATGATGAAGGAAGAACTGGAAATGGCTTACCCGGCTCAAAGCCCGTTGCAAACCGCCTCGGTTACTTTCGGGTCATTCGTCCTGGTGGGTTTCATCCCGCTTATCACCTATGTCGTCCATTATATTGGCAATATCCAGCAGAGCCTCCTGTTTCCTTTAAGCTGTTTATTCACTTCCCTGGCCTTTATCCTGATTGGCTTCCTGAAAAGCTATGTGAATGATACGCCCAAGCTGAAAAGTATCCTGGAAACCTTGTTACTGGGCGGCCTGGCAGCCATTTTATCCTATATGGTAGGGGATGTGCTGGAAAAAATTCTTGCCTGAAATTTGAATTCACTCGAAAATCTGCTATCTGAACCTTAATTTCATCTCCTGCGGATGGACAGTTTGTATGATGTAAGGAAGCAGGGATTTGGCACCGGCCCGGTGTTTATGGCCACCATAAGCACCATCCTGGGCGCTATCCTTTTCCTGCGGATGGGGTATGCTGTAGGTCATCTCGGTTTCTGGAGCACGATAGCCATTATCCTGTTGGGGCATATCGTTACGATTGCCACAGCATTTGCGGTGGCTGAAATTGCCACTAACCAGCGGGTGGAGGGAGGCGGGGCTTATTACATCATCAGCCGGTCTTTTGGACTGAACGTAGGAGCTGCCATCGGCATTGCGCTGTTCCTGGCCCAGGCTATCAGCGTTGCCTTTTATGTGATCGCCCTCGCTGAAGCGTTTCAGCCGGTGCTGCAATGGCTGCATGAACAACACGGCATCTTTATCCCGAATAAGCGCTTTATTAGCCTTCCCTTAATGGGTTTGCTTACCCTCCTGATGCTGACCAAAGGAGCCCATATCGGGGTGAAAACCCTGTATCTCGTAGTGGCCATTTTGTTTTTTTCACTCCTGTTGTTTTTTATGGGACATTCCAGCTATGCTTCCGTAACCAATAAACTGATTGACCATATCGAAAACCCGGATAATTTCTTTTATGTCTTTACCATCATTTTCCCGGCTTTTACCGGGATAGCGGCCGGCCTTGGGCTTTCCGGTGATTTGCGCGACCCCAAGAAAAGCATCCCGGTAGGTACCATTTCGGCTACCCTGGCAGGCATGGTGGTTTATATATTGGTTGCCTACAAACTGGCTGTATCAGCTTCACCGGAAAGCCTGGTAAGCGATCAGTTGATTATGAGCCGCATTGCTGTCTGGGGCCCGGTTATTCCCATCGGCCTTGCCTGTGCGGCTTTGTCATCTGCCCTGGGCTCGGTTATGATCGCCCCGCGGACACTCCAGGCCCTCGGGGCCGACCGGGTCTTCCCGGTGGAAGCAATCAACGAGAATTTGAGAAAAACCCGCGCGCATGACAACGAACCCTTTATAGCCGGTATGGTTACCTGTGCCATTGCCTTTTTCTTTGTGGCAGTGGGCGATATTGATTCGGTAGCCCGGATCATTTCCATGTTTTTTGTCCTTACCTATGGTGCCATCTGCCTGATATCTTTTCTCGAGCATTTCGCGGCTGATCCGGCTTACCGGCCTACTTTCCGGTCAAAATGGTATTTCTCTTTTGTCGGGGCGGTTCTTTGCTTTTGGCTGATGTTTAAAATGGACCCGACCTATGCCATCGCGGCCATTGTGCTGATGGTAGGCTTTTATTTCCTGGTCAATTATTTCAATACCGACACACCCGGTTTGTCCAATATTTTCCGTGGGGTTATTTTTCAGCTCAGCCGGCAATTGCAGGTCTTTCTGCAAAAAACTGACCGGGAACGGAAAGACGAAAGCTGGCGCCCCTCCGTAGTCTGCATTTCCAGCGATACATTCAAAAGGCTGGATGCTTTTGAATTACTGAAATGGCTGGCGCACCGCTATGGATTCGGAACCTATATCCATGCCATTAAAGGATATCTTAGCAAGGCATCCCGTGAAGAATCGATACGACTCAAGCAGCGCTTGCTGAACCTGGTGGAAAACAGCCGGTCCAACGTTTATATTGATACCATCGTAAGCCCGTCCTTTACCTCGGCCATCGCGCAGGTAGCCCAGTTGCCAGGTGTTTCAGGCAAGGAAAACAATATGTTCATGTTTGAATACCTGCGCAGGGAACCTTCCGGTTTGCGGAGCATTATCGACAACCTCAATCTGGTCAGTGCCGCGGGTTTCGATGTTTGTATCCTGGGCTCCACCGAAAAAGGTTTTGGATATCGTAGTGAAATGCACATCTGGATTACTTCCAACGATTATGAAAACGCCAATCTGATGATCCTGCTGGGCTATATCATCCTGGGGCATCCCGACTGGCGGCATGGAGATATAAAGATTTTCGCGGTGTACCCGGAAAACCGGCTGGAAAAAGAAAAATCCCACCTGCTGCAGCTGATCCGAGATGGCCGGCTGCCCATATCACCCATGAATGTGGAAGCCATACCCCGGCAGCCGGATGAAGACATCAAAACCCTGATCAATAAGCGCAGTGTGGATGCCGACCTTACGATTGTTGGTTTTCGTATTGAATTGTTACTCCGGCAGGGCGAGACCCTCTTTGCCGGCTACGACCAGCTCGGCAATGTTTTGTTTGTAAATGCCCGGGCCGAAAAGGAGATAATATAGCCCATGGCATAAGGTGGATTCGTCAGGCCGTACAATTCTTTTAATTTTACTGGAAAATTATATGCAATGAAAGGTATCATCCTGGCAGGCGGTTCCGGAACCCGTCTTTTCCCGTTAACCCTTGCGATCAGCAAGCAAATTATGCCGGTGTACGATAAGCCCATGATTTATTACCCGTTATCAATTCTTATGAAAGCAGGTATCCGGGATATTCTTATCATTTCCACGCCACGGGATTTGCCCATGTTCGAACAGTTGTTGGGAGACGGGAGCCAGCTGGGATGCCGGTTCAGCTATGTTATCCAGGAAGAGCCCAAAGGTCTGGCGCAGGCTTTTATTATTGGCAGGGAGCATATCGGATCCGACAAGGTGGCCCTCATCCTGGGCGATAACATCTTTTCAGGCGGTGGCATAGGTTCCATCCTGAGCCGGAATAACGATCCGGATGGAGCGGTCATTTTTGCCTACCAGGTTTCAGATCCGCATCGCTATGGAGTCGTTGAGTTTGACGAAAATAATATGGCAGTTACCATCGAGGAAAAACCGGCTGACCCACGGTCCAATTGGGCCGTACCGGGTCTGTACCTGTATGACAACCAGGTAGTGGAGATAGCGGCTAATCTGGAACCCAGCGCCCGGGGAGAATATGAAATAACCGATGTAAACAAGGCCTACCTGGAAATGGGAAAGCTGAAGGTAGCCAGGCTCGAAAGAGGGACGGCCTGGCTCGACACCGGAACCTTTGAATCACTGATGCAGGCCAGCCATTACGTGCAGGTGATCGAGGCCCGGCAGGGTCTGAAAATCGGCTGTATAGAGGAAGAAGCCTACCGGCAGGGTTTTATTGACGAAGAACAATTGAAAAAACTGGCTGAGCCCCTGATGAACAGTGGTTACGGTAAATATTTACTAAGCTTGATACAATAAACATACCGTGGAAAAAAGAAAAATACTGATTACCGGGGGAGCCGGATTCATTGCCAGCAGCCTGGCCGAACGCCTGGTCCGGGATGAAGGCAACTATGTGATTGTGGTCGATAACCTGTCAACCGGCAAACTGGCAAATATTCCTGAATTCAAAAATAGGAATGGCCGGTTTATTAAATGCGATGTAAACCGTTATGAGGAAATATTGCCGGTAATAACCTCTTTCGCGTTCGATTACGTGTTTCATTATGCCGCGGTGGTTGGCGTGCAGCGCACGCTGAACAACCCGGTAAGCGTATTGCGCGATATAGAAGGCATTCGCAATATCCTGGAGTTATCCAAAAGTACCGGGGTAAAACGGGTCTTTTTTTCCTCCTCTTCCGAGGTGTATGGTGAACCGGTGGAATTGCCCCAGAATGAAGTCACCACCCCGCTGAATTCCCGGCTGCCCTATGCCGTGGTGAAAAATGTGGGCGAAGCCTTTTGCCGCTCTTATCATGATGAATTCGGCTTGAACTATACCATTTTCCGCTTCTTCAACACCTACGGCCCCCGGCAAAGTACAGATTTCGTCATGTCCCGGTTTCTGAGAGCTGCTTTGCACAATGAGGATATAACCGTTTACGGGGACGGTTCGCAAACCCGTACTTTTTGCTATATAGACGACAACCTGGATGCTACCATACGGATCATGGAGGAAGACCTGTATATCAACGATGTGGTCAATATAGGAAGCGATGTGGAAACACCCATCATTGACCTGGCCCGTTTGGTTCTGAAAATCACCGGTTCCAGCGGGGGGATTGTTCACCTGCCGCCTTTGAAAGAAGGGGATATGAAACGGAGGCTTCCGGATATTTCAAAAATGCGCAGGATTCTGAACCGGCCCCTGGTTTCGCTGGAAGAAGGGATTCAACGATTGATTGATTCCGGAAAATTCAAGGATTAATGCCAAGGATACTGGTAACTGGCGGTTGCGGATACATTGGGGTGCATACCCTGGTCGACCTGATTGAGCACGGGTATGAGGTGGTTTCGATTGACGACAACAGCCGCTCCACAGAAGCCATACTGGACAACGCAGCCCGCATCACGGGCATTACCGTGAAAAATTACCGCGTAAACCTGTGCGATCGGAAAGCCACCATCCGGGCTTTCCGGGATATCGGCCCCGTGGATGGGATCATCCACTTTGCCGCCTATAAGATTGTTCCGGAATCCGTGCAGCAGCCGCTGCAGTATTTTTACAATAACCTGAACAGCCTGCTCAATGTGCTGGAAAATATGGAACGCCACCGTATTCCCAGCCTCGTGTTCAGCTCTTCCTGTTCTGTATATGGCAACCCGGACCGGTTGCCGGTTACGGAAGATACCCCCTGGAAGCCGGCCGAATCGCCTTACGCGCGCACCAAACAGATGAATGAGGAAATGATCCGGGATTTCTCAAAGGTATATCCGGGACGTTTTATATTGCTCCGGTATTTTAACCCGGTGGGCGCGCATCCGGGCGGGCTGCTCGGGCAGGTACCTTTGGAGAAGCCGGAAAACTTGGTGCCCGTCATCACGGAAACCGCTATCGGGAAACGGAAGGAAATGTTCGTGCATGGCGGGGATTATCCCACAAGGGACGGTTCCTGCATCCGGGATTACATCCATGTGATGGATATTGCCCATGCGCATACCCTCGCGTTTGAATACTTACAAAAGGATTCTTCAGGAGCTATCTGCGAGGTGTTTAACCTGGGCACCGGGCAGGGCGTGACGGTGCTCGAAGCGATCCGGGCCTTTGAAGAGGCTACCGGGGTAAAACTCAATTACCGCATAGGCCCCAGGCGGCCGGGGGATGTCGTGGCGATTTACGCGGAACGCAGCAAGGCTACCCGCCAGCTGGGCTGGGAACCGCAATACTCATTGCAGGACATGATGTCTTCCGCCTGGAAATGGGAATTATACCTGCGCGATCAGGGTATTCCTAAATAGCTATGCCCTGCGAAAGGCGCCAGGCTACCCCTTCTTTCAGCGCGTAGTCGCTGGCCGTGACCGATTGAATATTCAGGTGCTCCATGACTGACCCGAGAATTTCCATCGCGTAGGGGATCATTTCCACACGTTCCGGTTCGAGGCCGGGAAAATGTTTCCGTTCCGCTTCACTGCAGGCCGACAGTTTCCTGCCAAGCTCGTGTATGGCAGCCGCATCCAGCGAACAGTATGGTTTTTGGGCATAAACCGCTTCTTTTTTCCGGGGGTAATGCAGCATGTCTACCAGGCTGTCGAAGGTTCCGGAGCTGCCCACAAGCCGGATGGACTTATTGGAAACAGCCAGCCAGAGAGGTGCAAATGTTTCGTCCAGGTAATGGCGCAATTCGCTCCGGCTGTCAGGGGTGAGGCCTTCGGCCGGCCCAAAACGGGACAGTAAATTGGCCGCGCCTGCCGGAAAGCTTTTCCTGAACAGGACCGCATCTTCCTCCACCGCAATGCACTCCACGCTCGCACCTCCTATGTCCAGCACCAGCAGGGGTTCTTTTCCGGGCGGAAGGGCCTGGCGGATACCGTCCAGGATCAGTTCAGCCTCCTCTGCCCCGCTTACGACCCTTACTTTCCATTGAAAGCGCTGGTAAATGGTATCGGCCAGCTCCTCCGCGTTGGACGATTGCCGGAATCCCTGTGTGGCTACCGGGATTACCTTCCGGATCCGGTAACCGGAAATAATTTCATGAAAATGCTGCAAGGAAAAGAGTGCGCGCTGCATGGCTTCCGGGTGGATGTACCGGGCGCTTCCCCGGGCCAGCTTTACATAGCGTTTTTCGCGATGCAGGATAGAAAAGCCTGCTTTGCCGTAGCTGACCAGCAGCAAATGGAATGTATTGGTGCCGAGATCCAGGATGGCAGCCTTTGCGAGGGGCATAAGCCGTGGTTTTCAGGCTTAGCTAAAATAATCTTTCATGCGCTCAAAAAAGCCTTTATCGCTTTTGTCCGGGTTGGGCCGGAAATTTTCACTGTCGCGCAATGATTCGAGCAGGTGCCTTTCTTCCGGGGTTAGTTTGCGCGGGGTCCAGACATTTACGTGGATAAGCTGGTCGCCCCGGCCGTAACCGTTCAGTGAAGGCAGTCCCTTGCCTTTCAGGCGGTAGATTTTCCCGCTTTGCGTGCCGGCCGGTATTTTGATTTTGGCCCTGCCGGTAATGGTAGGCACTTCTACCTGTGTGCCCAGGGCGGCATCGATAAAACTGATATACAGGTCGTAGATTACGTTTTTCCCGTCCCGTTTCAGGTCCTCATGCGGTACTTCCTGGATCATGATCAGCAGGTCGCCCGCTGGCCCGCCTTTTTCCCCGGCATTGCCTTTGCCGCTCATGGACAGCTGAACGCCTTCCGTAACCCCGGCCGGGATGTCAATGCTGATGGTTTCTTCTCCGTAAATACGGCCTTCTCCCCGGCATTGGGTACAATTGGCGGTGATGACCTGCCCGGAACCCTGGCATGTAGGACATGTTTGCGTGGTGCGCATCTGGCCGAGTATGGTGTTGGTAACGCGGCTTACCTGGCCCCTGCCATTGCAGGTGCCACAGGTTTGCACCGAGCCGCTGTCACGCGCCCCGCTTCCCTGGCAGGTGGGACAGGTGAAGTATTTCTTAACTTTTACTTTCTTGGTAACCCCTTCCGCCATTTCCCGCAGGGTCAGCTTCACTTTTATCCGCAGATTGTTTCCCCTCCGGCCCCTGGCCTGCCTGCGGCCGGAGCGGGAACCTCCTCCAAAAAAGGATTCAAACCCGCCTAAATCACCGAAAATATCCCCGAAATGAGAGAAAATATCTTCGATAGTCATGCCCTGGCCGGAAAAACCACCCGCGCCCCGCATGCCTTCGTGCCCGAACCGGTCATACTGGGCCCGTTTATCCGGATCGCTCAATACTTCATAAGCTTCAGCCGCTTCCTTGAACTTTTCCTCAGCTTCTTTATCTCCCGGATTGCGGTCAGGATGATATTTCAGGGCTATCTTCCGGTATGCTTTTTTAATTTCCTCCGGAGAAGAATTCCTGGAAACTCCCAATATTTCGTAGTAATCGCGTTTTGCCATGGCTTATTTACCTACCACAACCCGGGCGTGGCGAATGATTTTGTCTTTGAGGAAATAACCTTTTTCAATTTCGTCAATCACGGTGCCTTTGGATTTTTTATCCTTAACCGGGAGCTCTGTCATAGCATCATGCAATTCCGGGTCAAACGGCTGGCCTTTGGATTCCATGGGCTTCAGGCCCCGCTGTTCCAAAATACGCCAAAGTTTTTCAACAATCAGGTCATAACCTTTAATAACCGATTCTATGTCTTTGGCTCCTTCGGCCGCCTGCCTTGCCCGCTCCAGGTCGTCCAGCACCGGCAGTAAATCTACAATCAAATCCCGGCTGGCCGTTTCCATTAGTTCCAGTTTTTCCCGGGCAGTCCGCTTGCGGAAATTCTCAAATTCCGCGAACAACCGGAGGTTTTTATTCTTCAGCTCCGCTACTTCTGACTCCAGCTCGCTGATCCGGGCTTTCAGCTTGTCTTTCTCGCTTTGTTTTTTACGGGTTTTGGGTTTGGCCTCTTCGGCCGGTTGTTTGCTTGTTTCAGTTGTCCCTTTATCTGACACTTTTATGGTTTTTTTCGGTGAACAATATTAAAAATACAGGTCAAATCCGCTGCTCAAAATTCCTGCCATGGGATTTATCAGGACAAAATGTCAGCAGGTTTTGTGCCCGGGCCGGGTTCAGACGCGCTGTATGTCCGCTCCCAGGGCCCGCAACCGCTGGTCTATCCGCTGATAGCCCCGGTCGATTTGGTTTACGTTACGGATTATGCTTTTACCTTCAGCTGAGAGGGCAGCTATAAGAAGAGACACTCCGGCCCTGATATCCGGGGACGACATCTCGATGCCGCGGAGGCGGGAAGTCCGGCCCAGCCCGATGATGGCGGCCCGGTGCGGGTCGCATAAAATGATTTGCGCGCCCATGTCGATGAGGCGGTCCACAAAAAACAGGCGGCTTTCGAACATTTTCTGGTGGATCAAAACACTGCCCCTTGCCTGCGTGGCTACCACGAGGACCACGCTCAAAAGGTCCGGGGTGAATCCAGGCCAGGGGGCATCCGAGATGGTCATGATGGAGCCGTCAATAAAGGTTTGGATTTCGTAGTGCTCCTGGGCGGGTATATGAATGTCTTCCCCGCGTATTTCCAGTTCAATACCCAGTCGTCTGAATACATCCGGGATCTGCCCGAGGTGCTGCGGCTGCGCGTTGCGTATCGTGATGTCAGAGGCCGTCATCGCGGCCAGGCCTATAAAACTGCCGACCTCGATCATATCGGACAGCAAAATATGTTCGGTTCCGCCCAGTCGGTCCACGCCCTCAATGGTCAAAAGGTTGGACCCGATGCCTTCAATGCGGGCGCCCATCCGCACCAGCATATGGCACAACTGCTGAATGTAAGGTTCACAGGCCGCGTGGTAAATGGTGGTGGTGCCTTTTGCCAGCGAAGCGGCCATAATCAGGTTGGCCGTGCCGGTTACCGAGGCTTCATCCAGCAGCATATACGTGCCCTGCAGGTTGGAAGCATCCAGGTAGTAGGTGTTGTTTTCCGGGTGATAAATGAATTTGGCGCCCAGTTTTTCGAACCCCTGCAGGTGGGTGTCTATACGCCTCCGCCCGATCTTGTCGCCTCCCGGTTTGGGAATATAGGCTTTGTGAAAGCGGGAAAGCATGGGGCCCAAAAGCATTACCGAGCCCCTGAGACGGGAAGCCTTGGCCCGGTATTCCGGGGTATTGACGTAGTCGAGGTCGATGTCCGCGGCCCGGAAACGGTAAGTACCTTCACCCAGTTTTGTAACCTCAACCCCAAGATCGCTCAATAATTCAATCAGGAAATTAACATCGCGGATATCGGGAATGTTGGAAATGGTAACAGGCTCTTCGGTAAGCAAAGTGGCACAGATAACCTGCAATGCTTCATTTTTGGCCCCCTGCGGAATGATTTCTCCTGATAAAGGCCTGCCTCCCGTAATTTCAAAGGCATCCATCCGGATCAGGTTTAGTTTCTGCCGTTTCGCCTGCGGGTTACCCTGCGGGATGACCGTTTACCGGTATTGGTTTTATACGAAATCGGTTTTTTCTTTTTCCGGTTGGACTGCCGCAAAGCATCCAGGTTGCTGTCTGTTCCGAGCGACAGTTCACCGCCTGATAAAAACCGGATATCGTTTACGATCATTTCATCGGTGACATTTTCCCGGTTCCAGTTGTTGTAAACCAGTTTCATGTAATTACCGATCACTTCCGTGAAGGCTTTTCTCTTATCGGGGTCTTCCATTTCAATAGCCTTCCGGATCATGGTTTCCACGTTTTTGCCGTAATGCCGGAACTTGACGTCATTGGTGGGATATTTCATCGGCTTACCCGATTTCATGGTTTTGGTAACCGTAAATTCCGGGGTGCCGTAGGGATAATCCACATCCAGCTTTCCTTCCGAGATGTAATAAATGTGGTCCCACAATTTCCTTTTATACTCTTCGATATTGCTGAACCCCGGGTTGAGCTGGGCCATGAGGTTAATGATAGCCCGTGCGAAGGCGTTTCTTTCTTCCCGGTCCTCGATGGAAATGGCGTGTTTGATCAGGTTTTGGATATTCCGGCCATATTCCCTGATCATCAGGTGGTCTTTTTGAGAGTTGTAGTTATAAGTCATCAGTATTTAGCGTTAATGATGTTGATTATGTATCGGATGTCTGTTTGAGCATGCTGAACCCCGGCTCGTTGAGCAGCCGGTATGTTTTAGCAGATGGGATTTACTGCTTAAAGAACGTTACAAAGTTATAGGGAATTGTCGGCAATAACAAATAGGATTAGTCCATGGCTTTTCTGTTCACGATATGCAGGCGGGCAAATTTGAGCATTATGCGTTTGGTTCCCACATCGTGGAAGAAAATATTGGCAATGCGGTTTTGCCCGTTCCCTTCAATGCTGACTATTTTGCCAAACCCGAATTTTTGGTGCTCCACCTCCATGCCTGCTTGCAAAGCTTCAGGATTGGCTGCCGTGAAATCCGGGGAAGGCTGGTGGGTGTATGTCCGGGTGCTTGCCGGCATAACCTTGGTGGTTCCTGACCTGGAAGGAGCCGGGGAGGGTTTGTCTTTTTGCGAAGCCCTGGTTATTGGCATTTCCAGCACTTCTTCAGGAAGCTCTTCCAGGAACCGGCTGGGTTCGCAGTAGAGCAGGTCGCCAAAGCGGAAGCGGGTGGCCGCGTAGCTTAAATACAATTTCTGCTTGGCCCGCGTGATGGCCACATAAAACAACCGCCTTTCTTCCTCCAGGTCATCGCGGCTGGCAATGGAAAGAATGGACGGGAAGAGGTTTTCCTCCAGACCGGCTATGTAAACCACCGGGAATTCCAGCCCTTTGGCCGCGTGTATGGTCATGAGCTTAACCGTGTCTTCCACTTCATCCTGGTCCTGATCGGTCAGCAGGCTGATTTGCTGCAGGTAAGCCCCCAGTCCGGTGTCGGCCTGGGGCAGGGGGTTGCCCTCATCGTCAAATTCGGGCGGTACGGTGAATTCCTTAATGCTGTTGAGCAATTCATTCAGGTTGTCCAGCCGGCCGAGGCCTTCAATGGTGTTGTCTTTTTTCAGCTCAGCCCGCAGCCCGGTATCCTGCACGATATGTTCGGCCAGTTCCCAGGCGTCTTTTTTATCCAGCTGAGCCTGGAAACTCTTGATCATGGTAACAAAGGCTTCTACCTGGCCGCGGGCGCGGCTGTTGAATGAATACTCCCCGATGCGCTTCAGGATTTTCCAAAGGGAAACATCCTGCTCATGGGCCAGCACCGTCACCTTCTCCATGGTGGTCTTCCCGATGCCCCGGGCCGGGTAGTTGATAACCCTGCGCAAAGCCTCCTCATCATCCGGATTCACCACCAGCCTCATGTATGCCAGGGCATCTTTGATTTCCTTCCGCTGGTAAAAGGCCACCCCTCCGTACACCTGGTAACGGATATTGGCCCTCCGCAAAGCATCTTCAAAGGCCCTGGATTGGGCGTTGGTACGGTATAGGATGGCAAAATCATCATTGTGGTAATGATTACGCAACTTTTCCTCCATGATACTGTCAGCAACGGCCCGGCCTTCGTCATTGTCGCTCATGGTGCGGAATACACGGATCTTTTGTCCGGCCTCGTTCTCGGTCCAGATGGTTTTGACCAACTGCCGCTTGTTGTGGGTGATGAGCTTGTTGGCCGCTTCGACAATGTACTTGGTTGACCGGTAATTCTGCTCCAGTTTGTAAATGGAGAGGTCCGGAAAATCCTTTTCAAAATGAAGGATGTTTTCCAGGTTGGCGCCCCGGAAAGCATATATACTTTGCGCGTCATCGCCCACTACGCAGATATTCTGGTACACATCCGCCAGCATTTTCACGATGGCGTACTGCGCCCGGTTGGTATCCTGGAATTCATCAATGAGGATATAGCGGAACTTTTGCTGGTACTTGTAGAGCGCTTCCGGGAAATTGTCGAGCAGTTCGTACATTTTCAGCAGCAGGTCGTCAAAATCCATGGCGCCTGACTGAAAACAGCGCTTCGAATATTCCAGGAAGATTTCTCCGATCCTCGGCCTCCCGGAGGCTTCGTCTTCGGTTATCAGTTCGGGGGTCTGCACATAATGCCCGGCATTGATCAGGCTGTTTTTAGCAGCCGAGATCCGGTTATGCACCACGGAGGCTTTGTAAAGGGAAGTGTTCAGCCCCATTTCCTTAATGATATTCCTGATCAGGTTGCGCGAATCCTGGGTGTCGTAGATGGAATAATTGGAGGGGTATCCCAGTTTTTTACCGTCAATGCGCAGGATACGGGCAAAAACCGAATGGAAGGTGCCCATCCACAGATTTTTGGCTTCCGGGCCGGTGATTTTTTCAATCCGGTGCTTCATTTCCCGGGATGCTTTATTGGTGAAGGTCAGGGCCAGGATATGAAACGGATCTACGCCCTGCTGCATGAGGTGGGCGATCCGGTAAGTGAGTACCCGGGTTTTCCCCGAACCGGGGCCGGCAATAACCAAAAGCGGGCCGTTTATATGCTCCACGGCCCTGCGTTGGGCTTCATTCAGTTCATCCAGGTAAGACATCATGGCAAAGGTACCGATTTCCGCTGGCAGGCCGGAACCGAAACCCCAATGGTTTCAAAAGGAAATTTCCGGAGGATTTCTGCTTAAAAATCAGTAATTTTGCAAATTCTTCGCTCCGCATTTCATGACAAAACACAACACCAAACCATCAACCGGCAAGCCAGAAAAATCCACAGCCCGGAACCATACCTGGCTGGAAGTGTACGGAGCGCGGGTGCATAACCTCAAAAACATAGACGTAAAATTACCGCGCAACCGGCTGACCGTGCTGACTGGTATCAGCGGTTCCGGCAAATCTTCCCTGGCATTTGATACCATTTACGCGGAAGGTCAGCGCAGGTATATGGAAAGCTTCTCAGCCTATGCCCGGCAATTCATCGGCAATATGGAACGCCCGGACGTTGACCGGATCGATAATCTCAGTCCGGTTATCAGCATTGAGCAAAAAACCACGAACCGGAACCCGCGTTCCACGGTCGGAACCGTTACCGAAATTTATGATTTCCTGCGCCTGCTGTTTGCCCGGGCCGGAGAGGCTTATTCCTGGGCTTCGGGGAAGAAGATGGAGCATTTCACGGAAAACCAGATCGTTGAGCACCTGCTGGAGACCTTTCGCGACAAGCGGATCGTTTTGCTGGCGCCATTGGTGCGCGGCCGCAAGGGCCATTACCGCGAATTGTTTGAACATGCCCGCAAACAGGGATACCTCAAGATCCGGGTGGACGGTGAAATCGTGGACCTGGTGGAACGAATGCAGGTTGACCGCTATAAAGTGCACGACATCGAACTGGTGATCGACCGCCTGCGGGTCAATGCCCTGGAGGAAACCCGTTTACGCGATTCCCTGTCCGTGGCTCTGAAAATGGGCAAAGGCCTGATCATGGTGCTGGATTATGACACAGGCAAAACCCAGAGCTTTTCACGCCAGTTGATGGATCCGGAATCGGGCCTGTCGTATGAGGACCCTTCGCCAAACACCTTTTCTTTCAATTCGCCTTATGGCGCCTGCCCCAACTGCAAGGGGCTGGGAACCATCCAGGAAATCAATACGGATTCCCTGATTCCTGACCCGGACCTCTCGATCAGCCAGGGAGGGATTGCCCCGCTCGGGGAGCTTCGCGATAATTTTTTGTTCAGGCAGTTGAAATCCCTGGCCCGGCAATATAAGTTCAGCCTGTCTGAACCCATCCGTGACATTGACCCGAAGGTTATCAATATCATCCTCTACGGGCATGCCGACCGCAAAGTGGAAGTTCCGCTTCAGTTCGGCCCGGATGAACGGTGGTACACGCTCGAGTATGGCGGAGTGGTAAGCATGGTCAAACGGGCCTACTTTGCCACCTCGTCCGACAACGTGCGCAACTGGGCTTCCCAATTTATGGAAATCGTCTCCTGCCCGGAATGTGAGGGAAAACGGCTGAAAAAAGAAGCCTTATGGTTCCTGATTGACGGCAGGAACATCCATGACCTGGTAACCATGGACATCGTGTCGTTGAACCGCTGGATGGAGAACCTGGAAGACCGTTTGTCGGAACGGCAGCGGGCCATAGCCGAAGGCGTGTTGAAAGAGCTGCGGGAGCGCCTGCGTTTCCTCCAGAACGTGGGCCTCGGTTACCTGACCCTCGACCGCCCGGCTGCTTCCCTCTCAGGCGGGGAGGGGCAGCGCATCCGGCTGGCCACCCAGATCGGCTCCAAACTGCAGGGTATTACCTATATCCTCGATGAACCCTCCATTGGTTTGCACCAGCGGGATAACCAACGGCTCATCCAGGCGCTCAAAAAGCTCTGCGATTCAGGCAATACGGTAATTGTGGTGGAGCATGACAAGGAAATGATGCTCTCGGCCGATTACCTGGTTGACCTGGGCCCGGGGGCCGGGGAACATGGGGGATACGTGGTAACGGCCGGTCCTCCCGAAAAATTCAAAGGAAACGGCTCCATCACCGCCCGGTACCTGCTGGGCGAGAAATCCATTGCCATTCCCGACTGGCGCAGAAAACCCAACGGAAAATTCCTGGTGCTGAAAGGGGCTGCCGGCCATAACCTGAAATCAGTGGACCTGAAACTCCCGTTGGGAACGTTCATATGTGTTACCGGGGTTTCAGGCAGCGGGAAATCCAGCCTCATCAACCAGACCCTGTACCCGATCCTCAGACGGCATTTTTACCGTTCGCGGGCCAAAGCGCTGCCTTACCGGGAGGTTAAGGGCCTGGAGCATCTCGACAAGGTCATTGAAATTGACCAGAGCCCTATCGGTCGCACCCCGCGCAGCAACCCGGCTACCTATATTGGCGTGTTTACCGATATCCGCCAGTTGTTTACCCAGGTGCCGGAAGCCCGTATCCGTGGCTATAAACCCGGACGCTTTTCCTTTAACGTGAAAGGAGGCCGTTGCGAAACCTGCAAGGGCGGTGGAATGCGCCTGATTGAAATGAATTTTCTGCCGGATGTCTATGTCCCCTGCGAAACCTGCCTCGGAAAGCGCTATAACCGGGAGACCCTGGATATTCATTATAAAGGGCACTCTATCAGTGACGTGCTGAACATGACCGTGGAGGAGGCCGTAACGTTTTTCCAGAATGTACCTTCCATTTACAGGAAGCTGCAAACCCTGGAAGATGTGGGACTCGGATATATCCGCCTCGGCCAGTCCTCCACTACTTTGTCAGGCGGGGAAGCCCAGCGCGTGAAGCTGGCATCCGAACTTTCCAAACGCGATACAGGTAAAACCCTGTACATCCTGGATGAGCCCACTACCGGGCTGCATTTTGAAGACATCCGGGTGCTGCTGGACGTGCTGCAGCGCCTGGTGGATAAAGGCAACAGCGTGATCGTTATCGAGCACAATATGGATGTCATCAAGGTAGCGGATTATGTGATTGACCTTGGCCCGGAAGGGGGTGAAGCCGGGGGACGCATTATCGCTGCCGGAACCCCGGAGGAAATAGCCCGTGAACCTGCCAGTTATACCGGGCAATTCCTGAAGCGGGAGTTGGCCTGAGCCGTAATTCCCTGCTATTTACATAATCGTCATGCTGCCTGCCCCCGCTGCAAGCGGGGAACTTGATTCAGTATCTCTGAAATGACCGCACAGGATGTGGTTATAACCCGGGATGAGATTCTTCAGTCGCTACCTTTGCCTGCCGCAGCATTTGCGAAGACAGTTGACACTCACCCCCGCACCGCGCGGAGGCCGCGTCCCCCCTCCGGTGGAGGGGAGGAGTAATCTGTGCTTTGGTATCAACGCCTTATCAACCGGTACGGGCTTGCGCACAACGCCCGCCTTTTGTCCTGGAGGATGCCTAAAGGATGTCCCCCGCTGGCGGGCTTGCCCGCCAAAGTCCCGCCTTGGCGGGACGGAGGCGGGGGTGTAGGGGGTGGACAAAAAGCGTTAAACCTGGGGCGGAGTGCGCGGCAGTGGGTTTGACCCCCTGCCCCCCTCTCACCGCTTCGCGCAAAGAGGGGGAGATTATCTTATCCCTAATGGTAAGCGGTTGCACGCCCATGCTATTTTCTCTTCATCATGCTGCCTGTCCCCGCTGCAAGCGCCTGCCTGCGGCAGGCAGGCCAGCCTGAGGCTGACAGGCATTACGCTGTCGCTAAATGCGCGCCAACGGAGTAATAACAGCATGCCGGCCGATGCCGGAGGCATCGAACCTTTATAGTCAAATCAAAACAAAAACAACACGACCCCGAAGGGGTCGCACATCCGATAGCCCTGAAGAGTGAGTTTTTGGCCTTTAGTCTTTCATTTTTGGCAGGAAATACTCCGGTCGCTGTTGCTCATTCCCAATAGCTAATCACTAAAAGCAAAAAAAAGGGTCGCACCTCTGTATTCCCCCTATTCAGGCAATGGCCGTATATCCAGGTAAAGTTCGTTCAGTTGCTGCTGGTCAGCTTCCGAAGGAGCGTCCAGCATAACATCCCTGCCGGCATTGTTTTTCGGAAAAGCAATAAAATCCCGGATGGATTCCTGGCCGGCAAACAGGGCGCACAGGCGGTCAAACCCGAAGGCAATGCCCCCGTGTGGCGGAGCCCCGTATTCAAAAGCGCCCATCAGGAACCCGAATTTCTCCCGGGCTTCCTCACGGCTGAACCCGAGCAGTTCAAACACTTTTTCCTGCAGCTTGCGGTCGTGGATACGGATGGAGCCGCCACCCACTTCCACGCCATTGATGACCATATCGTAGGCATTGGCCAGCACCGCCCCGGGATCGGATTCGAGCAGGCCAAGCTGGTCGGCCCGGGGAGAAGTGAACGGGTGGTGCAGCGCAGTGAACCGGTTTTCCTCTTCATCCCATTCCAGCAAGGGGAAATCAACCACCCACAAAGGCTTGAAGACATCCTCTTTTCGCAGCCCCAGCCGTTCGGCCATTTCGAGGCGCAGGATGCCCAGGTGGCGCCTGGTTTCCTCCGGATCCCCGGCCATAATCAACAGCAGGTCGCCCGGGGAGGCTCCGGCCTTGTCTGCCCAGCCCTGCAACTGGCCGGGATCAAAAAACTTATCAACCGATGACTTGAACTGCCCGTCTTCCAGCCATTTCACGTAAACCAGCCCTTTGGCGCCTACCTGCGGTTTCTTTACAAAGTCCGTCAGGACATCCAGCTGCTTGCGCGAATAACCGGCTGCCCCGGGCACCGTGATGCAGGCCACAAGGCCCGCCTGGTCGAATACCCCGAACCCGTGTCCCCGCGCCAGAGAGCTGATATCGCAAATGGGCATGCCGAACCGGAGGTCCGGCTTGTCGGTGCCGTAGGTTTCCAAGGCTTCGGCATAGCTCATCCTGGGGAAAGGCCCCGGGTCGATACCCCTGATTTCCCGGAATAAATGGCGCATCAGCCCTTCAAAGGTCTCCAGTACATCTTCCCGGTCAACGAACGACATTTCACAGTCGATCTGGGTGAATTCCGGCTGCCGGTCGGCCCTCAGGTCTTCATCGCGGAAACATTTCACCAGCTGGAAATATCGGTCAAATCCCGCCACCATGAGCAATTGCTTGAAAGTCTGGGGTGACTGGGGCAGGGCGTAGAATTTTCCGGGGTTGAGCCGGGAAGGGACAATAAAATCCCGGGCCCCTTCGGGGGTGGTTTTAATCAGGAAAGGCGTTTCAATTTCCAGGAAACCCTGTTTATCCAGGTAAGCCCGTGTGGCCCGTGCCATCCGGTGGCGCAGCTCCATGTTGGTCCGCAAATCCGGCCTGCGCAGGTCCAGGTACCGGTATTGCATCCGCAGATCATCGCCTCCATCGGTTTCTTTTTCGATCGTAAAAGGAGGTACTTTGCTTTTGTTCAGCACTTCCAGTTGCCGGGCTTTCAGCTCAATGTCACCGGTGGGCAGCTGCGGGTTTTTATTGCTTCTTTCTCGCACCGTACCGTGGACGCGGACCACGAATTCCCGTCCGAGCCTGCGGGCCCTGTCGCACAGGGCCGGGTCATCATCCATGCTGAAAACGGCTTGCGTAATCCCGTACCGGTCGCGCAGGTCGACAAATGTCATTCCGCCCAGGTCCCGGCTTTTCTGAACCCATCCGCACAGAATGACTTCCTTTCCGCAATCTTCCAGCCTGAGCTCACCGCAGGTATGTGTCCGCATCATGTATCGCTGTGTTTAAAGTGCCAAAATTACGAATTGAAAGGCAGTTGGCTCCGCGGGTTTATTTACCGGAAAATAAGCTTCCGCGTGGCATCCAGTTTCAGCATGATGAAAAACAATATGCTGAAACCCAGCAAAGCCGATCCGCCATAGCTGAAAAAGGGCAGGGGAATGCCTACCACCGGGAAAACCCCGGTAGCCATGGCAATGTTTATGATAACATGAACCAGGAAAATACTGACCACCGCGTATCCGTATATGCGGCTGAACCGGGAGCGCTGCCGTTCGGCCAGGGCAATCAGCCGCAGGAGGAAAGCCGTAAACAGCCCGATGACCAGCAGGGAACCCAAAAACCCGAACTCTTCCCCCACGGTGCTGAATATAAAATCCGTGCTTTGCTCCGGTACAAATTCTCCTTTCGTAATGGTGCCCTGCAGATACCCTTTCCCTGACAGGCCTCCGCTGCTGATGGCGATTTTGGATTGCATCACGTTATAATCCGCCCCGCGGGTGGTTTCCTTGCCCAGTATCACGTTAATCCGGTTGCGGTGGTGCTCTTTCAGGATATGGTTAAAAGTGAAAGGCACGGCCACCTGCACAAATCCGCCCAGCAAAACAAACCCCAGCAGCAGGGAAAACAGCCGGCTCCTTGCCTGCCGCTTGCGCCTGAGTGAAAGCAGGGAAGCCAGCAGCCAGATCACCGCCAACCCGGCCAGCACCGGCAGGGAACCCCAGAGGATAGTGGCCAGGAACAAAAAACCCAGCGCCAGGATCAGCCACATGGGCCAGGCAGGAAATCCTTCCCGGTACAAAGCGAGCGTAAGCCCCAGAAAGACCAGCGCGGAACCCGGGTCAGGCTGCAACAGGATCAACCCGGCCGGGAGCAGGATAATCCCAAGCGCTGCGATACGGTGCCGTCCCTTGCGCAAGGATACATTCAGCCCGGTCAGGTAACGGGCCAGGGCCAGGGCTGTGGCAAATTTGGCCAGTTCGGAAGGCTGCAGCTTGAAGGCCCCTATGCTGAACCACGAACGGGCCCCTTTCACTTCCGGAGCCAGTACCAATACCCCCACCAGGGCCGCAATGGCCAAAATGTACAGGAACCACGAAAAAGTGATGTAAAATTTATGATCGATGATCAGAATAGCCAGCCCGGTCGCCAGGGAAATGGCAATCCAAAGCAATTGCTTTCCGTATTGTGTGCTCAGATCGAATAAAACCGAATTTTCCCCGCGATATTCCACGGCATACACCATGGCCCAGCCCATAGCCAGCAGAGCCTCATACAGGATCAGGCTCCACCAGTCGATCCAGCTGCCGATATTTTCACTCCGCTGCATAGTTAATTATCTTTTGCCGTACATAATTTTCCAGCCATTTTTTTTGCCTGGGGATATATCCTTTCAGGTATTTTTCAATCATCAGCCCGGCAATGGGCGCGGCCCAGGTTCCCCCGAATCCGGCATTTTCAACCACCACGGCAATGGCGATTTTCGGGTTTTCCCGGGGCGCGAAAGCCGCGAAAATGGAATGATCCTTCCCATGCGGGTTCTGGGCGGTGCCCGTTTTGCCGCATACAGTGACACTGTCTACCCTGGCCAGGCGGGCGGTACCATGGTCCACAGCCTCCTGCAAACCGTCCAGAATGGCATCAAAATATTCCGGGTCAATGCCACTGTTTTGCCGGTGATAATATTTGCCCAGTCCGGTGGTATCCCCGTTGAACGACATGGCCAGGTGAGGCGGATAAAACCACCCTCCGTTGGCAATGATGGCATAGGCGTTGGCCAGCTGTAGCGGAGTCACCAGGAGCTCTCCCTGCCCGATGCCGGCCGAAATAATGGTGGAAGCCCGCCAGCGGTATCCCTGGTACAGCTTGTCGTAATACTCCGGCCCGGGAACGAATCCCTTGCCTTCAGAAGGCAGGTCCACTCCCGTAAGCCGGCCCAAACCAAAGCCATTCAGATACCGGGCCCATGTCGCCAGCGCTTCCTTTTCATCGCGGTATTGGCCCGATTCGATCAGGTGGGCAAAGGCATTGCAGAAATAGGCATTGCAGGAATGTTGAATGGCTTCTGTCAGGTTATGGATGGCCGGGTGGTTATGGCAGCCGACATGCAGGCCGGAAATGGTAAATCCGCCATGGCAGGGAAAACCGGTGTTGGTGCGCAGTGTGCCTTCCTGCAGGGCGATCAAGGCCATAAGGGGCTTGAAAGTGGATCCGGGCGGGTACTGGGCGGACAGGGGACGGTTAATGAGCGGCTTATTGACAGAATCCCGCAGCAAAGCAGAATATTGTTCCCCGCGCTGTCTTCCGACCAGCAGGTTCGGGTCGTAGCCCGGGCTGCTGACCAGGGCCAGGATGCCGCCAGTGGACGGGTCAATGGCCACAATGCTGCCCCGCTTGCCTTCCATAAGCCATTCCCCGTAAGCCTGCAAACGGATATCCAGCGTGGTGGTAAGGTCCTGTCCCCGGACTGCCATGGTATCGAACTGGCCGTTTTCAAACTCGCCCAACGGGCGGCCCATTTTGTCTTTCAGGTAGTAGTGGACTCCTTTCTGCCCTCGCAAGCGGCTTTCATAATAGCGTTCCAGGCCGCTTTTCCCGATCAAATCGCCCGGTTCGTACACCTCCGTGTGCTGCCGGATTTCCGCGTCATTTACTTCCCCGATATCGCCCAGGACATGGGCTGCCACCGCAAAAGGATAATACCGGGCCGACCGGGTGCGGATGTAAAACCCCGGGAAGGCAAACAGTTTTTCCTGGAAAGCAGCTACCTGTTCCGGCCGCAGGTGGCTGACCAGCAGGGCCGGTTTCCAGGGCGAATAATACCCGAGCCGGTTGGCTTCCAGCTCATGAAAGCGTGCCCGGATCAGGGAATCCGGCAAGTCCAGCAAGACTGCCAGGCGGGCTGTGTCCAGGTTACGGATCTCTGAACGGATCACCAGGATGTCGTAGGCGGGCTCATTGCTGACCATCAATTCCCCGTTCCGGTCGTACATCAGCCCCCGGGCGGGGTAAATGGTCTCCCGGCCGATATCACTGGCCTTATGCCGGTAAGATGGATCCAGCACCTGCAGGTAAAACAACCGGAACAACAGCAGCAGGCTCAAGCCTGATACGAGCAAGGTAATCACCCAACGCCTGCTGTCGTCCCGGTCGTTCATCCATAGCCTTTTTTAACCCGTACCGGGGAAAACAACAATTGGATCAGGATCAGCAGGACCCAGGTAAACAATGCCGACCAACCCATGCGGCTGAACAGATAGGACGGATGGGCAAAACTCATGATCTCCAGGGTGAAAAACAAAAGGTGATGCACTATGGTCCCGAGGGCCGCGTACAGGGCAAACCATCTGAATCCCAGGCTCTGAATTTTGGGTTCGTCTTCCGGTTCATATCCTTCAGCCGGGGCAATGAGGGCCACGATATAAGGCCGCAGAAAAGCAATCAATGTGGCTGCCATGGCATGCATGCCTCCTGTGTTGCTGAACATATCCACTCCCAGGCCCAGGAGAAAAGAGGAGATCAGCACCACCCAGGCCGGGGCATCCAGCGGCAACATAAGGATGAACAGGATGTATACCTGTGGCGTGGCATAGCCATCCAGAGCGATATGATTGGCAAAGAGAGCCTGCACCAGCAGCAGCACCACCCAGCGGACGATATGGTTTAATGGGTTCCTACTCATTTCTGCCGGCCTCCTCCAGCTCCTGCTGTTCGGTTTTAAACAGGTAATTGATCACATACACATATTCCAGGCTGCTGAAATCGGTGCTGAGCCGGACCCGTACATTATAAAAGTCACTGCCTTCGGGCAGGTAAAAAGAATCGATTTGCCCGATCAACAGGTTTTCCGGAAAAACCGTGGAGTAGGAAGAAGTGACCACGGTATCTCCTGTTTTCAGTTGTATGAAGCGGCCGATTTCATTCAGCTGGGCATAACGGGCATCGGGCCCTTCCCAGGTGAGGGTACCGGTCGTCCCGGTGCGACTGATCCGCGCCCTGGCGCGGAAACGGTGATGCAGCACCGAAACGGCATTGGAAAAATTCCAGGAGACATTTTTCACTACTCCAACTATGCCCTGCGGCCCCGCCACGCCCATCCCGGGCCGTATGCCATCCTTGCTGCCCCGGTCCAGCGTCAGGTAATTATCGTACTGGGTCGTGCTGTTATTGATCACCCGGGCGGGAATGTAGCGGTAGACCTGCTGGAACAAAGTGTCGGCAATTTCATAAACTTTTCCCGTATCGGCCTGCCGGGCTCCCGGTAACTGGTTGTGCAGCCGGGCGTTCTCAGCCAGCAGGCTGTCGTTGATGCGCCTGAGGGCAAAATAATCACGCGTTCGGTCCAGGGTGTTGAACAAGCCCCCGGCAACGGAATTGGCGGAATGCACAAAAAAAGCCCGCTGGTAATGGTTCTGATTATAGGTTAGCAGAAACCCGGTGGCTTCCAGTATCAGGAACAGGAATACCGCGTAATTCCGGATCAAAAATAAGATCAGGTTTCGCATGCATGCGCATGGTTTATACCGCCAGCCGGACGGTTTATGACATCAGGATATTCTGATACTTGGCCCGTTCTTTCAATACAATGCCCGTTCCCCGCACGACAGCCCGCAAGGGATCGTCCGCGATATGCACGGTCAATTTGGTTTTCTGGGCAATCCGCTTGTCCAGCCCGCGGAGCAACGCTCCTCCACCGGTCAGGTATAAACCAGTTTGATAAATATCTGCCGCCAGTTCCGGAGGGGTGCTCTCCAACGCTTTCAGTACGGCTTCTTCAATCTTCGTAATGGATTTATTCAGGGCATGGGCAATTTCCGCGTAATTGACTGTGATCTGCTTGGGAATGCCGGTCATCAGGTCACGCCCGTTGACCATGTAATCATCAATCGGTTCATCCAGTTCGGTCAGCGCGGAACCTACATTGATCTTGATCTGTTCGGCTGTGCGCTCCCCAATCAGCAGGTTATGCTGCCGCCTCATGTAATTGATGATATCATAATTGAATTCATCCCCCGCTACCCGGATACTCTGGTTGCATACTATGCCCGACAGGGCGATTACCGCGATTTCCGTAGTGCCGCCACCGATATCGATCACCATATTCCCGATAGCCTCCTCCACATCAATGCCAATGCCGATAGCGGCTGCCATGGGCTCATGGATCAAATACCTTTCGCGGGCGCCAGCCTGCTCGGCAGAATCATAGACCGCCCGTTTTTCCACTTCCGTAATCCCGGAAGGAATGCAGATCACCATGACCAGGGACGGTTTGAACAGTTTTCCCTTGGGATTGATCATTTTGATCATGGCCCGGATCATGGCTTCAGCAGCCTGAAAATCCGCAATGACACCGTCTTTCAGCGGACGAATGGTTTTCAGGTTTTCATGTGTTTTCTGATGCATCTGCATGGCCCGGCTGCCCACGGCAATAACCTTGTCTGTCCTGCGGTCAATGGCTACGATAGAGGGCTCATCCACAACCACCTTGTCGTTGTAAATGATCAGGGTGTTGGCAGTGCCCAGGTCAATGGCGATTTCCTGCGTAAAAAAGTTAAATAGTCCCATGCTTGCGGAAGCCTCCCGATTTAAGCGTGTAAAAATAAAAAGATTGCCGGAAGGGAACGGAAATTTAGCCCAAATTCAGATGAAAATCAAAAGAATAACCTTTCTATCAGGGGATCCCGGGTTACCTAATGTTTAAAGTGGCGGGTTCCGGTAAAGACCATGGCCATCTCATGGGCATTGCAGAAATCGATGGAAGCCTGGTCGCGGATACTGCCCCCGGGCTGGATCACGGCCCGGATACCGGCTTCATGCGCGATCTCCACGCAATCCGGAAATGGGAAGAAAGCATCGGAAGCCATAATGGCACCCCGCAGGTCAAATTTGAAATGGCTGGCTTTGGCGATGGCCTGCTTCAGGGCGTCCACACGGCTGGTCTGACCCGTGCCTATGCCAATGAGCTGTTTCCCTTTTGCCAGGGCTATGGCATTGGATTTCAGGTGTTTGACAGCTTTGTTGCCGAACACCAGGTCGGTTATTTCTTCTTTTTCCGGTATGCGCTGGGTGACTACCTGGAAATCGGCTTCTGTTTCGGTTTTGAGGTCAAGCTCCTGCCACACGGCCCCGTTGAGCAGGCTGCGGTACTGGCTGGTGCCGAAGGTGAACTGCTTCTGGCGGAGCAGGATACGGTTTTTCTTCCCGCGGAGCAGGCTGAGGGCTTCCGGTTCAAAATCCGGGGCGATCACCACTTCCACGAACAGCTTGTTGATGCCTTCCGCGGTGACTTCATCCATTGGCCGGTTCACGATGATAATCCCGCCAAAAGCGGATACCGGGTCACCGGCAAGGGCCGCTTCCCAGGCTTCGGATAAACTGTCCCGTTCGGCCAGCCCGCAGGCGTTGGTATGCTTCAGGATGGCTACGGCCGGGTGGTCAAATTCAGCAATTACCCGTACCGCGGCATCTATGTCCACCAGGTTGTTGTAGCTGATGGCCTTGCCGTGCAATTGCTCAAAAGCTTCTTCCAGGTTCCCGAAAAACACCCCCTGCTGGTGGGGGTTCTCCCCGTAACGCAGCTCCCGGGCCTCGTGCAGGCTGACCTTCAGGGCGTGCGCGGTGTCTTCCCGGTTGAAATAATGGAAGATAGCGGTGTCATAATGCGAACTGACCCCAAAGGCATCGCGGGCGAAAGCTTTACGCTGCTCCAGCCCGGTGAAACCATCCTCTTCTTCCAGCAGACGCAGCAGATCCGGGTACTGGCCCCGGTGCGAGATTACCAGCGTGTCCTGGTAATTTTTGGCAGCCGCGCGAATCAGGGCAATTCCCCCGATGTCAATTTTTTCTATGATTTCGCTTTCATCGTCCG